>CBINDO010000038.1:0-42655 GCA_966249405.1 uncultured bacterium | reverse complement strand
CGAATACGGTCAACCCAGTCGTGGGAAGGTCAAAAGGTCCATCTGCTCTCTTGCAGCACTGGTGCGTGTGAGAGTGGGTTTGCTCAGCAGCTAGCGAATAAGCTTGGGGTGGACGTCCTTGCCCCGACCGAAGTATTCGAGGTAAGCAGTCGCGGAAACATCGCCTTCCCAGAGGGCGGAGGATTCGTCCCGTTCAAACCTCAAGAGGCATCAAAGTGACCTTCCTTCGAATCGGATACTGGCGAACATCGGCGCATCCAACGTGGCCGGAGCCGGTACACCTCGTCGACGAAACTTGGGATCCCGCGGAACGCGAGGCAATCGCCGCCTACTTGGATGATGGCATGGTAGCGAAAACCTGGATGGGTCGGGCCTGTTGTCGATTCTGCGGCGAGCTGCTTGGATGCTCAGATCTGACGGACGGGACCTTCATCTGGCCCGAAGGACTGTCACACTACCTCACTGCCCACGGCGTTCGCCTACCCCGACCGTTCGTGGAACATGCTATCGCAAAGCTGGATGAACTCGAAAGTGCAGTACTTGATGACACGTGGTGGACCCAATACTCTACCGATACGTAGACCCGTACGCCAGATGTCGCACACAAAAGTCAACCCTGAGACGCAAGCAACCCCGAACGCACGATTTCACGTCCTAGTGGCCAGCTAAGCTGCAGGACGCACCGCAATTCTCTCGCGAGCATGGTCACCACTCGACGCAACTGCGCACCACCATTGCCAGCTTCAGCGCCCTCAGGACTGCGTCTCACCGATAACAGGTGCGCTCACCACAAAGGCATCTTGAAGAGCCGGCCATCCTGCCCCTCGTCGTGCAACCTCACAACGACTTCTTCGTCACTAAAGTGACCATTGCCGCCGTTCTCCGAGCCCCCCGGCAAGTCAGAGTCTATCGCGGATGCGCAGCCTACGGAAGCACCTGCCGAGAGCTGCCCCGTGTGAGCGGTAATCCCGTTGCGGTGTGTGATCCGCGTCTGAGGGATGGCTCGACGTGCAGCGGCTCGAATTGGGAGTGCCAATCCGGGCGGTGTGAAGAGTATGAATGCATTCCCAACGGAGGAAAGCCCAACGGCAGTGACTGCGCCAATGCCACCGATTGCACCAGCGGTTCATGCGTGGCGGGCCGTTGTCGAGGCATCGCCATCTTGGGAGACGCGTGCGTGAACTCCGCGGACTGCGCCGTTGGCACCTGTTGCGCGGATGGTACGTGCTGCAACTGATCTTAGGCCCGCCCAACCTAGAACCCACCACCGCCTGACGGCGGTGGGATCGACGCGGCGCCTGAAGGCGCCTGAACCTCGCGCCGCGACGAACGCTCATTCGGTTACCTTGAAGTCGTCGTCCTGGGGCTCGACATCTTGCTCAGCGATGTTCCGTGTGAGGGCGCAACTCTCGCGCCCCCGGCACCTACCGCAGCCGCTTGAGCGCATGCACGATGGCGCCCACCGCGAACAACGGCTCCCGCACGACGCACTCCCCCGACAGCCGCACCACCGTACACCCAGCACGCCCCAGCCACCGTTCACGCGAGACACCCAGTCGCGCCACGAGCCCGCTCCCCCCGCCCGCGCGCAGCGTGCGAAGCACGCGAGTACGGCGATGGGGGAGCCAGACGCGCGCAGCGCGGCTGAGTGGGGGCATCACCATCAGGTCCTGCCACAACACGAGTTCCGAAACGGCAGAATGATGCCGCACAACCGACTACTTGGTCCAACATCCGCGCCAGCCACCCGCACGCGGTCTGACTAGATGCTCCGCGCTGCCGAGCCCATCGCCATTTTGGAAAGCCGAAGGGCTTGGCTTTGTCTTTGGTTGCAGATACGTTGACCGACAGAGGGAATCGGATGCTACTGCTACTCGCGACGGTACTGCTACTACTTGGCTGCTCGACGGACGTCGCTGGAGACAGCCAGCACGGGGGGAAGACCGAGGCGGAGGAGTCGTCGCTCTATTGTTGCACGATGCGAGAGTATTGTCTCGCTTGCGGCTGCACTGACACCGAAACCCGGATCTTTGAGTCGATGGTCGAAACTGCGTGCAAGCAGCTGCTCGATTCAGCGGCTTATCGCTGCGAGGCCAGCGATGAGACAACGGCGCTAGCCCAATGCGTGAACGCTCCGGACGGTCCAAGCAACCCAACGGCGCCTGCACCCCCCTGCGACGGAGACGAAATCCAGGGCGACAACTGCCAGGAGTCTGAGGACGAAGACGACACTGCCCGGGGGCCTACCGAAACGTTGCTGCCGGCGGACCCCGACGTCCTCGATGCCATGCGCCGCGCGGAGCTCGCGTTGTGCAACTTCAAGCAGCGCTGCCTGCCCGCTTCCGCAATCGAAGCGGAAGATGAAGGTGGAGTTGAAGCGTGTGTGGCTCGCGCAATGAACGCCTATGAGCGTGGGTACTTCGGGCTCGCCGAAAAAACCTCGGGCGCGGCGGAATGTTATGATGCGCTGTTGGATTTGGAATGCGCGCCCCTCGATTCTCGTGAGACCGACGCCCGGGATCAGCTTCAGTGGTTCTACCAACAGAGTGAACCTTGCACCGGGCTCTTTCGTGCATGCGTGTCGGATTCGGAGTGTGCCACGGGCTGGGAGTGCTCGAGCGAGGCAGAGCAGTGCGGCCCGTGCCAGCGCGCGGGCACCACTGAAGCCTGTGTTTCCGATTCAAACTGTGCCCTGGGAGACGTATGCGTGGCGGGCCAATGCAAAGGGCGAGTCTCGCTTGGGCAGGCGTGCACTGATAGCGCTGAATGCGTCAACGGTTGGTGTGATAGCGAGCTCTGCGTGCCGTTCGCACCGCTAGGCGGCGAGTGCGGAGGAGCCTTCGACGAATGCGGGATGGACGGCTGGTGTAGCAGCGACGGCGTATGCGAGAAGCAGGGTGCGATCGGGGAATCGTGCGAACCCAACCTCTGGTATGCGGCATGCCACTGGGGCCTCCATTGCGTCGAAAGACAGTGTCAGCCGTGGGGTCCGTACTACTCCGCGGTCGAAGGCGAGAGTTGCATCGTCCATGAAAACTGCGTTCGCGGCCTGTACTGCAACGAGTTCACGTGCCGACCAGGAAACCCCGAGGCGTGCCAAGGGAACAGCGAGTGCGCAAAGGAGGAATACTGCGCGCCCTTGTGTGACATTGCGCAGGAGTGCGCGGCTCGATGCGACCGAACCGAATACGAGATCTCCCTGTGCGTGGAGGACTGCGCTTCCGACCAGGCCTGCATCGCTCTGTGCAGCGACGAAGCAGCGTGCGTGGAGCACTGCAACGCGCAGCCGCCACCCTGCGACGAGCGCGCGTGTCGCCCCAAACAACCCCTGGGCGGCGCATGCGCCGTCCGCACCGACTGCGAAAGCGACGCGTGCTCCGACGACCACGTGTGCATCGAACGCCCCAGCTGTGAATGACGCTGGCGCGTTTCGTCGCGAACCCGAAGCTCGCCGCTTCGCTTCAGCGCGTGCCTCCGCAGAACTCGACGCAGTTTCCCGTGGCGAGGTCGCAGCGTCCCGCGCAGTCCAGATCGTTGTCGCACGGTCCGGAGCCTGCCGGTAACAACGCTGCGCAGGTGAGGTCGAGGAAGTTGCATTGGATGCTCGCCATACAAAACAACGCGTTCGGGCAATCGTCACCCACTTGAAGCGTGGGCCCGCAGTAGTCGAGGTGGCAGATGTTGCCGTCCTCACAATGTTCTGGAACGTCGCAGTCTCCGCCGGTAGGGCTAGGAGGTAAACACCGCCCGTTGTCCAGAGGGCGGCAAACCAAGCCCATTTGGCACTCGTTGTCCGAGTAGCACGACACGTTCGTACCCGAACGCGCATGACAGCGAAACTCCTCGTCCACTCCCGAGTTGGGGCCGCACCCCAAACCGGGCGCACAGGCCCGAACGTTGTTGCAGATTTCTCCCTCGCCAACGTTTGCCGTCAACATCTGCTGGCAAGCTTGTAGCGCCCACATTCGGGGCGCGTCGTGATTGCTCTCGTTGGCCCAGTCGTACAGCAGACCTTTGCAGTCAGTGGGGGGCACCAGTTCGTAGGGCTCGAGGGCATCCAAACAGGCCTTGGCCCAGTGTCCGTCGAAGGTGAGCCCGTCTTCGCTGACGTCCTGTTCGATGCCAGCGATGCAATCTGCCGTTTCCTCTGCCATGTGCTGACAGCCAGGTAGTCGAAAACGGCTACTGGCTACGTCTTCGGCGGTGCAGCACCGGTCGCGATAGTCACACCACGGTTGTTGCAGACCAACCTTGGCCGCGCAAAACTCCTCGACGGTCATCGCGGTTTCCGTCGGGCCAACAACGGGTCCCGGCCCCGTGGCTCCCGATGATGAGCCTTCGGAAGTTACCGGCATGGCCGAGGACGGGTCCAACGCTGAGGAGTGAGCGGCAGAGCCGTTAGGCACCGACGTATTCGAAACGTCTGGACCATCTGGGTGAGTCGCGTCGTCTGCGTGCGTCGAACTCGATGCATCGGTCGAGGCCCTAGTCACCGACGAAAGAGGATCAGTCGATTGATCGCTGCGTGCGTCGCTGCCGTCGGCGGGTTGGGACGCGGAAGAGTCGCCGCGGCTAACGTCAGTGGCAGCATTGCTCTCCGTTCTATCGGGCGGATCCGCAGGGCCGTTGGTGGAACCGTTGGAACACCCCAGCGTCAAACAGAATAGCGCAACACCTACGTTTAGCGCGCCGACTTTGACGCGTTGAATCAAACACCTCATGACCCCTCATAAAGCGCCCAATTTGGGGCGCCGCCAATTTCGAACTCGCACTCCGTCTGGACACGGCTTCTATGGCATTACGGCGGCAGTGTCAACCCGCACGGCGCCACCCGTTTCAAACTGAACCTCCCCGCTCGAACAGGCGTTGGCATCGGCACCCCGGCCTGCGTCGCGGTCTGGCTTGCCGGGGTTCGCTACTTTTCTTTTTCGTCTCACCCTTGACGCTCGCCACTGCAGTCGCTTCGCGGTCCAATTTCTGGCTCAGGGTAATTCGAGAGACACGTCGTTGAGCGTCGGTCGTTGACAAGCAACGAGTATCGTTCACTACACTAGGCTCGTGACAGGGACTACACTGGACTCGTGATAAGCAGTGATTGTCCCTCTTCACAATCCGTTTGTCGGGGCTACGGTTGCGGAGGCGTCAACTACGGCGTTTGTTCTGTCGGCGCCTACTCGTGTTTCTCGGAGGAGTGTCACTCTCTACGCCGTCAGAAGGAGGGCGCGTCAACTCGCACAGAGCGAGAGAGAAGACGTTCACGCGAGACACCGAGTCGCGCCACGAGCCCGCTCCCCCCACCGCGCGCAGACCGCGCAGCGGCCAAGTACGGTGATGGGAGGTTCAGACCGGGCACATGGGTGACACTTTAGACCGGGCACATGGGTGACACTTTAGACCGGGCACATGGGTGACACTTTAGACCGGGCACATGGTGACACTTCGGCCATCTAAGTACGCGAAAATCTCCGGTCGCGACCTCTCCAGTGGTCGTCTCCCGTACCCCCCACTAAAAACGACCTCTCGAGTGGTCATGTCCGGGCCACCACTTCCCGGGAACGACCTCTCCAGTGGTCACTCCCGGCAGGCCGCCGCCCGAAGGCGACCTCTCGAGTGGTCATCTCCGGGGCCAACCACCCCGGTGGCGACCTCTGGAGTGGTCGTTTTTGGAGTCGGTGCGTGAAAACGACCACTCGAGAGGTCCGGCACGACTCGTCCCTACCGCACTCGACCTCTAGAGTGGTCGCGTCCGGCATCGTCTCTCGAGAGCGACCTCTCGCGTGGTGGTCCGAAGCTACGATCCCAGCGTGAGCCGGCTGGTGGGCGTTTTCCAGAGTAACGAGAATGCCTGTTGCAGATCAGGACGATCAGCCGCTCGTGCCACGGCGCACTCGACGCGGAGGCGCGACGGTCTCACCGCGAGGGAACAACGTGCCAGTCCGTTGTGTCCGCGTGGCCCAACGTCTGCCGGGCGCACCGCCACCGCGCGGCAGGTTGACGTGAGTCTTCCGAGTTCAGAACGGCGGGTTTGGGAGCACGCTCCAACGCGTCTCTCGCACACTCGCCCCAATGCGCTCGTCAATGTTCACGCGACGCACCCAGTAGGGCTTGCTCTCTCCCCCCTGGTTGAGTAGTTTGGCCTAGCATTCTGTGGTGAAGGGATAGGATGAGAGCACTACTTCCGTTACTTGGGTTCGTCTTGTTGGCTAACTGCTCGGCGAGCGATGACAGTGAGACACCAACGAAAACCGAGCACGACGAAGAGGCGAGCGGTGCCTCGGACCCGGAATCGATAGCGGCTTCGCTCTTTTGTTGCACTCTTCGAGAGTACTGCCTCGCTTGCGGATGTAACACGGCGGAGGCCGAGATCGTCGAATCCAAGGTAGAGGCAGCCTGCAAACAGCTCCTCGATTCGAGCGAATACGGCTGCGCGGCTGGTGATGAGATGACGGCGCTAGCCCAATGCGTGACTAGCTCACCCGCGCCGGCGTCGAACACGGACCTGACGCGTTGCCTCGAATGGGGCGATGACGGCTGTATCTGTAGAGAAGAGCGTGACCCGGACGACGTGCCGTTCGAGGGGACGTGTGAGGAATCCAGCGTCGGCGAGAGCGCACTGTGCTGCCGCGGCGAGGACTACTGTCACTGTGAACCCGTGTTGTGTGGTATCTCCGTGGGCACCGAGCGTTGTATCTGCGGCGTCGGCGTCGCGTTCGAGACTCTGGTGACGTCGTGTGACGACAACGGACAGACTTGTTGCACTCAGGATACCGGCTATTGCTATTGCGAAGACGGCTGCGAACAGAGGTTCGGCAATCGCGTCGTCTCGACCTGCAATCGAGATACGGACACGGCGACCTGCTACGAAGAGGAAACCCCCGTCCGCAGCTGCGAGGTTTCGTCCGCTCCCCCAGCACCTTCGACCATCGCACCTCCCAGTCAGCCCACAACGAACGCCCCGGCAACTCAGCCCGCGACCGATGCGCCTCCCGTCGCGAACACAACGACCGTACCCACGAGTGAACTCACCACCAGCCAAGCGCCCACTGCGCCAGCGGATGACGAATCCAGCGAGCCTCCATCGATGCTCCCTCTCGACGCCGATGGCTGGGAGACGCAACGCCACGCTGAGTCCGCATTTTGCCAATTTCAGCAGCGCTGCGTCCCGGGCTCCGTAGAGGCGGACCTCGAAGCGTGCATCAGCCGGGCCATGCGCCCGTTCGAAGTGGGCGTGTATCGCGTTGCCGACACTAGTGAAGGTGCTGCAGCCTGCTACGATGCACTCGTAGACCTGCCTTGTGCCGAGCTGGACTCGCGAGATGCGGACGCTCGCGATCAGGTTCAGTGGTTCAACATCCATAGCAACGTTTGCGGCGAGCTCCGTCACTTCTCCTGCGTGTCGGATGCCGAGTGTGGATCGTCGCCTTGCTCGGGTGAATCGGGACAATGCGGTGAATGCCAATGGACTGGGACCTCCAGCATGTGCTTGGCGAACAGCGATTGCCAGTTCGGAGACACGTGCCTCGATGGTCAATGCATTGCACGGGTGGCAGTAGGTGAACCGTGTTCCTCGGACTACCAATGCGTAAACGGCCGATGCGACGACGGCACCTGCGTCGATGTATCCCCGCTGGGAGCCGAGTGCACGGGGTACGAATGCGGATTTGGTGCATGGTGCAGCGACGGAACTTGCGAGGCCCAGGGCGGGGTCGGGGCTCCGTGCTCCGTAGATCAATGGTTCGAGTCGTGCCGCTGGGGGTTGAGCTGCGTTGATGGCCAGTGCCGAGAGTGGGGCCAAAGGGGAACACTGCTCGAAGGAGAGCATTGCTTGTTCGATGAGCAGTGCGTTCGCGGTTCGTCTTGTTATGGCAACGCCTGTCTGGCGAAAATCGGAGAGACGTGTAGTGCCAACAACGAGTGCGCCGAAGGCGAGTATTGCGCGCCCTGCGTCGACGAATGCGTTGCCCTGTGCGACGACGACACTACATGCGTCGAGCAATGCAACACGAGCTCGCTCGGCTGCCCTTACCGCGAGTGTCGCCCTCAACAGTCCCTGGGTGGCGTGTGCGTCGACCGCACCGATTGCCAAAGCGACGCTTGTTCGGACGACGGGCGTTGCATCGAGCGCCCCGACTGCGGCTGAAATCGCGGACGAAGCGACGCGGTGATACATTCGGCGGTCGGGCGTCGCGTCTGTCGAAGCGCGCGCGTGAAACTCGGCGACGGCAGCACCGCCCGGGGCGAAACGGCTCACTTCGCGTCGAAGGTGCAACGTCTACGCATGAATGCCACGCGCTGCCTCACAGCAAGAGAAGATTTCCGTTGTGTTCGCGTACAGTTTCCAAAATCTCGGACTTGGCGTGACGCGTCAAACACGTTCCGATGGGGCTCGACGACTCAGGGTGTAAAGAGACGCTGAACGTGCCCGGAGATGAACCTTGCACCACCACCCGAGTTGCTTGGCAAAACGGTGGCAACGTGAGTTAATGGCAACGGTGATTCGAGGCCAACGCTCAACCCACGATGAGGCCCGAGTCATTTCCCCTAGCAGCCGACTCCAGCCGTCAAGGAACACAGATGACACGGATCCTCGGTTTTCGTGACAAGTGCCAGCTAACGTTTGACGAGCGGCCGCAGTCGGCGCGCGTCAGCTCGAAAGGGGTGGCGACCTGTAGCGACGGGCACGAGTCGCAGCCGTGCTCTGCCCGCGACGGGCAGCTCGCGGCATCGCTCATCGGTGGCCACACCGTGTTGCAACGTGCCGCGCAGCGGAGCGTCTCATGACGGCTTCGACTTCGGTTCTCGAACCCGCGAGCACGACCGTCGCGACGGCACCCTCCAAAACGGCAACCCAACTCCTCGGCGTTCAGATGCTACGCGGCGTCGCCGCGCTGGCCGTGGTCGTACATCACGTCTTCGAGGAATCGCATGCCCTGTTCGGCGCTCACGGCCTACCCAAGCCGCTGGTGTTGGTAGGGGCCGCTGGCGTCGACCTGTTCTTCGTCATCAGCGGGTTCATCATGCTGCACACGACCTGGGCGGAGTTCGGTCGCGCCGGCGCGCCGGGCCGCTTCCTGCTGCGGCGCGTCGTGCGGATCTTTCCCCTGTACTGGGCATGCCTGTGCTTGGTGCTGCTCGCGAAGAGCAGCGGCGCGATGTATCGCAGCCGGGAGATAACACCCAGCATCTTGATTGGTTCGGCGCTGCTCCTACCTACCTCGGGTCTCATCATCGGCGTGGCGTGGACGCTCGTGTTCGAGATGTACTTCTATTACCTGTTCGCCGCCTGGTTGCGGTTCAAGCGTGCCGGCGTGGCCGTATTGGGGGTCGCAGGTAGCATTGCGCTGGTCGGTGTGGTCGCGACTCAACTGCCGGAGTCGAACCTCCGCCGCTACTTGACCGACCCCATCGTGTTCGAGTTCGTTCTCGGCCTCGGTCTGGCTTGGCTCTTGCGCAGCGGTCGCCGCCTGCCCCAGCGCTGGCTGTTAATCGGTGTCGGCACCGTCGCGATGGTGCTGGCTGCGTGGTGGGGGCCCGCGGAAACCACCGCCGGACTGGCCAGAGAGGTGCGATTCGTGTGCTGGGGCGTGCCAGCGGCGCTCATCGTCGCGGCCTCGCTGGCGCCGGTTGCGGCGCGTTCGCGCGGTCTCCAGTTTCTCGTTCACCTAGGCAACGCATCCTACGCGCTGTACCTGAGTCACGAGTTCGTGATGATCGCGTATGCACGGCTCCTGAAGAGCGGAGACATCGCCACTGGCTTGCCGGGCGCGGCGTGGGTGGTGCTGATCACGTCGCTGTGTCTCGTGCTTGGGTTTGCGACCCACCAGTGGTTGGAGCAGCCGCTCACACGCTTCTTCCGATTGCGCGTGGCAGAGGCGAAGCCGGCGCGCACCGACCCGTGAGACTTGGTCTGCGACGGCTCCGCCGAGCACTCGCCCAAACACGCCAAGCGATGAACGCGGCCAGCTGGCGAGCCCAGACGAGCGCTATCCTCGCTCCCCCCACCGCGCGCAGGCCGCGAACGCGGCCGAGTACGGTGTTGGGGGAGCCAGCCGCGCGCAGCGTGGCTGAGTGGGGGCATCCTACCTGATCATCGAAGACTCGCGCTGACAGTTGGCGTTGCAGCCGTCGCCGTTGTTGGTGTTGCCGTCGTCACACGTCTCACCGCTATCCACGGTACCATCGCCGCAGTAGTGCTCGATTCGACAAGCGGAAGAACAACCGTCACCGGCGCGCGTGTTGCCGTCGTCACACTGCTCCGAACCTTCCTTCGTGCCATCTCCGCAGACCGGCTCCTTGCCGCAGGTGGACGAGCAGCCGTCACCACTGATGTTGTTCCCGTCGTCGCACTGCTCGGTGCCCTCGAGCCGAGCGTTGCCACAGTAGACCTCGAACTTGCAGGTGCGGCTACACCCGTCGCCGCTCGTGGTGTTGCCGTCATCGCATTGCTCACCCAATGCCGCTTGGAGCACTTGATCCCCACACACCTCCGTCCGGCAGGTGCTGCTGCACCCGTCGCCGCTCGTGGTGTTGCCGTCATCGCATTGTTCGACACCAGACAACACCTCGTCGCCGCACACCCCTTCGTTGCGGCACAAGGCACTGCAACCGTCGCCGCCTTCCGCGTTGCCGTCGTCACATTGCTCGGAACCCGTTTTGGCGCCGTCGCCGCACACGGTCTCTTTGCGGCAGGTAGAGGAGCAGCCATCGCCACCGGCGTTGTTGCCATCGTCGCACTCTTCGACGCCCTCCTTGTTACCGTTCCCGCAGAACGTTTCGAGTGCGCATCGGTTACTGCAGCCGTCACCGCTGACAGTATTCGCGTCGTCGCACTGCTCGGCGGCATCGATCGTGCCGTCGCCGCACACTTCCAACGTGCAGTTGTCGCGGCAGCCGTCGCCGTTCAGCTCGTTGCCGTCATCGCACGCTTCGGCGCCCTCCACCGTGTCGTTGCCGCAGACCGCTTCGAGTTGACAACGGCTGTCACAGCCGTCACCCGCCGTGCGATTGCCGTCGTCGCAGCCTTCACCAGGCTGCACCTGACCGTTGCCGCATACGGCTTCACTTGCGCAGACTGAGCTGCAGCCGTCGCCAGAGACGTTGTTGCCGTCGTCGCAGCCTTCTTGGGGGTCTTTCGTGCCGTCACCGCACAACTCGCGGGTGCAATTGGTACGACAACCATCGCCTCCGACCAAGTTGCCGTCGTCGCAGCCCTCGCTCACCTCACGCACGTTGTCGCCGCAGATCGCGCGCAGCTCGCAGGTAGAGCTGCAGCCATCGTTGTCCGTTAGGTTGCCGTCATCACATTGTTCGCCGACTTCGATCAGCTCGTTGCCACATTCGGTTTCGACCTGACACGTTGCGCTGCAGCCGTCGGCACTGACGAGGTTACCGTCGTCGCACCCCTCGCGGTAGTCGCGACGACCGTTGCCGCATGCTTCAGTGAGACACACCGAGTTACACCCGTCGCCGGAGACGTTGTTGCCGTCGTCGCATTGTTCCGCGCCAGCGACGACGCCGTTGCCGCAGAAGGTCTCAATGCGACAGTCGAACGAACAACCGTCGGCACTAGCAGTGTTGCCGTCGTCGCACTGCTCCGCTGCATCGACGATTGCATCGCCGCAGACCTCGATGGTGCAATCCGGGCGGCAACCATCGCCACCCTGTTGGTTGCCATCGTCGCACTCTTCTCCGATCTCGGGGTCGGCATTACCGCAGATCGATTCAGTGAGACACAGACTCGTACATCCGTCTCCAGAGGTCGTGTTTCCGTCGTCACAACGCTCTGCGCCCTCCTTCGTCCCATTTCCGCACACGGCCTCGTCCAAGCAAGTAACGCCACATCCGTCACCGGCCGCCGTGTTACCGTCGTCGCACTGCTCGCCCGCCTGCACGGCGCCGTCGCCGCACTCGCACAGGACGAGCACGCTGACAGTCGCCGTGTCCGACTCGCCGCCGCCGAGCAGCGCTGTATAGGTGAACGTATCGACGTCGCCGCAAAATTCGGGATCGGGCGTGTATGCAACGGTTTGGAGATCTTGACTGATGGTGACGAGCCCTCCGCGCGTGCCTTGGGTCACCTCCGTGATCTCGACCGTAGAATCGGCGCACGTGCCCTCACTGCGCGTGTCGTTGTGCAACACGTCGATCACGTTGTCTGTCGACCCCGGCGGCACCTGGGTTCTATCGTCCCTTGCTTGTGCGGGCGCGTAGCAGTACGGAACGGCCGCCGCTTGGTTACAGATCGTTCCCGGTGATCGCTGAGCACACTCGACGTCGCTGGAGCATGAAGTACTGAACAGCTGACAGGGCTCGGATGGATTCCGCGGGCAGATGATGAACGCGCCACCGTCGATCGCCGTGGCAGCGGCCGCGGCTTCCTTGGTGTAACTGACGACGGCGGTTCCGTCCGCGGCTTGTGCATCGATCAACGCCCCTGGAATGGTCGAAGTGCCGTAGAGCGTCGAGTCGGGTTGATAGAATCGGAACATCCAACTCGCCTCCGACGCTGGCGTGTTGAAGATCCCCACGATGTCGAACCCGGGCACCGTGAACACGGCGTCCAGCGGGTCGCTGCTCGGCACCACCCAGGAAGTCACGGCGCTCGAGAGATCGTATCCCAGCGGCAGAGTTTGGCTTCTAGCAAACACGCGCATCCTCGCCGTCGCCGCGTCATCTACGAAGTAGAGCCTCCCGTCTTCACCGACCGTTACGCCGTCGTATTGTGTCGACGTGGTCTGCGAGCTCGGCGTGCGGGTGTCGAGGTCTACGACGATGACCTTGGAACCCGAACCGTTGTTCTGCAAGAAAACCCACGAGTCGTTGAACGGGTCATAAGCCGCACCATTGATGCCGCCCGTGTCGTAACGCGGCCTCGCCACCAAGGCAGGGCTCGGGTTGCTGCATTGCCCTGAGCCAGGCACTTGACCGGGCGCACATAGTTCGTTGGTGTCGGGGTTTAGAATCGTGCCGTCGAGGCACAACTCTATCGGCGGCTTGGCGGTAGATTGCTTGTAACCAACGAAAGAGCGCGTCGTGGGGTCGTAGTGTAGCGCATCTGGCGAGATGTTGCTCACGTTGAACTCGCGCACCGACACCCACTTGAGTGATGTCTCACAAATACTGGGCTCCCCCGTGCACTCGTAGAACGGTTCTATTTCGCAGCCCGCCGAGCAGCCGTCCGCGCCCGCCGTGTCCCCATCGTCACACTCCTCAAGACCACCTACGTCGCCGTTCCCGCACGGGTTACTGACGCACGCGCCGCCGGTTGGAGGATTGGTCGCGGTATTGACACTGCACTCCCAGCCGAAGACCAGTTGGCACTCGGCGTCGCACCCAGAACTCACCTGCCCAGGATCGCACTGCTCCAAGCCTTGCACGAAGCCGTCCCCGCAACTGATGGATTGGCACGCATCCCCCGGTACCTCGCAGGCGAATCCCTCCTCGAGTTGGCAGCTGCTCGAACAACCATCACCCGAGGTGGGCGTCGTATCGTCGTCTTCACACTGCTCCTGGGCTTCGACGGCACCGTCGCCGCAAACTGCCGCTCGACAAGATCCCCCTCCCTCTGGGCACACGAAACCGGCCTCGAGACGGCAGTTGATGCTACAGCCGTCGCCCGACGTCCGGTTGTCGTCATCACATTCTTCCGTGTCGACGGCCACCCCATCGCCGCACTCCAGCGCGACGCAAGCTTGTCCTTCGAGACGACAGTCGTAGCCGGCTTCGACATCACACTGTGCGTCGCAGCCGTCTCCGGCAACGCGGTTGCCGTCGTCGCACTCTTCAGCTGTCCCCTGTTCACCGTCGCCGCACTCTTGACAAGGTTGACCTACCACCGGGCAGGCGAACCCGGTCTCCAGTTGACATCCCTCGGTGCAGCCGTCTCCCGGATCAGCGTTCCCATCGTCGCAGTTTTCACCCACTTCGATCAGAGAGTTACCGCATACGACGCATGCCACACCTTCCAACGCGCACGAGTAGCCCGGCTCCACGGTGGCGCAATCAGCGCCACAACCGTCGCTGCTCGAAGTGTTGCCGTCATCACACGCTTCATCGGCTTCGACCCGACCATTGCCGCAGCGCTGGCACTCACCGCCGCCTGGAGGGCAGGTGTATCCGTTCTCGACCCACTTGCAACTATAGCCACAACCGTCACCGCTCACACGATTGCCGTCGTCGCACACTTCGGCGCCGTCGACGCTGCCGTTCCCGCACTCCACGCACGCTTGACCTGGAGCGTCACAGGTGAATCCCGGATACGTCCCTTGGCAGCTGGGCAGACAACCCGCCTCATCGTCAGCCTCTCCGTCATCACATACTTCACCAGCCTCGAGCACGCCGTTACCGCATTGAAAGCAGTCGGCGCCTGGAATGGCACAGGTCCACCCCGATTCGACCGTACAGTCGTCGTGACAACCGTCGCCGTTGTCACGGTCGCCGTCGTCGCAAGGTTCGGTGCTCTCACGTATGCCGTTGCCGCATTGTTCACAAGGGGCGCCCCCCACGGGGCAACTGAAGCCGTCTTCGACGGCCAGACAATCGGCGCTGCAGCCGTCGCTGTTCTCGGCATTGCCGTCGTCGCACGCTTCGCCGACTTCGAGGACCCCGTTGGCGCACATCTGACAGCCTTCTTGCCCGCAGACGTAACCTGGTTCAATCCGCAAGCAATCGAAACTGCAGCCGTCGCCGCTCGAGCGGTTGCCGTCGTCGCAAACCTCTGGGGCCACCGTCTCACCATCACCACACTCGATGCACGGCTCGTTTGCCATCAAACACTGGAAGCCTTCGGAGACGGTTTGACAGTCGACGCTGCATCCTTGGGTGCCGCTGGTATTTCCGACGTCGCAGGATTCCCCTTCTTCCAATGTGCCGTTACCGCACTGAAAGCAAGGCGTTCCCGGTACGATACAAGTCCACCCGAGTTCGGCTTCGCACGTCGCGTCACATCCGTCCGATCCGTCGCGATTGCCGTCGTCACAGGCTTCGGAGCTCTCCCGGATGCCGTTACCACATTCTTCGCACGCGGCTCCAACGATGGGACACGTGTACCCGTCCTCCACGGATGCGCAGTCCGCGCTACAGCCGTCGCCTCCTTCGACATTGAAGTCGTCGCAAGCCTCGTTTGGTCCCAGTAAGCCGTCCCCGCACGTTCCGCACGGCGCTCCGGGCGTGTCGCAAGAGAATCCAGGTTCGACGAGCTTGCAGTCGAAGCGACAGCCATCACCGTTCAGCCGGTTGCCATCATCACAAACCTCCGCTCCCTGTAAGATCCCGTCGCCGCATTCGGTACACGCTTGCCCGGCGAGGGCACACGCGAAACCCACGTCGATGGCGGTACACGTGGCGTTGCAGCCGTCCCCAGATTCGATGTTCCCATCGTCGCAGGTTTCGTTGGGCTCCACGGTCCCGTTGCCACAGCGTTCACACTTCGCTCCCGGAACGTAGCATGCAAAGCCAGCCTGAATGGTCTTGCAGTCGGCACTGCAGCCGTCGTTACCAACGGTATTGCGATCGTCGCACGCTTCGGAACTTTCGAGGACACCGTTGCCGCATTGTTCACAGGCCGCGCCTTGGACCGGACAGCTGAACGTCGCTTCGATGGCCTTGCAATTGGCGCTGCAACCATCTCCACCGTCGAAGTTGCCGTCGTCACATACCTCGCCGCTCTCTTTGACCCCGTTGCCACAGCCGGCGCACGCTCCTCCGCTCGCGGGGCAGCTGTAGCCGAGCTCGACAGCCGCGCAGCTGAACAAGCACCCGTCACCAGAAACGTTGTTGCCGTCGTCGCACGCCTCGTGCGCATCGACGGTGCCGTCACCGCAGCGCTCACACGCAGCGTCCGCGGCGGGGCAATTGAACCCCTGCTCGATGGAACCGCAGTCGGCTGCACAGCCATCACCGCTCTTGGTGTTGCCGTCGTCACAGGCTTCGGTGGCTCCTACGATGCCATCGGCGCAGCGGTCGCACTCGACACCACCCAGACCGCAAGAATACCCCGACTCGACGGTTTTGCAGTCGGCGCTGCAACCGTCGCCCTCGTCGCGATTGCCGTCGTCACACGCCTCTCGGCTCTCCACGACGCCGTTGCCACACTCTTCGCAAGTGACGCCCGTGGTCGAGCAATCGAACCCCGCTTCGAGTTCGCAGCTGGTCGAACACCCGTCGCCATCGACGCCATTGCCGTCGTCGCACCCCTCTCCTTCATCCAGCTGACCGTTGCCGCAAGGCACGACGACGATCGGGCCCGCACCTCCATCGTCGGGAACGGCCATCGAGTCGGGGCCCGGCAACACCTGGGCCTCCGTAGTTGTTGCGGGCGGCACGACACCCACCGCTGCGTCCTCTCCGTGGGAGGGGGCAGGCGGCTCGTCCGTGCCGGTCACCGTTGGCGTTCCTCCACCGCACGCCCCTAGGCTTGCAGCGACCCACAAACACGCACTCGCTTTCGATAACCGTACGAACATAACGCTCCGAATAGTGAGAGAACGGCCGCCGAGGGTCGGCCTGCAGGCTAGATGACTCGGGACCGGCCCGTCGAACCCGTGCCTATGCCTTGAGTGAACTTCGGGCATTGGGGGGCTGGCGTACGTGCACCGATCCAGCCCAAAGAGATGACTTGCGTCCCGTCCGCCGCACCGGTTGGGTCCGCAAGCTCCGTCGTCGCCTGGTCGGTGTCTCCGCCGCCCAACGCGACCGGAGTCGATCGCAAACGATCATAGTGGAGCACAACGGTAGCAATTCTGACGTCCCAATACTTATCGCGACGTTTTCTATGGCGACCCAAGCGTACATGTAGTTCCTAGCGGCTCGCCATCTGTTGTTAACAGTGTCGTTCGAGCGCGATGACTGATGCAGGCGAGTCCCAACGTGCCCTATCGATGCGCCGCCCCTTGGCCGTAGCGAGACCAACCGCTATGAACAAGTTCGCTTCGCCCGTTTTCGCCGTCTGCCTCTCAATCGCCATTCACCCCGGCTGCAGCGACGAAGATGCTGCACAGGCTGACCGGTTGGGCGTCGGCGCGCAGTGCAGCCAAGACGCCGACTGCGATCAGTCCACGGTTGCTCAAGTCTGCCTGCGCCAATTCAAAGGTGGTTACTGCGGCGTGGTCGACTGCAGCGGCAGTGATGACTGCCCGGATCCTTCGGCGTGCGTGCAGCACGAGGATGGTCAGCGGTATTGCTTCCGCAGTTGCTCGGAAAAGCTCGAGTGCAACGCCAACCGCACTCCCGAGAATGAATCGAACTGTGTGAGCAACGTGACATATGTGGGGAGCACGCCGGGCGCAGGTAAGTCCTGTGTGCCGCCATCGTCGGGCACGGATTAACGGCTGAGCTACCTTGTAAGGGTCACGAGGAGCCAGTGTGCCCATGGCGGATGCGATCAACTCGCCTATCGAACTGACGTACGAAGGCGCGGTATATGCGGTGCAGCCCGCCGAGACCGCGCTCGACGCGCTGCTGCGTGGCGGCGCAAACGTGCCGTTCTCGTGCCGCAAAGGGTCGTGTCACACGTGTTTGATGCGCGCCATCGACGGCGCCCCTCCCCTGGCGTCGCAGCGCGGGCTCTCTCCCGAACTCGTCGATACTGGGCATTTCCTGCCGTGTCTCGCGGTCCCCACGGAGGCGCTCACGTTGGGTGCCGCGGATCGCTCCGTGTTGTTCGTACCCGCCCGAGTGGCAGAGAAGCAGCGGGTGTCGCCGCGTGTGGTGCGCCTGCTGCTCGAACCGGAGGTGTCGCTCGGTTGGGTCGCTGGTCAGTACGTAAACCTGCGAGCCAACAACGGACTCGTACGCAGTTATTCGATCGCCAGCATCGCGCGAGAGGATTACTTCTTGGAGCTCCACGTCGGACTCGTTCGTGGTGGCGCGCTCTCCGGATGGGTCCACCAGGAACTCCGCGTGGGCGACACGGTGGAACTACAAGGTCCATTCGGAGCCTGCGTTTACCGTGAGGAGTTCACGACGCGTCGCCTGCTGATGCTCGCGACGGGCACGGGCATCGCGCCGATCCTCGGCATCGTGAGGGATGCGTTGGCGCGGAAACACGAGGCGCCAATTGAGGTCGTCCACGCCGTCGCGGCGCCGGAAGAGGCGTACGCGCATGCGGTGCTCGAAGCGCTGGCGAACACGCATACAAACGTTCACTTTACACAACTTATCGAACATGACGACCCAGTAGCCGCTTGTTTCGACCCGCGTCCCGACCTCCGCGGCGCCGTGTTGTACTTGTGCGGCAACCCCGAGATGGTCTACGGAGCGCGCGTTCGGGCTATCGCATCCGGAATCAATCGTCGGGAGATCCTCGCCGATCCTTTCTTCGACTCGACGCAATATTGGCCCAAGGATCGGGAGAAGCTCGAGTCTTGGCCCAAACAGCCAGAGTTGTGGGAGGCGCTCGAGCGTGGGCCCAAGTTGCGCCGGATCCTCACCGACTTCTACGACCGCGTCTACGAAGATCCGCGCTTGTCACCGTACTTCCACAACGTGACCAAGGACCGCGCCATCGCCAAACAATACGAGTTTCTCGCCGATGTGTTCACTGGAGAGATCCCGTTCTTCGGCCTGAAGCCGTTCAACGCCCATCACTGGATGATCATCTCCGACGACCTCTTCGACTATCGAGAGGAGCTCTTCGAATCGGTGCTCCAGAGCCACGGTGTTCCCGAAGAGTTGATGCGTCAGTGGCTGGCGTTTCACGAGCTGTTCCGGAGAGAGCTCGTCAAAAACACTCAGCGCGGGCTAATCGTCGATGGCAAGGAGCACCTGCGTGAGGGCTTCAGCCAGGAGCAGTTGACGCTCGACATGGTCTGTGACGGCTGCGGTCATGAGATGCTGACGGGCAGCACAGGTAGAATGCACCTTCGCACGGGCCAACTCTACTGCGAGGGCTGCGGCGCCAAACGTTTGAGTGGCTTGCCCGCGGCGCTCGACTTGGCAGAATAAGGCATGCCGCAGAAGACGTCGCGCTGGTGGGTTGCCGTAGCTGCCGTTCCGTTGCTCACTGGCCTCCTGGGATCTGTGGTCCTCGAACGCGGGCGAGCGCGTCGCAGCGACGCCTGCCCGGCGCGCTAATCTGCGGCTTCGAACGCGCCGAGATCGGGCGCGCTCCCGGCAAACGGCAGACCCACGTCGGTGCCGGCGTTGCGCAAATCGCTCCCGGTCACCAGTTCGAGGTAGGCGATGTCGGGCAAGCTACCGTCCGGCTTGCGTGGGGCTTTGAGCAAGCTCCGATCCACGCTGACAAAGTCGGCTTCGGTGGCAGACAGCCCGTTTTGCCAACTGTTGTTTCGGATGTTGGTGACGGTCGCCTCGAGCGCGCCGAGTTCACCGAGTGAGATCGTGTTCTCGATGGTGAGAGACGCTGCGATATTGCTCGAACTGAAGTTGATGTTGTTGCCGTTGTCGTGCGCAGCGCAATTGAGCAGCGTCACGTCGCCGCGGTTGCTGTTGTGGTCGAACCCATCATTGACGTTCCCCGCGGCGATGCAGCGTCGGTAGATCGCGTGGTGACGGAGGTCCTTGTCGTCACTGCCTCCAGTCTTGAAGCCGTTGCCGTCTCCGGCACCGACCGAACCATCCTTCAGCTTGCCGTTGTCCATGGCCCAACAGTCTTCGTAGATGGTCGTGACCCCATCCGCCGGCCGCAAATACCCATCCCAGCCGTCGTCGAGATTGTTCCATGCCCGACAACCCACGAACTTGTTGCCGGAACCGACGTCGAGCTTCGCAGCAAAGCCGTCCGCGTTTTCGAGCGACGAGTCTGCGTTGAAGAACGAGTCGCAATTGAGGATCGAATTGTTGGACGCTCCGCCGCCAAGCTGCAGACCCGTGTCGGCGCATTCGGAGAACGTCGTGTACTCGATGGTGTTGTTCGAGCCGCTCACGAACATGCAGTTGTCGCCTGCTTTGACCAAATCGATGCCGTAGATGTACCAATGGTCCCCGGACAACGTGAGACCCCGGTTGCTCGAGTTCTCCGGCATCGCCGAGAAGTCGAGCCTTGGTCTCGTCTCGTCCCCCGGGTACCCACGCAACTCGATAGGTGAACCATCCGCGCCGTCTTTGGTGAGCGCGATGGTGGCGTTTAGCGCATAAGTACCGCCGCGCAGGTAGATCGTCCGTCCCGCGGTAACCTCGCCCACGGCCTTGGCAAGCGTGGTTGGCTCGGCAACGGTGCCCGGGGCGTCGGCGCTGCCGTTCGGCGCAACGATCAGCGCATTGTCGTCGACGTTCGCCGTTTGCTCTCCGCCGTTTGACTCGGCACTCGTAGCCGCGCTGCCGCTGGTTGGCGCGGTGGTTTCGAAGCCGGCGGAGGCAGCGCCTTCCGAGCTCGACGCGGCATCGTCGTCTTCGGAACGCGCGCCCGATTGCGACGAGTCGTTCGTGGGAGTGTTCGTGGAACTCGACGCCGGATGATTTACCGTCTGCCCAGTTTCGCCGCCCGTAGCCGTCTGAGATGAACTACCGGCCGGGCCAGTCGATGGAGTCTGGTTTGGACCACTGCTCGATCCCGACGTCATGCTCGTCGTTTGCTGCCCCGAGGGCGTCGTCTGTGTCGACGCTACGCCACCGGGCGATGTACCGTCGGAGCAGCCAACGTCGAGCACGGCTACCAAACCAAGAAGCAGGCCTGTGCCGACAGAGAGGCCTGCGGCGCTGGGCGCCCGCACGCTTCGAAGGCCAACATCGGCGGGTTTGCTGGTAGACGCGAGGTGCGGGATGTCAGAGCTGTGTTTGCGCGAGTTCACGAGGACGACTTTCGACTGCAGGGCTACGGACGGAAGCGGCGTTCGAACGCGGGGTAGCCGTCCGGGCATTGAATGCACGACGCAGGCACGTCGATCACGACGCACCCGACGAGCAAAATCATCCCAGCTTCCCAACCAATTTTCGCGATGATGCGTAACGCCAGGTAGGCCATAGAGCACCAGCCCATGCTCTAGGACGTTTGAGCGTCCCATCGTTGAATGTCCAGCAACAGTCCCTTCCACATTCGGAACGTGCTCACCGAAGGCACGCCCCTTATCGTTGGCGAGTGTTCAGTCTCGACGCTCCAGACCCCGACCTATGGAAACCCATCTCGCTGCTGACCCGCGCAACGAGGCCGCTGCCCGTGACGCTCTCATCGCCGCACAGCGACCGCAGCGCGACCCTCGAGCGCGGAACGTGCATAGTGGGTGCTGGCTCCGCAGCGAGTTACGTGCTCGCTGAGCGGACGGTCTCTCGCCAGCACCTCGCACTGGAACTCGTTCCGGAAGGCGTACGCGTCGTCGATCTCGATAGCACCAACGGCACGATGTTGCGTGGACGCCGCGTGACGCAATTGATCGTGAGCTCGAACGCGACGTTACGCCTCGGCCGTGCAGTCCTGGAGCTCAACTTCGCCGTGGACACCAGTGCAGCCCTCGGAGTCGAGGCGCCGTCGGTGCCGCTCATCGGGGACGCGCCCAACATGCAACGACTCTTCGCACGGCTCGAAGCGCTCCGAGGCTCGCTCTTGAGCGTGTTCATCAGCGGCGAGCCGGGTGTAGGCAAGACTACCGTTGCTCGCATCGTTCACGAGCAGTCCGCCCTCCGTCACCAGCCGATGACGACCGTGAGCTGCGCTGGACTGGACGCGAGCAGCGCCGAGCGGGCACTGTTCGACGAAGCGCACGGGGCCGTCGCTCGAGCCATAGATGGCACACTGTTCTTGGACGCGATCGATGAGCTGCCCCTGGCGACCCAAGCACGACTGCTGCGTGCGCTACATGAACGTGAGCTCCGCCCGGCAAGCGACGACCAGGTCCCGCTCGGCCGAACGCGGCTCATCGCCGCCGCGAGCCGTGACTTGGACGAGCTCGTGCAGCGTGGTGACTTTCGGCGGGACCTGTACAGACGCCTCAACGTCGTTCCACTCCAGGTTCCGGCGCTGCGCGAGCGTCGCAGCGACATCCCGCGGCTCGCTCTGGCTTTCGCTCGCGACCACGGGCTGGACGAGCTTCCGCCCCACGTCGTGCGCTTGCTCGAGGCACACGACTGGCCCGGCAACGTGCGTGAATTGGCCGATACGGTGGCTGCGTTGGCGAGCGTTACTCCGCGGCTTGGAGCTGACGAACTTGCCAGTGCTGGTCCACGAGTTCGCACAAGATGTGGCCAAGCGTGATGTGTGCTTCTTGGATGTGGGGTGTGCTCGTACTCGGAACACACAGGCAAACGTCACACAACGCGCGCAACTTGCCGCCGGATTGCCCCGTCAAACCGATGACGCTGGTCCCGCGTTGACGCGCAGCCTCGGCGGCGAGCAACACGTTCGCAGAGTTGCCGGAAGTCGAGATCAACACCAGTACGTCCCCGGAGTTGGCGAGCGCCAACACCTGACGCGCGAACACGTGGTCGTAGCCGTAGTCGTTGCCGATCGCCGTCAAGGCGGACGTATCGGTGGTGAGCGCCAACGCCGCGAGTGGGTGCCGCTCTGCCTGGAAGTGCCCAACGAGCTCCGCGGCAAGGTGCTGCGCGTCGGCAGCGCTGCCGCCGTTGCCGGCGAACAGCACTTTACGTCCACCAAACAAAGCCGCTACCCACATGTCGCCGCACAGGACCGCGTCGTTCATCAACTCCGTGTCGGCGAGCATCCGCTGCTTGACGGCGATCGACTCGTGGATGGCGCGGGAAATGGTGGTGAGTGACATCTCGTCGTTCATGGAGCACCTCTCTACGAACACTGTACGGACGCACGGGTCCGGAGCTAAAGGTGCGGCGCCGTCACGTCCAACCGCGACGACGTTTGGGGCGCTCTTTATGAAACACATCGGACTGGACTCGTGCCCCTCCGTGCGCACGAGTCCAATCCCGACTCATTGGAGCGTCAGAAGCCGCACGCACCAAGCCGCGTTCTGGCCACCGAAATCGTTACCACCGACCCGTCAGCCCCGGTACTGTTCTCGTAACCGTAGTTGCCCGGATAGACGTAGAGGTACAAGTTACCGACGCCCAGTTCACTGCACCAGCCATAGGCGGAGCCGCATGCGCCCGGCCCGTAGTAGTTGATGTACCCGTTGTACAGGGGTCCAACCCAGCCACTCCCTGGGCTTCGGTAATAGTGCTCCCAGGCTCCCGAATACGCCGTAGAGTGGTAGGTCGGAGCGTAGCTGAGATAGCTGTTCACGTAGAACGCGGCGTTGGTGGCGCACCATGCACCGCCGCCACCGTTGGGGTCGGCGATCTCGAACGCGATGTAACTCGTGTCGCTCACCCCCTCGAGCCCCGCGAAGAACTCGTATAGAGCATCAGTCGCTACGTCATCACGATAATAAGCGTCCGTGAACGAGAACACTCGCGGCGCGTCGCAGTTCGGTTCACACGCGGCGGGTCCGACGCAGATGCCGACGTCCTCGTCGAAGCTCAGGCTGCGGCATTCGCATTGAGGGTAAGTCGCGTGGGGATCGCAAAACTGAGTGCACACGCGCTGCGCGCCCGCGTCGTCGCCGCTGCTCAAACACTGAGCCCCCGCGACGCATCGTTCGGACTCGCACACCTCGCCGACGCCGAGCTCGCCGGGCACCGCACAAAACGTCTCACCACTGTCGTCCGCGAGCAAACACGTCTGCCCAGCCGGGCAGCTCGAGGGGTCTAGCAAGCTGCAGTCCGCGAGTGTCTTGGCGTTGACGACATCGACCCCGAGGGCAACATCGCCCTCCCCCAAAGTGACGTATCCTCGTTCGGTCGCAAACACGTAGGCGAGTTCGGTGACGCGCCCATGCTTGATTTCGAAAGTGTTCGGATTCGCGGTCACCAACGCAGCGTGAACGGACTCGCCGTCCTGCTGCAGGCGCCAACCGCCTTGGAGAGAGATCGAATACCTGCCTTGAGGAAGAGCCCTCTCGATCCTGGCTTCACCCGCGTCGGCGTCGGACTCGAGCGTGGCAACCACGCCACCCGTCTCGTCCGAAACGACGAACACCGCATCGATGAGCCGATAGCCTTCGCCCCCTGTCTGAAGTGCCAGACGCAGCGCGCCGGTATCCGCGACCTGGGGCGTATCATCCAACGCGTAGCGGTCGCCACAACCAGGACTCCCCAGCAACCAACCAATGACGCTCAAACAACGCGCGTGGTGCGCGATTTTCCGATGAAAGTCGTTCATGTGTTCCCTCTCTTGGTCAGCTGTCGCCGTAAACTCGGCACCAGCCACACAAGGATGCACCGACGGCGACCTCGATGGGGGTCCGAACACCTGCCGAATCTTTACCTCGGCCACCCCCGACACCCAGTGCCCACATTTACGCCAATCGACCGCCAAATACCGCACGTTCCGAGAGCGTTAGGCGTCGCGCGCTCGTGGCTGAAATGCTCGTCTTATCGACCGTTTCGGTGCGCCCCCTCGACACGAGTGCATTTTGGCTATTATCAATGACCACGGAGGGCCGGTTGGAAGGTGAGAATCCAATCGGCGGCGGGAATCATGCAATCGACGCAACACACCGAGGAGCGCGCAGGAGACGCTCTGGAAGGCTTTCACGTGCGGATTAACGGGGTCTCCCTCGTCGATCTGCTGCAGATGTTTCACATGAGCCGACGGTCGGTGACGCTGCGACTATCGGAGGGGCAGCTCCACATCCGCGACGGCGAGGTCATTCACGCCGAATACGGGGAGGTCACGGGTGAACTCGCCGTACGAAAGATGCTCGAGCTGCGTGGCGGGGAACTCGAAACCGACAGCCTGGGCTCGACGCCGGTGTCGGTGAGACGGCCCCTGACGAGCGTACTCCTCGACGCGTTGGTGTCGCTGGACGAAGGCACGGACGCACAGGAGTGCAATGACTCGGTCGACCCAGAACTCGAGCAATCCCAGTGCGACACATCGCAGACGCGGGTGGCGCAGCTCGACGCAATCTGTGGCAGCATCAACCAGAACGTCGAGGGGGCGCTGTTCTGCGCGATCGTAGATCTGGAGCGAGGGCTGCTCTTGGGATGTGACGAGCGGCGCGAGCTCCCCGGCGCGGGGCACGAAATGCTCCTCGACACCACCTTGAGCCTATTCCGTCGAGGACCTCTGCCCGCACTCGAAGCGTTGCTCGGCGAAGACTCGGCGAGCGACGAAAGCAAAACCCGCGAGTTGTGCATCGTACACGGCGAACACCTCTATCTCGGCCGCCGTCTCAACGAGAATTCCGCGATCCTGGTCGTCGCTACGCCAACCAGCGCGCCCACGGTGCACCTGGCGCAACTTCGCAACGCGCTGTCCCGCGGTACTCCCGCCTGAAGGCGGGTCTGCTGCTTCCGCGACAACTTTGGGACCTGCTCTCGCGCTGAAACGCGGCCGACGTAACGCCGCCCGGTATCAAGGCTGCTTGGGACGCGCTGCCAGCAACGGTTCACGGAACTGCTCGAACTCGCTGAGCGCGCTCTCGAGCACCCCGCGCCGATGGTCGCCATCGTCGTTCGTGCGCCGGAGGTCGGCGTTGAGCTGAACCAGGCGGTCTTCTTTGTCGAAGATGCGTCGCATCAACGATTCGTGCACGGTGCTCGCTTCTTCCGAAGCCAGCTCCCGCAAGTCCGCGCGCGATTGGGTTATCTCTTTCTGCAAGTCCTCGATCGCTTGGTCGATGCGCGCCTTGGCGTCCATGCTCGCCTCGTACTCGGCAAGGAGCGGCAAAGCTCTCTTCAACACCTCTCGCTCCGTCGCAGGCACCGTCGAAGTACCCATGAGCTCCTCGAAGAGAGCTCGCTTCAACTCTTCCGTTCTCGTCCCCACCATCAACGCTTGAACGGTAGTCAACGAGAACGTGTTGTCGCTCCCGGGTTCGACGACGAACACCCCGAGCGGACGTTCCGAGGTCGTCTCGTAGTCCAGCTCATCTGCCCCGACGACGCTGCCGTTGCTGACCACGTCGAGCGCGACGTATGCACGTTGCACACTACCGGTCTGGTTGTGGAACGAAAGCGGAGTGGTCGCCGTTTCGCGGCGGTGCACTCGGAGTTTTCCGTTCCGAAAGTCGACGTGTTCGACGTTGGACTCGAGTCGCGTGGCACCGGACGTGATGGTGAGATCAGGCTCGCTGCCGATCTGCGCAAACTGCCTGCCGCCGGGCTGTAATGTCTGCAACATCGCCTCACCCAAAAAGCTCGTGACGCCGTAGACAACCATCGGACCAGCCGGCAAAGTGTGGTTGGTCGTATTGTTGAGCCCGACCGCGCGTTCAGCCGCGGCGTGCAGATTGGTGAACCACACGACCGGCATCGCGTCGAGCTGCACGTCGAGGAACGGCACCATGGCGGAGTGCTGCGACGCCAGGTCGATGGGGCTGCGCAAACGGAACACTGGGTTCGCGTCGCGCGCTGCCTTCACGCGTTTCGCATTCAGTGCCAGGTCACCGATCCAGATGAGTTCGCTCGACTCGTCGTCCTCTTTGACGCGAACGTGGGAAGCTGCCCCGCGATGAGAGCCTCCCAGTCCCCCGTAACCTTCACCGAAGCCAGCCAGGCCGAGCCCGCCAACGCCCTCACCCCCGACGCGCGAAAACGTCTCACCCTCGTAGTCGCTGAAGTCACCCCACAACGCGTCGGGCGTCGTGGTCGAGAGCTGAGGCACCGAAGACAGCTCGTGTTCGGGGTTTTCGAGCTCACGTCGCTCGTAGCGCGGGGCGGTGAGCGGATACATGAACGACGTCGGCTTGCCCAGCACGAGCTCGACGTCGACACCACGCCAGGTCTCGTCCGTGTCGTTGTGTAGCAAGGCCCACGCCTGCAATTTCGAGCGCTCGTCGTGACCGGTGTCTCCGACCCGCAAACGATAGCTGGCTCGCCAAACCGGAGCTTCGGCGAGATACGCGAGCGCGATGTCGACGACCTTGCCAGGCTCGCCGCCGGTAACGGCCAAGAGTTGCCTCTGGTTCGAGCGCGTACTCAGATGCGCCGACATCGCCGCGTTCAGGTTCTGCGCCACGGTTTCGTTGAGGGGCTGCACCGCACGCACTTGGGTCGCATCGATGCGCAGCACCTCCCCTGCGTCCGAGAGCAAGAGGATGTGGATCTGCGAGGGTTGCGCCGGCGGCTCTTCGCCTTCTTTCGCCGGCCGCTTCGGCGTCAGCACGTGGTCGTAGGAGGGATGGTCCGGTTCGACCGCCACCACGTCGATTACGCGCGCCGTGAGTGAACGGACGCCTTCGACACCTTTGGCACTCGGATCGTCTTGAAAGCGGAGCATCACGCGCTCGCCGCGCAGCGCCACGAGCAGCCGGTCGTAACTGAGCGGCGTCTCCTGATTGGCAGGTAATCCAGCGCGCGCCCTGGCAACCGCCGGGCTCAACCGACTGGCAAACGTGACCCCGGCGTCTTGCGTCCCTTCGCTACTCGAGAGCAGCACCAAGGTCGAGAGCGCGTCATCGAGATGACCGGAAGGAACGGGCAACGCCGTCTTGCCTGGAAACAATCGCCCCTCGCGTTCGAAGTATCCAACCCCCGACGCGTAAAGTCGCACGCGCGTGAGAGGCAAGACACTGGGCGCCTCGGCATGCACATTCGGGTTTGGGGCGGGCAGGTTCGTCGCGCTACACCCCAATCCGCTCCCCGCAAATACTGCCGCCAACACGCCGATCCCACGGCGAGACCATCCGCTCGATGCAAGAGAACGCCACATGCGGCAATGGACACGCTCGTGCGTCGGAAGTTCCAAAAGTCGCCATGGCCATCGCCACCCGGGCACGCTACATACCTTCGAGTGACTCCAGGTGATACTTTCCCCCCGGGCACCACACTCCAAGACGGCCGCTTCGTCATCACGGGCGTCGTCGCCTCGGGAGGCCAAGCGATCACCTACGACGGGATCGACAAACGCGACGGTACTCGCGTCGCCATCAAGTGCTTTCGCGTGCGTGGCGCGTCGAGCTGGAAAGAAGTCGAGCTGGCCGAACGCGAAGCGCGCGTCCTGAGCGGTCTGACACATCCAGCGCTTCCGAAGGTGATCGCGCACTTCGAAGAGCAAGGGGCTCTATATCTCGTGCTCGAGTACGTCGAAGGCGCGACGCTCGAACAACTGCGGAACGGTCACCAACTCGAGCAACGCGACGTCGTGGACTACCTGACCCAAGTCGCCGACATCCTCCACTACCTGCACGGGCAATCACCGCCGATCGTGCATCGGGACATCAAGCCGCGA
The DNA here is from genome assembly GCA_966249405.1 of uncultured bacterium. Taxonomy (GTDB): domain Bacteria; phylum Myxococcota_A; class Polyangia; order Polyangiales; family Polyangiaceae; genus SZUA-265. The sequence continues at coordinate 14,517 of CBINDO010000038.1, read as the reverse complement.
AATTTGATCCGGCGACCCGACGGACGCATCGTCTTGGTGGACTTTGGTTCGGTGAGGGATCGCCTTCGTCCCGAAGGTGGCAGCACCGTGGTGGGGACCTTCGGTTACATGGCGCCAGAGCAATTTCAAGGGCGCGCCAACCCAGCCTCGGATACCTATGGCGCAGCGGCGACGGCGTTGGCACTGCTGACGGGCAGAGATCCCGATCAACTGCCTCATCGAGGTTTACGTCTCGACGTCGAAGCGGCGTTGGGAACCACGTCGAGGCCAGAGCTGAAACAGTTGCTCGACGCGTGCCTCGACCCAAACCCAGACACGCGACCTGCATCGCTGCGCGAAGCCTTGGCGAAGTATCCACTGCAGAGCGCGGAGCGAAGTGCAGGCCGTGCGAGCCAAAGAGTTCGCGTCGGCGGTGAATGGGTGGGCGGGGAAAGCCGCGGCGAACCCAACCAAGCCGACGACTATGCCGAAGTCTGGCATGCACCGTTCGAGACTCCAGGTTATCACCGCGAGCGGAAACCCCATAACCGTCGCGAGCGCCGAAAGGAGCGACGTGAACAGTGGCGCGAAGAACGGCGCGAGCAGCGTCGCCAGAGACGCGCATCCCGCCGTTCGGGCGGCGGCCGCGAGGCGAACGTGGACATCGAGGGTCCCTTGTCCGTGGCATTGGGCATCCCCGAGGTGCGTCGTGCGCTCCGCATCCCGATCGTCGGGGTGCTCGTTTTCGTGCTGCTGATGGTCCTGCGGACGGCGTTGTGGGTCGTGCTCGGCGTGATCTTGCCGCGTGTTCTCCATTTGCTACAACGCGTGACCGGCAGTCGTCTCGACGACACCGTCGAGCAAGCGTCGTCGGTGGGCGGCACCTTGCGCGACCAGCTCACGCGCGTCGCCGGCAAGGTTCGTGAGTCGCGGCACGCGGTCGACGCGTCCGACGCGAACCCGGCCTCGCGTTATCGGGTGGCACCCCCGACACCGTCCAAGCTCGATCAGGTCGCCGACAACGTGGAAAAGGGCGCCGAGGAGATCGAGGCCGAGATCGAAGCCGCTCTGCGCGGGTGGGACAATCGCTCCCGCAAGTGAAGTGTGCGCGGCGACAGGCAGCGTCAGCGTTCGGTGAGCGGGCGACGGGCGTGTTTCACGTGTACTTCTGCTTCAGCCGCGAGACCAAAGCGACGTATTGGGCCTTCGCCTGCGCCGCGGGCGTGCCGGCAACCTTCGCCCACGCATCGTATTTGGCTCGACCTTTGAAGTCGAACGCGCCCGGGCGTTTGCCCGTTGCGTCTCCGAGGGTGCCCTGTTTGAACAAGGCGTAGAGCTCCAAGAGCTCGTCGTTGGAGGGTTTGCGCGGCAAGCTCTGAACCTCGCGTTGGGCGGTCTCGAAGGCTTCGTCGGACATGGCCTCTTCTACACCGGTCGGCGCAGCGCGCCACCTGGATTTGGATGAACCTCGGCTACAAACCGTCAGTCTGACTAAAACCGTCAGTCCAAAAAGGCGCGCAGATGCGTGTCAGATGTTAACTCCTGCAACCAACTCCGTGCCCTGAAGGACACACTCGAGCGGTAGCGCCTTGTGCCTGCAACTCGGAGCTCCTAGGGTGTACCCATGCGCGCCACGCCGCCAATCTTCGTCTTCGGCCTCTTGGCCTGGCTGCCAGCGTGCCGCAACCAAACCTTCGAAAGTTGCGCGCAGGAAGGCCCGAACGGCTGCGTGCAGGGCTCGACCGAGGCCGTCACCGCGACGCACGTGGACGACACCAGTGTCGGAGTGCCCCAGGCGTCAGCCAACGGTTCATCGACAGACTCGGCGCCTGCAGCTCCGACCACCGACGCAAACGGCGACGCTCCCGAAGCGGGCGTGAGCCTCGTACCAGCACCCCCTGACGACGGCGGCGGAGGCGGAGTCACGCCCCCCGGTCCCGTCCCGACCGAGCCCGCGCAGGCGACCGCTTCGGAAGCAACGGCGGAAGTGCCGAGCACGGCCGAGCCCGAGCAGACATCCGCGGCCGTCTCGTCCGAGGCTATGTATACCTTCGGCGATTCACTCGTCAGCAACGGCGACTTCGCAGAGGGCAACGATTTTTGGAGCATCGAGCGCGTGAGTGGCGGCGTCGTCTCGTCGGACTTCGATGACGAGACGCTGTGTGTATCGAGCCGCGGCAACACCCAAGTCATCATCGGTTGGCCCAAGGATCCGAGCGACGGCATGGTGTTATCCCCAGGTCGCTATCAATTTTCCTTTCGGGTTCGCGGCAGAGGCGCCCACGTCTGGGCCAAGGTCGGGCACGCCCACGAACCGTTCGACGTTCACTTCGAGAGCGAGTGGTCGGGCGACGAGGCCGGTTGGCACGACGTGCTTCATGAGTTCGAGTTCGAAGGGGACGACGCCGCTGGCCTCGCCTTCCACGTCGACCTGACCTTCAGCGCCGACACCGTGTGTCTGGACGACGTAGCGCTGCGAGCTGCGGTGCCCATTCAGTGAACAGGGGCTGCGCTGACGGTAGCTCGCGAACGGCCGCGGGCACCTGATCCCGCAGGCGGCCTCCAAGCGACCGCCCCGCCCCTGTTGGTGATCGCTCTCCCGCGGCGGGAACGGTTCCGAACTCTGGGGGATGCTAACCCAAGAGTTCGGTTCAGTTGAACCGGACTCTGCAATGTGGCAGTCCCACCGGCTGATAGTCTGCGCTACAAGTAGCGGAACGCCCTCACACCTGGGGCGGCGGCAATCGCGATAGGCTCAACACAGCCGAACAGTGGGTTTGGCGCCCAACGATTCCCGGTTCGGGTCCTGGCTCGGTTCAGACGTCTGCCACCACGGCGTAGTGGTCCGACGCGGCATCGGCGAGTGCGCCCGTGACGACGTGAGCAGACGACAAGCCCGCGGCCAACGGCGGTGACGCGAACAAGTAGTCGATGCGCACCGAATACGGTGACGCGGGAGCAGCGCGCAAGGGCGTGAGCGCGGTCGGAGTGAACGGCACGCCAAACTGCCGGGTCAGATCGACGAGGCCCGAGTCTTCGAGGACGGCGATGGCGCGCGTATCGAGACCGCCACCTCCCGGTAACCAATGGCGCGCCTTACGACGCGGCGCCCACTGCGCGGCGTCGTAGTGCGAAACGTCGTGCGGGGACAGCGCGTTCATGTCGCCCGCCACGAGGGTGCGCTCTTGATGTTTGGCGGACCCCGCGAGGTATTGAGCCTCACTCAAGCGGATCTCGCCGCCAAACGGGCACAAATGGGCAGAGACGGCGGTGAACGGTTCGCCAGAGATCCGCATCTTGACCCGCAAGATCGCGTGTTGCACCCAATCCGAGATGATCTCGTGCTGCACGATCTCGGCGCCCTTCGAGAAGACCGCGACGTGAAAGCCGCTGGGAGCTACGCCGAGGACACCGCGCATTCCCAACGCGCGCTCGAAGGCATAGAAACGCTTGTAGCCGTCGCGCTCGAAGTGGTTGCACTCGTTCAGTGTCAAGATCTCGGGGCGTTGCTCGCGAATGAGTGAGACAATCGCCTCGAAGCGGTCGCCGCCGTCTTCGTCGTAGCCGCCGGTCAGGATGTTGTACGTCATCACACGCATGGAAGGTTCACCTCAAGATGTCGAGCAGTTCGCGAATGTGCGCGATCGAATGTAACGGTGTCACGTCCCCCAGAGGTGCGACCCGGCCATGGTGCACCCAAACGCCGCGAATGCCCAGCTGCGCCGCGCCGCGGATGTCGGCGTCGAAGTTGTCGCCGATCATCCACACCTCGGAGGGGTGTGCGTTCATGCGCCGCAGGGCCTCCTCGAACACACTCCGATGGGGCTTGCCCACCCCCCACTCCCCCTCCACCAGAATGGCGTCGAAGAGCCCTTCGAGCCCGTGGCGTTGCAGCTTGCGCCGCTGGAACTCCGAGCCACCGTTGGTCAGCAGCGCCAACGGGTAACCCTGTCGCCGCAACTGATGCACAACCTCGACTGCATCGCCGAGCGGAGCGACGGCCTGCTCCTTGGCGTCCGTGTAAGCGTCAGCCACTTGGAAGATGACCGCCTCCGGCACGTCCCAGCCGAGCTCCCGTAAACCCCAACGCAACACCTCGCGACGGGCGCGATACAACTCCAGCCGGCCGCGGACCGCGCGCTCCTCGTCCGCCCAGTAAGCTGGACCCACCAACTCGTCGAGCACACGGATCAAGTCACTCACTTCACGGTCGATCCCGAGTGACGCGAACGCGAACGCGTGCTGCGCCAACACCGTTGACCACAGATGTTCTTGACCGGTCGAAAAGCTGACTATCGTGTCGTCCAAGTCGAAGAACAGAGCCCGGGGCTTCACTCGAACCAGCATAACAAATACGGGCGGTCCTCCGCGTCGCGGCCGATGGCCCCATCCAGGCCCTTGGACCAGTGCTGGGCCCAATTCTGACCCAGGCCGGGCCGCTTCCCCACCAGCTCCACCGTAAACCCATGATAGGCTTGCCTTTGTTCCTGCACCGGAGCGCTCGATGGTCGACCCCACCTCCACCCCGCAGGCGTTGGACGCGCCCGAAGTGCCACCGGACCCGTGGCAGCTCGTGGGGAGTGATTTCGAGGGCGGGATCACGGTCGAGTCGGTGGTTGGCGTCGGCGGTTTCGGCACGGTCTACCGTGCTCATCACCGGCACTTCCGCGCGCCGGTGGCCCTCAAGGTCCTGCGGTGCCCCGATGGGTTGACGGCAGAGCAACGCCGCGATTTGCTGCAGCGGTTCGAACAAGAGACGGTCGTGTTGTTTCGACTGTCGCGCCTGACCCTCGACGTGGCCTCGTGCCTGGCCGCGGGCACGTTCTTGTCCAAAGCCGGCGACAAGACGCCATACATCGTTCAAGAGTGGCTCGATGGCGAGCCGCTGGATCGAGTGCTCCATAGCGGCGACGCTCGACGTCGGTATGGACTGCAACGCGCACTCGAGCTGCTGGCTGGACCGATGCGCGCGCTGTTGATCGCGCATGAACAAGGGGTGGTGCATCGCGACATCAAGCCCTCCAACATCCTGGTCATCGGTAGAGAAGATCAGCTGCAGAGCAAACTCTTGGACTTCGGGATCGCCAAGCTTCGAGCCGAGGCGCTGGACTCGGGCTTGGGTGAACACGGCTCGCCGAGGACCCAAGGCTTTCGCTTTCTCAGCGTCGAATACGCGGCGCCGGAGCAGTGGGACGAAAGTTTGGGTGCCCCGTCCCCGCGTACCGATCTGTTCTCGTTGGCGTTGGTGTTGGTGGAGATGTTGTGTGGAAAGTTGGCGCTCAAGGGTAGCAACCCGCACGCGCTCATGTTTGCGGCCATGAACCCCGTAGAGCGACCGACGCCGCGGGCGCTCGGGGTCGATGTCCCCGACGCCGTCGAAGCGTTGTTCGGGCGCGCGCTCGCCGTTCGCCCGGAAGACCGCCCGGAGTCGCTGCAGCAGTGGTGGCAGAGCCTGCGGGCGGCCTCGCTCGACCACGCGGAGTGGTCGTCAGCGCCACCGCGGCTCGTCGAACCCGTCGAGGTGAAGGCGCCCGGGCCCAACGACGCGGCGCTGTTTTCGAACGTCGAGACCACCGGGCCCGCGCTGGGTGACCCGGCGCTGTTCGGGAACACGGGCGCCGCCGAAACGCCCGCTTCCGTGAGCTCGCCTGCACCGCCCGTAGTTACCGGTAACTCGGCGCCAGTTGCCAGGCACCTGACGAGCGCGTTCTACGAAACGGGTGATCACCTGAGCCGAGAGGCCGCGCGGCAACGGCGGCGCAGAATCGGCATCTGGATCACCAGCAGCACCGTCGGAGCTGCCGCGGTGCTGGTAACCGCGACCAGTTGGCGGTTGCTCGAGCCGCAACGACCTGCAATTCAAAACGTTCAGTCGGCGCTCAACCCGGTGAGTCTGGCAACCGACGACGCGCTGGCGGAGGCGGCACCCTCGGTGCTCGAATCCATGGCACGTTTGGTCCCGTCGGCTTCGATGCCCGAAACGAGTTCGCCCGACGTAATCGCGACGCTGACGCCGGCCCCGGAAAGCCCAGCCTCGACGGGCGCGGTCGTGACCGAAACATCCAACGCCGGTGCTGTCCGCCGAGGTGCCCGGCCGCAGCAGGTCGTGGGCCAGGCCGCTGCGGTCGCGGCATTCGACCCCGTCTCACCGGGGGCCGCTGAGCCACCTCGTCCGCAATCGGCCGCAACCGGAGAGCTGCGTCTCAACTCGATCCCGCCTAGCGCCATCGTGATCGACGGCAGGCCCATCGGGTCGACCCCCAAGGCAAACGTGCACCTCAGCCCTGGCTCGCACAACGTGACGTTCGTGCACCCGGAGCTCGGCAAGCGCAAACTGCTCGTCCTGGTGGAGTCGGGCAAGTCGCAGACGTTGAGTGTGAAGTTCTGAGAACCTCTTGCCGTTGCCTCCGGGTCAGGCGACGCGCTCGACCCAGGCGCGAACCAGCTCCGTAAACTCGTGGCGCACACGGTCTGCGGTTTCTTGCACTTCGGCGTGAGACAAGGGCGCCTTGGAGATCCCTGCGGCCAGGTTCGTGATGCAGCTGATGGCGCCGACCTTCACGCCGCGGTGCCGCAAGGCGATCGTTTCGAGCACGGTGCTCATGCCCACCGCGCTGGCTCCCATCACCTGCAACATTCGAATTTCGGCCGGCGTCTCGTAGGTCGGCCCCATCAACCCCGCGTAAACCCCTTCGCGCAACTTCACCCCCACGGCCGTCGCGGCCTCGCGAGCGGCGGCTTGGACCCCAACGTCGTACGCGCGAGTCATGTCCAAAAACCGCGGGCCGAGTTCTTCGTCGTTCGGACCGATGAGCGGATTTCTTCCCGTCAGGTTCAAGTGATCGGTGATCAGCATCAAGTCACCGGCGGCCATGTCGGGCGCCATCCCGCCGGCGGCGTTGCTGAGGAGCACGGTGTGACACCCGAGCGCCGCCAACAATCGTACGCCAAAACAGACGGCATCCATGCCGTGACCTTCGTAGGCGTGCACGCGCCCCTGCAGACACGCCACTGGTACACCCGCTAGGTTACCGAACCAGAGGTTGCCGGCGTGGCCGGCGACCCCGGAGACGGGCATCCCGGGGACGTCGGCATACGGAATGCGCCGCGCCTCGGTCAGCGTGTCGGCCAGTCCGCCGAGCCCAGAGCCGAGCACCAACCCGACTTTCGGCGCAACCGGACCCAACAATTTTGCGGCCTGTTCGGGGCCGCCCGAGCGATAGATTTGTTCGTGATTTTGCATGGTTATGCAGTCCAGTGGGTGCCTCGTGGGTGGCCTCTCGCAGGTCGGGTGCGAGTTTCGCTTTGGAATGCGCCGGGGTGTGTTATGGTGCCGCTCCGTTTTTTAGCGGAGTGGTTGCACTAGAGGCCACGCCTCGCCGCGCCAGACGCAGCCATCGCTTCGCACCCACCGACCAGTTACCCGTGTGCCTCAACTCACACGAGCTAACAGAACGCCAAGAGAACCGCAATGTCCACGAAGTTCGCTGATTTCCTCAAAGAGAACAAGATTGACCCCCGCCGCGTCATCTCGGCATCGACGCAGATCGAGCGCTTGCGTCCCGAGGACCGCGCGATTCGTGCAGCGCGCCGTGCAGCCAAGAAGAAGGAAGACAGCGGCAGCGACGAGAAGAAGGACCACGGTCCCAAGCCGCGCAGCGGTCACGCCGTGACGCCGCGCCTGATTGAGGCGGCGAGCGTAGGCAAGACCGTCTCTGGCCCCGCCAAGACCCGCCTGCTGCGCGCCGTCAACCGCATCCTCGAGCAGAAGAAGCAGTCGGCGATCGAGCTCCGCGCGCTGTTTTGAGCCCAGAGTAGGTTCGGTTGTCTGACTGGGTCGAAAGCCCAGTCGGGCTTCTCGAAGAAACCCAGCCACAGGTGGCTGGGTTTCTTGCATTTGGGCCCCGCGAGACTTGGGACCAAAGCCGTTCGCACTCCGTCAGCGAACGTCGGTATCAATCGACGCGACGGAACAACACACTGCGTCCTTCGCCGATTTGCCAACGCATGGTGCTCGCCGTGTCGAGGGCAAACGTCGCGACGTCTTGCGCGTGATCGGGCCGCTCGATGGCAATCGTGACGGTGCGCTCCGATGCGTTCATCACCTTGAAGGGTCCGCTGCGGGGCAGCTCGGTGGGGATGGTGACGGTGGCCTGGCTGCCTTCGAACTCGAAACGCAGACCGCGGGCCCAACCGGTCGCCACGGCGAGTTGGTTCAAGTCGACGTTCTCGACGCCTTCACCCACCCATTCACCTTGAAGCCGCCGGGCAGCGGGGTGCGCGCAGCTCACGCAGGCGAGCGCCACGACACCAATCACGACCGGAGCCACACGTTTCACGACATGCCGACCTTGCTGCATCCAGCACGGCGCCGGCAAGTTCTTGGCAGGTCGAAAACCCGTCGAAGATCGAACGGCTCGGCGCGATCACTTAGATAAGCAGCAACGAACGCCCAAGCTGTAGTCGTAATACGCGCGTGGATGCGCCGTGATCTTCGAATCGCAGCCCTCCTTGGTGTTGCGGGAGTAGAACCCACCCAGGAACGCACCTTGAGGATCGTCGACCCATTCATCGAGGTTGCCCACCATGTCGTGGATGCCGTCGTTGCCCCACCGTGAGACGCAATCGGGGTTCGTGCCGGTTGCGTGCAAGAGGGGACGCCCTTCGTAAGAGAATTGATTCAGGCGCGGGTCGAGGTGGCCGAGCGACGCAGACCCGTGGAGAATGGCCGCCGGGTGAACACCACGCAGGACGTTGCAACGCCCGGCTTCGTAGACGTCGCCGTAGGGGAACTTGCGGTCTGCTTCACCGCGACAAGCGGTCACCCACTCTTCCTCGGAGCACAAGCGTTTGCCAGCGTTCTTGCACGCTGTCTCCGCGATGAGTCCGCTCATGTAGCCGTTGGGCACGACGTTGGCTTCGGAGACGGCCTTGACTCGAAAGTCGGTGGTCAACTGAAAGTTGGGGGGCGCCGGGACCGGCAGCAGCTGCCACTCCTTCTCTCCCATCGTGAAGCGCATCGTCTCCCAACTCTTGAACGTCGCGGCGGTGCTCCTTTGCGTCGGGTGGTAATACGGAGAGATCCGCCGCTCCTTCTCCATGTCGACGAGCCTCGCCTCGTAACGGTCGACACAATACCGCCCTTGGATGCTGACCATATCGGCGGGACACACGGTCGATCCGGGAGTTGGAGGACGCACTTCGCCGGGCGGCACGACGACACCAGCGTCCGGGACGTACAACACGACGGGCGGAGGCGCAGTTGACGAAGCGGCGACTGCACTCGCCGTCGTCGCGGAGCCCGGCGGAGGCTGTTGCTGATTGGGCTCACACGTGCAGCCGAACGTCAACGATGCAGACGCCGCGAGGACAGCTGCGGCGCCAAGAACTCGGAAGATACGGCGCAGCGTCCACCCCATGCGGCGAAGGTACGCTCGCGAGATTAACGTCCGCGATAGACGATCAGGCCGTGGCTCAAGTCGTACGGGCTCACCGCGACGCGCACTCGGTCGCCGGGAAGCACGCGAATGTGGTGACGCCGCATGCGTCCGGAGAGCTGCGCCCGTACCAGAGCTCCGCCTTGGTCGACCTTGACCGTGTACTGACCACCACCGAGGGCATCTTGGATGACGCCCTCCATTTCCAACAAATCACCCTTACTCATGCATTCTACTCGTTCGAACGAAAGTTAGCGGCGCCTCGGGCCGACCGCTTCAAGGCGCGGACCCTCGCACAGCAGCCCCCCGAGCGCAAGCTGTGGCGCCGCTCGAGACCCAATTACCGCCGCGAACCGAAGGCGGTGCGGCGGTCCTGTCCGGTCCAGCGTTGGAAAAGGTGACCACCATCCGCCCGACGCCCGCGGCTTTACCAAGGATATTGACCTTCGGGGGCTGTGAGAATACCCCGCGCAGTGTGTTTGACGCACTAAAACGTGGATTCCAAGAGGCTCAAAACCGACTCGCCGGCTTGACCTCTCTGGACGAAGACAACATCAAACCGGCACTGCGCGAAGTCCGTCTCTCCTTGCTGGAAGCGGACGTGGAGCTCGGCGTCGTAAAGCAGTTCCTCGCCGAGGTGGAGAGCGCCGCGCTCGGGCGCACCGTGCAAACCCGGGTCAAGCATCAGGGGGCCGTGCACCGCGTCAGCGCCGCCGACCAGTTCATCAAGATTTGCCACGAAGCGCTCGTGGACATGATGAGCGCCGAGGGCGAGGCGATCACCTACGCCCAACCCGGACAACGTACCCGGATCATGATGGTCGGGTTACAGGGCGCGGGCAAGACGACCACGTGCGCCAAGTTAGCACGTCGCCTGAAGAGCGAGGGCAAGAAGCCGTTGCTGGTGGCCTGCGACATGCAGCGTCCTGCCGCCGTCGAACAGCTGCAGACGTTGGGCAAACAGATCGACGTACCGGTGTTCAACGTCGCCGGTGAGACGCCGGTCAACATCGCCAAGGCGGCGGACCGCGCCGCGGTCGAACAAGGGTGCGACGTCGTCATCTACGATACGGCTGGGCGCCTCGCGATCGACGAGCCGTTGATGGCTGAGCTCTTGGACATCAAGTCCAACATCAAACCTCAGAACATCTACCTGGTCATCGACGCGATGATCGGTCAGGACGCCGTCAAGACGGCGCGCGCCTTTAACGACCGTTTGGAGCTCACTGGTACGATCCTCACCAAACTCGACGGCGACGCGCGTGGTGGTGCCGCTCTCAGCGTCAAGCGCGTCACCGGCGCACCGATCGTGTTCGCGGGCATGGGTGAAACGAGCGACAAGCTCGAGGAGTTCCGCCCCGAAGGGATGGCGGGTCGCATCCTGGGGATGGGTGACGTCGTCGGGTTGATGCAGGATTTCTCCGAAGTCGTGGACGCCAAGCAGGCGGAACAGGACGCCGCCCGGATGCTCAGCGGCCAGTTCACCTTGGATGACTTCCTCGGCCAAATCCGCATGATCCAAAAGATGGGTTCGCTCAAGGACCTGGTCGAGAAGATGCCGGGGATGGGCGCGATGATGCCCGCGGGCGTGAACCTCGACGACCGCGAGCTCGTCAAGATCGAGGCCATGATCCAGTCGATGACGCGCTTCGAACGTCAAGATCCGCAAAGCCTGATCCGCGAGCCGTCTCGTGTGTCGCGAATCGCGAAAGGTTCGGGCACGCCGGCCGAGGCGATCAAGGAGCTGGTCCAAAAGTTCCAGTTCATGCAGCAAATGATGACCGGCTTTGGTGGCGATACCGGCCTGCTCGGCAAGATCCCGGGCCTGAAGAACTTGGCCATGGCCCGCAACGCGCGCCGCGCCATGAAGTCCGGCAAGTTACCTCCCGGCTTCGACCCGAGCATGTTGGGCGCCATGGGTGGTTTTCCCGGCATGCCAGGAATGCCGGGCATGCCCGGCATGGGCGGATTTCCTGGTTTCCCGGGCATGGGCGGCTTCCCAGGTCTCGGCGGCGTGGGTGAAGGCCCCAGCGCGCCCAAGATGAAGACGCTCTCGCAAGCCGAGAAGAACGCCCGCAAGAATGCTCGCAAGAACGAGCGTTCAGCCCGCAAGAAGAACCGCAAGAAATGAGCGCTCGCGTACGCCAGCGCCGCCTCTAACCCAGACCTCCGATCTCGAACACTCGACCATGAAGTTTATGTCGCGCTCCCCTCGTCTCACCGCTCGTCGCAACCTCATTGCCGTCTCTGCACTACTTGGCCTCGGTGTCACGCTCGCGCCCGGCTGCGTGAGTAGCCCCAAGAAGGACAAGGCCAAGACCGAGGCCAAAGCCGCAAAGAACCTGGCGGTAGACGCATTGCCGGAAGGAGCGAAGAAGCTCGAGGTCAACTTCGACGACAAGATCACGTTGATCGGCTACGAACTGCACGCGAAGGGTGACGTGAAGCCGGGAGACAAGGTCTCGTACACGCTGTTCTGGAGAGTCGACAAGCCACTGGAAGACAAGGCGTATCGCCTGTTCACCCACGTTTTCGATGGCAGCAAGAAGCGCCTGCTCAACATCGACAAAGTCGGTGATCTGCGCCAATCGGACCTGATCCCGAGTGCTTGGCAAGCGGGCAAGATCTATCGCGACCAGCAGGTCCTCACCGTGCCGAAGAACGCGTCGGGCAACAAGCTCCAGGTCGTCACCGGCTTCTTCAAAGACAACACGCGTTTGAAGATCGTCAAAGGCCCGCAACTCGGCGCGGACGGCGCGCTCGCGCTCACCATTCCGCTGAAGGGCGGCGCGCCCACGGCAACCTGGCGCCCTCAGACGTTGCGCGTCGACCGCCTCGACAAGGGCGTGAGCATCAACGTCGACGGCAAGTTGAATGAGCCCGCGTGGGAGACGGCTGCCAAGACTGGCGCCTTCGTCAACGTCGGCACGGGCAAGGCGGACCCTGCCCAACAAGTGCAGGGCAATGCGCGGCTACTCTGGGACGCCAAAGCGCTCTACGTGGGTTTCGAAGTGACGGACAAAGATGTCGTCGGCGGCTTCGACAAGGCGGCGCAAGACCCGCAGCTGTGGACCAAGGACACGGTCGAGATCATGGTCGACCCCGACGGGGACGGCGACAACCGCGACTACTACGAGATCCAGGTCAGCCCTCAGAACCTCGTGTTCGACTCGCGCTTCGACGACTACAATCTTCCGAAGGCAGGTCCACAGGGTCCGTTCGGCCATCAAGATTGGAGCGCGAAGCTCACGAGCGCGGTCGTCGTGAACGGCACGCTCGACAAGAGCGGCGACGAAGACAAGGGCTACGTCGTCGAGATCGCGATCCCGTGGGCCTCTTTCGACAAGGCCAAACGCAAGCCGCCGGAGCTCGGAGACACGTGGCGGATGAACTTCTACGCGATGCAGAACAACGGTGGCGTCGCGTGGTCACCGATCTTGGGTAAGGGCAACTTCCACAAGGCCTCGCAGTTCGGGCGGATCTTGTTTGCAGAAAAGGGCTGGACGCCCACCCCGCCGCCTGCGGCGGTCGGCACCGCCATGAGCGTCTCACCCGTGCCAGGCGCGCCCTCCGTCGGTGTAAAGCCCGTACCGGCTGTCGCTCCCACGGCGACCGCAAAACCCGCGACCGCTCCGGTCCCCAAAGCGCCCCAGGCTCCCACTGCGCCCACTGCGCCCAAGCCCACCGCGCCGAAGCCCACTGCGCCCAAACCCACCGCGCCCACGCCGGCAGCGCCCAAACCCTGAAGCCGAGCGCTGCTCACCACCGAGGCGGGTTCACAGCTTATAACGGCGCGTGAACTCGCCTTGCAGCGCGACACAACGCTCGGCGCCGAGCTTGGCGTCAGCGAGCTGTTTCTCCGCGCGAGCCAACAAGTCCGCCGCTAGCTGCGGTCCATAACCGGCGGTGCCTTGCTGGCTCGCTTGTACGCCCATCTGAACTGCTTCGGCGTGCAGGCGGTAGGCGCTGACGCACACCTGTTGCAGCTCACATGCCGGCGCAGACTTGCAGCCGATGGCCAAAAGCTGAGCCAGCGGTGACTCTTTGGCGTTGTGAGGCGCTTCGCGGAGCTGGTTTACGGCGTGGGCCACGCTCGCTACTTCACGACTGACGGCGCGTTCTTCCTCGCCGCGGCACGCCCCCGCCAAGACCACGGCCAGACACAGCGATACGAGTGACGAACGGCGCATCAGTCGCGCGGTTTCGCCGCAGGCCCCATTTGGATGCGCTCTCCGGCGTAAGAGCCGATCAAAGAGAACAAGATCCCCAAAGCGGCCATCAAGATGTACATGAAGACCGGCATCGTCTTCACGGTTTGGCTGCGAACCAGGAAAAACACCGTCGGGATCGCGACCAAGAACGTCGCGATCACGGGCTCCAGAAACGTCTTACCAGGCGAAATCAGACCCACGAGCAATCCCGCCAAGAACCACACCGGGATGGCGATCAGCATCCCCGCCGAACCCTCGAAGTCGAACGCGCGAATCACCATCGGCAGCCCCATGACGATCGCAGCGGTCAGAACCGCGGTCACCACGAAGGCAATGCCCAACCACAACGTGTTGAACCCATCTTGCTGAAACCGCGTGTCCGGCTCGGTAGCGATCGCGTCGGCCAGCGCCTCGACCCGGGCGCCGCAGGAGGCGCACCGATTCTTGGCGAGCGGTACCGAGTTCTTGTGGCCGCAGGACGGGCAAACGATGTGTTGGTTCTGCATACTCCCTCGGGGCGACTCTCCAGCACGGCTCCTAGGCGCGCGTAAATCATCTTCGCAAATAGGGGCCGATTGAGCAAACGGACGCTCGACGGCAAACCTAACCCGACGAATTGACGGGGTCGAAACCAGCGGCCCGTCGGCCTGTCGCGCTGGACAGGTGGGACCGACCACGAAACGTCAGCCACCGCCGAGTCGACGCGGAACCTTGCGCCCGTAGCGGGTGTCGGACCGTCGAGCCATGCCGTCTCCCGAAGTTGCGTCAGTCGTGAGTGTCCAAGGCACCGATCCCGAGCTCGAATCCCTGCCGGAACCGCGACGCCCATGGCGGCGAACCACTCTGTTCGCCTTGGGTTTGGTCGGGACGGCGGCGCTGACGTTGATGCT
>CBINDO010000037.1:0-42953 GCA_966249405.1 uncultured bacterium | reverse complement strand
CCACCGGCGGCGATGACGAGACCACCGGCGGCGATGACGAGACCACCGGCGGCGACGACGAGACCACCGGCGGCGACGACGAGACCACTGGCGGCGGTGACATCACCGATGCGGGAGTTCCGGACGATACGAGCGCGGACGCATCTGCGGGAGATTCTTCGGAGACAGTTCCCGTTGATGATGCCGGCGCCGACGCCGCGGCCGACGCCTCGGTTGGCTGACGTCTCACGCGGGCGACGCATGTTTGGCCGGAGCGGAGGGTGTTATCCCTTCGCGTCGGCCTGACGGGCGCCCACTCGTGTACCCAGAGCGGGGGGCTTCGGCCCCCTGCTCGCGTTTTGTAGTGGGGCAGCGCGATGTGGTCTCAGCGCACCACGTCGGCAATCGTGTACATGCCGGGCGGCTTGCCCTTTATCCATGCCGCAGCGCGCACTGCGCCGTGCGCGAACACCTCGCGGCTGGTAGCCCGATGCGTCAACTCCAGGCGTTCACCCAAACCCATGAGATGGACGGTGTGATCACCGATGACGTCGCCACCACGTAGGCCGAACACCCCTAGTTCGCTGGGCTTGCGAGCGCCGACCTGGCCCACGCGGGAGCAAACATCCTCGAGTTCGGGGCGCGCTTGACGAGCCGCGTCGGCGAGACGCAGCGCTGTTCCACTGGGACAGTCCACCTTGTGGTGGTGGTGCACCTCGACGACTTCCACGTCGTAACCCGGGCCGAGTTTGCGCACCGCTTCTGCCACCAGCTCGGCCAGGACTTGTACCCCCAAGCTCATGTTGCGTGCCCACAAGACCGGCACCTTTTGGGAGGCGCGTTCCAGGGACGCGAGTTGACGTTCATCGAGACCGGTGGTGCCGCTCACGATCGCTACTCCTTGAGCTACCGCGGCAGCGACGAAACCTTCGACGGCCGGCGCCAGGGAGAAATCGATGGCAACGTCGGCGCCGAGAAGCGCGCTGGAAACGTCGGGACCAACCGCGACACCGGCTGTCGGCATTCCGCACAGGATCCCGAGATCATGGCCCTGCGCGGGATCGTCACTGCGGGCGGCTCCCCCAACGAGCTCAAAAGCTGGATTCTCCAAGCAAATTCGCGCGATCGTGCGCCCCATGCGACCGGTCGCACCGTGCAGCGCGATCTTCGTGGGTGCCGGCGCCGTCGATGACGTCGATGTGGAATTCAAAGGTGCAGCGGTCATGTTTCGATTGGCTGTGGGTGCCCCAGTTTGGGAGAGCGTCTTTGCTCGATTGAGGTCACCATACAAGATCTGGTAGCCTGCCGGCTCGCAAAGTTTTGGGAACACACGCGAAGCCCGTTCCTACGAAGCTGGAGTCAGGTTCCCCCTCCACCTCTATATCCCGCCATGCAAAACAATCCCATCGACGTAGTGGGCATCGGAAACGCCATCGTTGACGTGCTCGCCCAAGCCTCCGACGACTTCCTGCGGGAACAAGGTCAAACCAAGGGCGCGATGACGCTCATCGACACCGAGACCGCCGACCGCATCTACGCCCAGCTCCGCCATCTCCCCGGCGGATGTTTGGAACGCTCGGGGGGTTCGGCGGGCAACACCATGGCCGGGCTCTCCTCGTTGGGAGCGCGCGGAGCATACATTGGGAAGGTCGCGGACGACGCGCTCGGCAAGGCGTTTACCCAGGACATGCTCAAGGCCGGCACGACGTTCGATTGTCGTCCGCTGGTAAACGGCGCTCCCACGGCACGCTGCATGGTCATGGTCACCCCGGACGCGCAGCGCACGATGGCCACGTACCTGGGTGCTTGCGTTGAACTCGGCCCGGAAGACGTCGAAGAGTCGCTGATCGGGAAAGCGTCGGTGACCTACCTAGAAGGTTACCTGTGGGACAAACCTCGTGCCAAAGAGGCGTTCGTGAAAGCCGCGCGGCTCGCCCACGAGGCCGGTCGCAAGGTGGCGCTCTCGCTCTCGGATGCATTCTGTGTAGACCGGCATCGGGCAGAGTTCCAAGACTTGGTCGCCAATCACGTCGACATCCTGTTCGCCAACGAGAGCGAAATCCTCTCGCTGTATCAGCGGGATACGTTCGAACAGGCCGTCGCTCATGCGAGCCAACATTGTGAGATCGCCGCTGTTACACGTTCGGAGAAGGGCTCCGTGGTCGTCGCAGGACACGAACTGCACGAGGTGCCCGCTCACGCCGTCAGCAAGCTGGTAGACACCACGGGCGCTGGCGACTTGTACGCGGCGGGGTTTCTGTTCGGGCTCACTCGCAATCGCAGCCTAGTCGACTGCGCCCGTATCGGCGCCCTCGCGGCTGCGGAGGTCATCGGTCACTACGGCGCCCGCCCCGAGGTCCGCTTGGCGGACTGGGTCGGCGCACGCATGTAGTCGCGGGTCACTGAGATTCCACGGCGGGAAGGCTGGCGACCCAATCGCGCAGCAGCTGAACACCCGCCGTGTCGACCCGCTCAGTCCCGAGCGGCGGCATGTGTCGAAACCAGCGTCGCTCGCAACGAGTCACGAGGCTGCTGTCGTCGGGCTCCGACGGGATCAGACTCTTGCCCACGCCCGTCCGATATGCCCCCGTGTCTCGGACGTTTCCGAGCGCCTCGACGCGCAGCGAAAGGTCCAAGTCGCGACGCGGGTCGTAGCAGCGGAGCTCGCCGGCAGGCGGACGCGCTTGACTGTGGCAACTGCCGCAATTGACGTGCAGGTACCCAAGCGCCGCTTGGTCGAGCGCGGAACCAGGCAAGGTGACGGGCGCGACCGGGTGAGACAACCGCCCGGCTTCGTTCAATTGCTTCAGGCTCAACCCGTCGGGCTCGCTGGGCGAGCTCAGTTGCACGGCGCTGATCCCCAGCACCCGTCCGTGAGTGCCGCCGTGACACCCCCAACACGCGGAGGCGGCGGGCACGTCGTGAGACGTGTGGAGCACGTCTGCTTCACCGTCAACTCGAAGCTGCGCTTCGCTGCCCGTTTCGTCCCAGACGTAAGCCCCCAAGGCCCAGTCGTCATCGGTCGGACCAGCCTTGTACATGAGCCGGGTCTCGAGCACTTGTCCGTCGCGAGAGAACTCCTTCCAGATCTTGGTGCCTTCGGGAAAGCTCCAGTCGTTGGGATCGGAGGTGTCGATGCGCGCTCCGACAGGCAGCTGCAACCAGCGTCGTTTGGACGCACCGTCGGACCACAACTCGAAGCGCGGGGCGTAACCTGCGACGCCGGGTGCGAGCGGTCGTAGTTTGAGCTTCGTGAACTCGGCGCTCTCGTCGCCCTCGGCGTAGAGACCGGTCGCGCTCAGCTTGTCGGGTAGCTGGCCCAGCGCTTTCGCACTCAAAGGCGGGCAATCGCCAATACCACAACCCGGGCCAGCCCACGCGGCCAACGATGCCATTGCTACAGTGAAACGCCTGCTCATGCTCGGTGAACGCTTATACCGGATTCGGTGCAGCGGGTGAAACGCCCTCACCCGCACACGCCGCCATCGTGGCGTCAAAATGGCCGCGCGACTGCACGCTCAGGAGTCAACTGACGCATCGCCGAGCAGCTTCTCGGCTGCGTCGTTTCGCCGGCCTCCGAGCTAGCGTAGACTAAACACCATGCAGGCCTCGATGCGCGTGTTTGGGTTGTCGATCCTCGGCGTTACCCTCGGGGGTTGCGGCGCACGAACCGAGCTGGACGACACCGGCTACTATCAGGAACCGCCTCAATCGGGCACCGCGCCGCTGGTCACCGTCCCCGTCGTGCCGAGCGCTACCGCGCCGTCGATAAACCCACCGATCGTCGCCCCAGCCCCGCCAGTAGCGATACCGCCAGACTCTACCATGGGTCCTCCTGTCGTTGTTGCGCCGGTCCCGGTCCCCCCCACCCCACCCCCCACTCCTCCCACCACACCGGGACCTTGTAGTGACGCGGATGCTGCACAGCCGTTGGGCCTCCGGCTCGTGATCCCCGCTCCGCCTGCAGGCGGCCCGTCGCAAGAACCGCTGCCACCCCCGAACGTCGACTTCTGCGGTGACGGCGCCCTCGGAGAAACCGAATACTGCGACGACGGCAATGCGGTGGGTGGAGACGGCTGCTCACCGAGCTGTCAAGTCGAGATCGATGGCCTCTGTCCGACCCCAGGACAGCCTTGCGTTTCGGCTACGGCGTGTGGCGACGGCTTCCTCGCCGGGCCCGAGCAGTGTGAGCCCGCGAGTTCACCAGGCTGTGATGCGAATTGTAACGTCGAAGTCGGATGGACATGCCCGGCTGGCAGCGCGTGTTTCACCAGGTGCGGTGATGGCATCGCGGCTGGCGGTGAACAATGCGACGACGGGAACCTCGACGTCTACGACGGCTGCGACGCGACGTGTGGAATCGAGTGGGCTCATTGCTGGTCCAACGTCAACGGTTGCGGAACGTTTGGAGCGCCCTACTGCGGAAACGGAGTTTTGGACGGCGGCGAGGCCTGCGACGAGGGTGGCGTTACCCAGACCTGCGGCTACGATTGTCAGCTGAAACCACAATGCAGCACGAACGGGCAATGTCTGGACACTTGCGGCGATGGAGTCGTCGCAGTAGCCGAGGCTTGCGACGATGGTAATCGCCGAGACGATGACGGCTGCAGCGCGGCGTGTGCCGTAGAAGTGGGCTACTCGTGCACCAACGAGTTCGTGAACGTGCCGGCGCTCGAGCCCGTCCCACCGCTCGGGGATGGCGGTACGACGGCCGTCGAAATCGAACAAACGACGTCGATTTGTTCGCCGATTTGTGGCGACGGAGTTCAGCAGCGTGGCGAAGAGTGTGACCCCATCATCGCGCCTTCGGGCGCCCGGAACCCGATCTGCAACGCCGATTGCACGCTGGTCGATGCCTACTGCGGCAACGGCATCGTCGACGGCGCGGAGACCTGTGACGATGGCGTAAACAGCGGCGACGGACCCAACGCCTGCCGACCCACCTGCCAAAACGTCGGCTATTGCGGGGATGGAAAAGTGGATCCGAGCCAAGGCGAAACCTGCGACTTCGGCAGAGATGGGAACCAGGGAGCGTACGGGACGTGCACCAGCAACTGTCGACTAGCGGCGCGTTGTGGGGACGCCGTAGTTCAGGCTTGTGGCAACGAAGCGTGCGACGACGGCAACCGGCGCGATCGCGACGGGTGTTCGGCTTCGTGCCGGCCCGAGCGCAGAACGCCCTAGAGGCTCACGCCAGTTCGTTCCACCTTGTGACCCACCATGGCCCATGCCCCTTCGGAGAGCCGCACCGTCTTCTCCAGGTGCAAACCCGCCTGAGCGAACAGGTGGCGAAACTCGGGCTTCGAGCGCTCGCGGCCGCCCCCCGTGAGTACGAGCATCTCGAGGTCCATCAGCCGCGTACCGTCGGGAACGTTGCCAGGCAGGGCAATGCCATCGACCACGAGGACGGTCCCGCCTGGCGTCACGGCGCGCGCACAATGGCGCAGAATCCCGAGCGCGCGCTCGTCGTCCCAGTTGTGCAAGACGTGTTTCACCACGTAGCAATCCGCGCCAGGCGGGACTGCCCGATGAAAATCGCCCGCAACGAGCTCTACGCGTTGGGAGAGGCCAGCATCGGCGAATCGATCCGTGACCAACCCTACGACGTTGGCCTTGTCGTACAGGACGCCGCGTAACGTAGGGTTGCGCAACAAGAGCTCCATCAAAAACGTGCCTCGCCCACCGCCAACGTCGACCACTACGCGCGCCTGCTCGAGCACGTCCGTCTCGGCCAGCGCGCGAGCTTGCTCACGCGTGAAGGCGTCGACGGCCATGTCGTAGAGAGCCGCGTCCGAGTCATGATGCTCTAGATAGGTGAACAGCGGTTGCCCATGGCACTTCTCGAACGCCGACTCGCCCGTCCGGACACTGTGTTCGAGGTGAACCCAAGGTGACCACTGCGACTCACAACCGACGAACTCGGCGAGCACCCCCAACTTGTCGCGCCGCAGCTGTGCTCCCAGCTCCGTGAGCGCGACTGTATCGGTGTCTTCGAAGACGAGCAGGCCTTGACCCACGAGTACCGCCAACAAGCGTCGCAGGCTCGGCACGTGCAATCCGCAGCGAGCCGCCAAATCAGCGATGGACATTGGCGCGTCCAAGTGCTCGGCGATCCCGAGCTTGGCGGCGGTGGCGATGGCTGCTACGACCCACTTGCCCGCCAGCAGGCGCATGAACTGAGATGCGGGTGGCAGCTCAGAGGATGCGTGCATGGGGCCTCCTTTCGAGCGCCACACCGGGCGCCTGTGCGCGCACTATTCCGCGCCGCTGGATATCAGGTCCAACTCCGGCGCCAGCATCGAGCTTCCGCTCGGCAAAGTCGACGCCGGCTTGTCGCCGTCGAGCACGCGCAACAAGAGCTCGCCTGCCTGCTGCCATTCGGGATGTTTCTCGATGCGACCCAAGTTGCGCTCGACGGCGAGCGCGATCTCTGGAACGGCCTTGCGGCGTGCCAAGCGGCCCAACGCTTCGGCCTCCAACCGCGCCGGATCGAGCTTCATGTTCCAACGGGAAGCCATCGCTCGATCGAGCAACCGCGCCGCAGCCTCGGGACCGATTTCGAGGACCGTACGGAGCACCAGCTCCGTCGCCAACAGCTCGCCTTGGACGAGTTGCTTCTGGATGTAGGCCAAGGTCTCCTCGGGGGTCATCTTCAGACGCAAGTCGAGGTGCGCCTGGACGAGCATCGAAGGGAACTGGGGCAACCCCAAGAAGCCGGGCTTGGGCTGTTCGGGATGTAACTCTGCCCAGGCTCGCAGGAAGTCCTGCATGTACCCGGACAGCTCCACGAAGCGGGCGCCGGTCATGGTGATGTCGGTGTGGATCTTGCCGGTGAGACGGAAGATGTCTTGCAGGAAGTATTGGCATGGGAACGACCAGTAGGCGAAGTTGTCCCAGTAGATCTTCGTGGCCATGGCACGAGGATGACCGTATACCGGGGCAGAAACCTTGAACACGCCCACGCCGCCGGCGACCAGGGCGCGGTACTGCAGGTTGAGTTGCTGGACCTTCTCGGCGAGGTTCTCGTTCGACCCTTTCGAGATCGCGTAGTCCGTGCGGATCAACTCGGTGGTGAAGCTATTGGCGAAGGCGATGAAGTCGCTGCCAGGGCTGTAGAGCGGGTCGACGAAGGCTCCCGCTTCACCCACCATCGCCCAACGTTCGCTCGACCAACAGCGCGCCGCGTTGTGGCTGTAGTCGTGTAGGCAGCAGAAGTCGATGACCTCGAGTTTTTCGACGATGGGTGCCAAGGCGGGCTCGTGACGCCGGAGGAAGTCCATCGCGGCTTCTATCGAGTTTACCTTCGTGAACGGGTGCAGCTCGTCGTGAACCACGATCCCGACGCTCGTATTACCCGACGAGAGCGGGATGAACCAAACCCAGTAACCCGCACCCATGAAATGGGTCGTAGAGCGCCAACGCTCGCCGGCGAACGGCTGGTTGTGCCACGCCATTTGTTCCGGCGTCGCGTCGGGGCC
This sequence comes from uncultured bacterium, assembly GCA_966249405.1. Lineage (GTDB taxonomy): Bacteria > Myxococcota_A > Polyangia > Polyangiales > Polyangiaceae > SZUA-265. The sequence continues at coordinate 35,496 of CBINDO010000037.1, read as the reverse complement.
GTTGGGGACGAACGTCGTGACGTCCACCTTGCCTTTGACGCGGAACCAGCCGGCGTTGGCAGCGTGACCCGTGCCGCGCTTGAGCTTGAGCTTCTTGCGGAACATGCCGTTGCGGCCGGTGGCGTCGACCGCCCAACGCGTCGTCAGGCTGCGCTTCTCCGGAATCACGGGCGCGCCCGTTGCACCCTCGTCGCGGGTGGCAACCTTGACGATGTGCACCGTGTGGGGAGCTTCCGAACCAGGCTCCGACAAGGTGACGTCGCGGACGACGTAACCTTCCAGCATGGTGACGCCATCGTCTTCGTTCATCTCCCGCAAATCATTCTCGAGGCGTCCCCGGTCGAGCTGATAGGAGTTCACTGGCGGCTCTTGCGAAGGCCCGATCTCGCGCCGCATTTCGATCGGCAGGTGCCCCCCTCCGGGCAAGAACCGCAGGCCAAACTTGATCAAGTGACGGTCCAGGATGTACTCGCGCAGGCCGATCCGGTTGAAGTAGGAGCAGCCGAGCTCGACGCTGGATTCGCCGACTTTGTGGCCCGCTTCGGGCAACGGACGAGTCATTCGGTCGACCAGAGCCACTCGCAATTCGGGAAGCTCGCGACGCAACTGGCGCGCCAATGTGAGGCCCGCCAGGCCACCCCCACAAATCACCACATCGAAATCGGAAGTCCCAAATCCAGTGTTCGTCATAAAAGGTGTCTGTTCGCTACTGCATCACCCGACGTTTTTCTAGGGCGATCCTGCCGCAGAGTATGCGCACTCTCGCTGCCGCGCGGAGCGTTGACGCGCTTTGGGGCGAAGCCTAGACTGTAGCGATGAGCCATAAGGGCGGCTGGTCCTTCCGGCGCTCGGCGTCTCTCCTCATCCTGTTCGCATCGCTCGCGTTCTATGCGCTGATGGCTCCCTTCGGGTATGCGATTCTGGCGATGGTCGCGGTGTTCCCGGTCCGCGACTGGGCACGCCGGACCCGCCTTTTGCAGTCGATCATCCGCAGAGCTTTTACCGGTCTCCATACCTACCTTCGCTGGATCCGATTCCTTCATTTCCGTCCCGCCGATCCATGTCCAGTTGGCGTAGGGCCCTGTGTCGTAGTTGCCAACCACCCAACACTCACAGATGCTCTGGCGCTATTGGCCTCCGTGCCAGGAGCGTGCACCGCGGTCCGGGCAGACATCTACGACTCCTACTGGATTCGCCCCCTGCTGCGCGGCGCAGGCCACTTTTCCGCGGGCTCCGGCAATCCGCTGAGCGGTGTGTCGGTGGTGGGTAGCAGCGTCGAGCGCCTGAAGCAGGGGTTTCGAGTGCTCCTGTTTCCCGAGGGGACGCGTTCCCCGGCAGGTGGGGGGCTACGCCCCTTCGGCCGCACGGCGTTCGAAGTCGCATGTCGCGCAGACGTGCCGGTGGTGGCCGTGCTGATCCGCGAGAATCCGCCGTGGCTAGCCAAAGGAGCCCCAATCGCGGCGTCGAAGGAAGTGATGTCGGTCAAAACCGTACAACTGTTAAAAGTCGCCCATCCCCGAGATTTTTTTGGAGACAGCCGGCTTTTGCGAGACTACGTGGAGTCCGCTTATCGTCAGGCCTTGGCTCTCCCTACGGCGAGCTCTGGCTCTGGCAATGAAACTTACGCGGGCGCCGTCGCGGCGCCAATCATGAAAGTAATAGGTGAGTACCAGTGAGCGAAGATCTCGAGTTGCGTATCAAGCAGGTAATCGTCGACGCGTTGATGCTCGAGGACGTGAAGCCAGAGGACATCAAGACAGAAGATCCTCTGTTCGTAGAGGGCCTCGGCCTCGACTCGATTGATGCCCTGGAGCTCGCCGTGGCCCTGCACTCGGAGTTCGGCATCCGCACGAAAGCCGATGACGAGCGCAATCGCGAGATCTTTCACTCCGTAGCGAGCTTGGCCAAGTTCATCCGCGAGGAGCGGGAAAAGGGCAACGTCGACACCAAGGTGGCGAAAAGCTCGTAATTCCCTCCTCGGCTCGTCGTTGCGAGGCCGCATGCACGATGCAACACGGACCCCGAAACGCAGCCGACCTTGGACAAGAGCGCTCGGCGTAGCCGTAGCAGTGGGCCTCGGTGCAACAGCGGTGTTCTACCCTCTTTTGGTGTATTCGCTGCTCACTCGCAACGGCAACTCTACGTCGCGCTGGCGTTTGGCGTGGTTGCTGTTGCCGCTCGGTCTTTCTTTCCTGGGCAGCGCGAGAGCTCGTGGTTCCTGGCTACGACGCCTGCTGCCACCCGCAGCAGCGTTGCTCCTGGTGTCACTCGGTGTGGCGTTGAACTCGGTGCAGCCGTTGCTGCTCGTACCGGTAGTGATCAACGCGACGTTGCTCGTTGCCTTCGGTGCAACGCTGTGGGACGGCCCGCCCTTGATCGAAAGATTTGCGCGCCTGCAGCACGCAGATTTGACGCCGGCCGAGGTGAGCTGGTGCCGCACCTGGACCAAACTTTGGAGCGCATTCTTTGCGATCAACGTCGTAGTGGCCGGCAGTCTCGGACTCCTGGGACGCCTGCATGCTTGGGCGGTTTACAACGGGCTGTTAACCTACATTGTAATGGGCGGATTTTTCGTCGGCGAGTATTCGGTACGCAAGTATCGATTTGGCCGCTACAATTCCCACCCGCTCGACCGCCTGCTGCGCTGGTGTTTCGAACGCACCAAGCGCCAACGCCCATGACGCCCGAGTCTCCGTTCACATTGTTATCCAGCCACACTCCCAATGGATGGGTAGCCGCGGGTTCCCCAACCGGTCCACTCGCGGCCAGCAAGACACGCGCCGATCTGCTCCGAGATGCCGCAATGGTAGCCCGTTCGTTGCCGAGGTTAGCCTCCGATGAACAGGCGTTGCTCGTGTTTCGCCAAGACCGGTACGCCTTCGCAGTGGCCTTGCTGGCAGTCTGGAGCCGCGGCTATTGTGCGTGCCTGCCCCCCAACCAACGGGGAGCGACGGTGAGCGAGCTGCTGAGACCGGGCAATGGGGGCGCGAAGGTCGGGGTGTTACTCCACGACACCGGCGCAGCCGGCCACATTTCCGTCCCGGCGCTGTTGGCGAGCCGCGACGATGTCACCGACTGTGACTCCAATAGCGGTGACGAGCGGCCCGAGCCAGTTCTCGATGGGGTGACGTTCCCCGACGGTCCCGTCGTGCGCGTGATGACGTCGGGCTCGACGGGTCAAAGCGTGCCGTGGGACAAGACCGCGGCTCAGCTGCTCTCCGAGGTCCGCGTGCTGGCCGATACGTTTGGCCCTCCCCAAGGCGCCGTTTACGCCGTGACCGTGCCTCCGAGTCATCTGTATGGACTTCTGTTCGGCGTTTTACTACCGTTGATGGCCGGGGGTTCATTTACCCGGAACACGCCCCTCCTCCCCGGCGAAATCGCAGCCACGCTCACGGCCAGCAAGGCGAGCGTGCTCGTGAGTGTTCCCACACACCTTCGCGCGGCCCGGTCCGTGGCTCAAGACTGCACGAGATCGCTCGGCCTCGTGTTCTCGTCGGCGGGGCCGCTGCCCGAAGAGACGGCGCGTGTGTTCACTGCGCGCCACGGTGTTCCAATCACCGAAATCTTCGGTTCGACCGAGACGGGCGGCATTGCCTTTCGCGATCGCAGCCGCGGTAGCACGTGGCAGGCGCTGCCTCAGGTGACGCTGCAAGTGTCGAGCGCCGGGCTCCTCGTCGTGACCTCACCGTTTACCAACAGCAGTGGACCACGACAAGGGACTTTCGAGACCTCGGATCGAGTGAACCTGTTGACTGATGGCCGCTTCGAGCACCTCGGGCGTCACGACGGCGTAGTCAAGATCGGCGGTCAACGCATCTCCGTCCCAGCGATGGAGGATTGTTTGATGCAGCACCCCGAAGTGGACGACGTCGCCATCCTGTCGCTCCCCGACGACGTGCGTGGCCATCGTCTGCTGGCCGCGATATCTGGCGCACCAGATTTGGAGGAGTCGTGTCGCGAGCTCTTGTTGGCGCAGTTCGAGCCATCCACGCTGCCGCGCAGGTTCTTGTTCCTCGACAAGCTCCCTCGAGAAGCGAACGGCAAGTTGATGCGCAGCCGGCTGCTGCGTTTGTTCGGCCTGAACGACGAGGGAGTCGCGCTCTCGCGTGCTCTCGATTTCGCGGTGACCACCTCGGACGGCGAAGTCCGGGCAAGGGTCAAGGTCCCCGCCGACTACATCGCCTACAGTGGTCACTTCGAACAATACGCCGTGATGGCGGGAGCGGTGCAGCTGCAGCACGTCGTGTTGCCAGTGTTACGCAGCGTGAAACCCGAGACCCCTCAACCCACGGAGCTGCGCCGCATCAAATTCATGGGACGCATCGAGCCTGGCGACGAGATCGACGTGTGGCTGAAGCTGCGCGACAAGGAGTGCGAGTTCACGCTGAAGAAGGGTGACAAGATCTGTTCGGCGGGCGCACTCCATTTCGGGGCAGCTACGACCTCGCCTGGGTCGGTGCAAAGCGAGGGATTCGACCATGTCTGACCCGAGTGATTGGCGCGCTTGTTTTCTCATCCCGACGTACGACAACCCGATGACGATCCGGAAGGTCGTGCAAAACGCACGCGCTTACGGCTTGCCGGTCATGGTCGTCGACGACGGCAGCGGAGCAGAAGGTCAAAGAGCTTGCGAGGCCATCGCAAAAGAAGAATTGGCGACGGTGCTGCGCGTGCCTCTCAATGGCGGCAAAGGGGCCGCCGTGAAGCGAGGCATGGCCGCCGCGCGCGATCTCGGCTTTACGCACGTGATGCAGGTGGACGGTGATGGTCAACACGACCTTTCACACGTCCCCGAGTTCGTCGCCGCCAGTCGCGCGCAGCCCGAGGCGTTGATCCTCGGCTACCCGCACTACGACGCAACCGTCCCCAAGCTGCGACTGACCGCCCGCAAGATCACCACGTTCTGGGTCGACCTCGAGGTGGGCCGGGGCAAGATCGCCGACGCCATGATCGGCTTTCGCATTTATCCCCTAGGGCCGCTCACGCGGGTTCGGACGATGTCGAACCGCATGGGCTTCGACATCGAAGTGGCCGTTCGCCTTGCCTGGGCAGGAGTTCCGATCGTCAACCTACCGGTGCGGCTTCGCTACCTGACGGCGGAGGAGGGTGGTATTTCACACTTCCGCATGTTCCGTGACAACCTCCAGTTCTCACTGTTGCACAGCTGGCTGTGCACGCTGAAGTGCATGGCTTGGATGTTGCCGAAGCGCGCCCTGTTGGAGTGGTGAGTGAACACGAGGTTGCGTACGCCCGAAGACTCCGAGACGTGGTTATCCCAAGCCGAACGGGGTTCGGTATTGGGGATCCGTATCTTTTACTGGTTCGCGACGGCCTTGGGTCGCGGTCCTACCCGTGTCTTGGTGGCGCTGCTCGCCGCCTGGTACGCGCTGTTCTCGCGCTCCGTGGCTCGCGCATCTCGGCAGTGGCTTACAATCGTTCTCGACAGGCCGGTGCGCTGGCGCGACGTGTATCGTCACGTCCGATACTTCGCGCAAACGGCGGCAGATCGAATGTTCCTGGTCCAGGGCAAGACCAACCCGTTCACTACCACGCGGACGGGCCATCATCACTTGGAAGCGGCAGTAGCTGCCGGCACGGGAGCGATCTTGGTCGGCGCTCACGTGGGGAGCTTCGAGGCCATGCGCGCCGGCTCTACCAACACCAACCTGCCGCTGACCATCTTGGGACACTTCGAGAACGCCAAGATGATCAACGCTCTGCTGAGCCGTCTCGACCCGCAGGCGGCGGCGCGGGTGATCCACATCAGCGCCAATTCGGTCGACTTCATCTTCGCCGTACAGGGTATCCTGGAAAAGGGCGAGCTCCTGGGCACCATGGGTGATCGAGTCGGGCTGAACGAAAAGAGCGTGAGCGTCATGTTCTTTGGACGACCGGCACGCTTCCCTACGGGGCCGTTCTTGCTCGCCTCCGTACTCAAGTGTCCGGTGTTCTTGACCTTGGGCCTGTACCGGGAACCCAACGGCTACGACTTGCACTGCGAACCGTTAGTGGAACGCGTAGTGCTCACGCGCAAGCACCGGGACCGAGATCTGCAAGCGTTGGTCCAGCTCTACGCAACCCGCCTCGAGCACTACTGCCGGAGCTCGCCGTACAATTGGTTCAACTTCTACGATTTTTGGGCCGCGACTGACGGCGCTCCCGAGGTCGGCAAACCTCAGAGCTAGTCGAGAACAGTGTTTCTCGGCTGCGGCTGGTGCCCTCACTCGTCGATGTCCCTGTCGTTTGCGGCTGCAAACACGAACCCGCGAGCCCCGGCGATCGCGCCACCCACCGAGAGCACGGCCCCGACGCAGAACAGCCAAAAGAACCCGAGGCGCTCGGCCAAAAAACCGCTGGTGGCGGCCGCCGCCCCGGTCGACAACACGACCACGCTCGCCTGCAACGTGTAGTCGGCCCCTTCCGAGTCACGTCGGCAAAAGCGCATCATCGAGGTGAACAGCGCAACCGTCGCCATGCCGCCGGCGAAGTGCTCGCCCACTACCAACCCCGCATAACCCCACACGGGCAACGCGGTGGTGCTTGCCGCAGCGTAGAGCGCCGTGGAAGAGGCGCTCACGAGCCCAAAGGTCCAAAGCGAAGCCCCGTATCCGAGGCGCGTGAACCACCAGCCGCCAAACAGCGCGCCGACCAGCCCGGAGGTTGAACCCAGCGCGCCGTCTATCCAGCCGATTTGAGAGAGGCTCAGGCCCATGTCGACGAGGTACGGCTTGAACATGCCGGTCGCCAGCGCGTCGCCGAACTTGTAGACGAGGAGGACACCGACCCAGGCGCGGTGGCGTGGTCTCGCGAACCAAGTAAACACTGCGCCCACGTGCGCGCGAGGCGCCTCGGCCGGGGCTTCGCGGAACCGGAACATCGGCAGCGTCAGCAACGCCAATGCACCCGCGAGGGTGAGCATGGCCACCGTCCAGCCCATGCGATCGAACCACACGAGCAAGGCGCTGCCGCCCGCGATCATACCGAGTCGGTAACCGGCCACTTGCACACCGTTGCCGAGACCGCGCTCTTTGGCCGTGAGCTGCTCGACCGCGAGTCCGTCGGTTGCCACGTCTTGAGTAGCGGCGAACAGATTCGTGAAGAATGTGCCGACCAAGAGCCACTCCAGGTTCCGGCTGTCACCGTGAAGCGCGATCAACGCCAAGGTGAGACAATTACCGAGTTGGAGCGGCAGGATCCAACTTCTGCGGCGGCCCCACGGCGCGTAGTACTTGGTGTCGATGACGCCAGCCCACAGCCACTTGAACGCCCAGGGCAACGCCAGCAACGTCGACAGTCCAATCCAGCGCAGCGAGTAGTTCTGCTGGCGCATCAATACCGGCAACGCCTGGGCGAAGAACCCGAAAGGTAACCCTTGGGACGCGTAAAGACTCGCGAGCAGGCCGAGCTTCCGCAACGGAATCTGGGTTGGAGCGTCGCTGGGTGAGCCCACGGCGGCTACCATGGCGCACACCGGGCCAAATACCAAGCGAACACGCCGCAGAACTCGGTACCGGGAAGGGCGCGCCCTTGCGTGGCGTCGCGGTCGTCGGGACGAAACCGAAGCGGTGCGGCGGTCGCTTCCCAGCCATCGCCCACCGTTCGCGCACTCCCCGAGCTCACGGGTCGCAGCCTCGGGTTTGGCAGACCGCTCCAAGTCGATGTCCTGGGTGTAGTGACCGCGTCCGGCAAAGCGGTCGCTTCTCCCACGCCCGTTCACGCGCGACAGCCATCGAGAAGAACGAAGGCGTCACGTGGGTCGGTTGGTTCGCAGCGCGTCGCGTGGACGTCGCGAGGTGTGCCAAGAGCTCCCGCACTTGTCGCACCCCGAGGGCCAGTCCGAGCTTGGACGTCACGGGTTTGTTGTGCCGGTATCACCGCTCGCCCACAACGCGCGAAGTACTCGGCGCGGCGCCGCACCCACACGCGCTCCGAATTCTCACCGTTTTCCCCGAAATACGAGATACCCCAACGCGATTTCCTCGCGGAAACTCATCTCACGACGCGCCGAGCGTCGACGGAAAGTGCGACTTCGTGTTCTCGGAGATCGCGCTCCCGCCGTTCTAACGACTAGCGGTGAAGGGTTGGGCACGGAACTGGCATTGAACCTACGGCAGCCTCATTGAGCAACTCAACCTGGCACACCCTGGCACTAGCCGCGACGCAGACCTCATGAACGTTCCTCATTCGCACGACGTTGCCAAGCTTTGGTTCCGCGCTTCGACGGTCGCGCCGGTGCTGCTCGCGTTAGCTTGCGGACATCATGGTGCCGAGGACGCCAACACCGCCGCTCCTCCGGCGGAGGGGGCACAACCGCCTGCGCCCGTACATTGGGCATTTGCCGACCTGTCGCCAGCTCCTGCCCCCGACCCGCAAATGCTGAGCAATCCGACGTGGGTGCGCAACGAGATTGACGCCTTCGTCCTAGCCAAACTCGACGTGGCGGCGCTCGGACTGGCCCCGAGCCCGCTGGCAGCTCCGGAAACCCAGCTGCGTCGCGTGACGTTGGCGCTCACCGGGTTACCGCCAACCGCGGAGGAACTCGACGCGTTCCTGGCCGACCCCAGCGACGAAGCTTACACAGCCAACGTCGAACGCCTCTTGGGGTCCCGCCGCTACGCCGAGCACATGGCGAGTAACTGGCTCGACCTCGCGCGTTATGCGGATACCGACGGGTTCCAATACGACATGGAGCGGCCGGCGTGGCAATGGCGCGACTGGGTGCTCCAAGCGCTCGACCAAAACATGCCGTACGATCAGTTCACCACGCTGCAACTCGCGGGGGACCTGGTTCCAAACCCAACGCCGGAGAGCTACCTCGCGACGGGCTTCAACCGCAATCACGCCATCCAAGACGAAAACGGCTTGGTGATCAACGAGTACCGAACCATCTACGTCGCCGACCGCGTCGAGACGCTGGGCAAGGTGTGGCTCGGTCTCACCATGGGGTGCGCGCGTTGCCACGACCACAAATACGACCCGACGACCGCAAAAGACTTCTTCAGCTTGTACGACTGCTTCAACCAGATCGATGAGAAGGACGCCGGCTTCCTATCTCAATACACGCCCACGATGAAGCTCGACAGCCCCCTGAAAGCGGAGCTCGAAGCCGAGTTGGACTCGCGCATCGAGGCGTTGAAAGGAGACACCGCCGCCGCGGCCAATGTCGCGGAGCTCGAGTGGGACAAGAATCGACTCGCCCCGACGGCAGACCTCCGCATCATGACGGACATGCCGGTCAGGCGTACTACCCAAGTGCTCGCCCAAGGCAGATACGATTTGCCCGTCGGCGATCCGGTCACCTGCCGGGCACCGAGCTTCTTGCCCCCCTTCCCTTCCGGCGCACCGGAGAACCGCCTGGGTCTCGCTCAGTGGCTCATGATGCCCGACAATCCGCTCACCCATCGGGTGACCGTCAATCGCATTTGGAGCCAGTTCTTCGGAAAAGGGCTGGTGCCTGCGGTAGACAACTTCGGGATGGTCACCGGCATGCCGACGCATATCGCGCTCCTAGACTGGCTCAGCCGAGAGTTCATTCAATCCGGCTTCGACGTCAAAGCGCTCCACAAACGAATCGTGCTGTCGTCGACCTTCCGACAAAGCTCCGTCCCGAACGATACGGCGCCCGAGGCAGACCCGAACAACGACTACTTCACTCGTTTCCCGCGCCAGCGCCTGAGCGCAGAGACGATTCGGGACATACCCTTGTTCGTGAGCGGGCTGCTCGTCGAGCGATTCGGCGGTCCGCCGGCGTTCCCGTATCAGCCGCCTGGATTGTGGGAGTCGCTCGGCTGGGACGAACTGCCCCTCACCTATCCCGCGTTGTCGGGTGACGGACTCTACCGTCGCAGCGTCTATTCGTACTGGAAGCGGACCCTACCGCCGGTGTTCTTATCGATCTTCGACGCGCCAAGTCGTGAACTTTCTACAGCTAGCCGCAGCCCGGACACGTCCCCCCAGCAAGCGCTGGCGCTGCTGAACGACCCCACGGTGATTCGCGCCGCTCGGACGCTGAGCAACCACTTGTGGGAACGCCACCCAAGCGACGTGGAACAATCGATCGCCGCGGCGTTCCGGATGTCTACGAGCCGCACGCTCACGCCCCAGGAGGCCACCAGCCTACGCGCCGTATACGACGCTCAACTGGTGGAACCGTCGACCCAGACCTTCGGCGTGGAGCCGACCGCTGCTAGCGATGCAGAGGTGTTTGCGCTGTCTCAAGTCGTGCGCGTCGTGTTCAACCTGAACGAGACCATCTCACTCGAGTAATCCTCATGCCGTCCTTCTCGCGTCGCGATCTGTTCAAAGCTGCCAGCGCCGGGCTCGTGGGCGCGATCATGGGTGATCGCGCGGGAGCTCACACCGGCACCGGTAAGGCGAAGCGCCTGTTGTATTTGTTCATGTCTGGCGGACCGTCGCAGCTGGAGCTGCTCGACCACAAGCCGGGGCTAGCCACGATGCGCGACCAGCCGCTCCCACCTTCGGTGCTCGCGGGGCGACGCATCACGACGCTGACCACGGGCGTCGATCTACGGATCGCGAACCCACTCGTCACCTTTTCACAGCACGGTCAATCGGGCATGTGGTTCAGCGATCTGTTGCCGCACATGGCCACGCACGCCGACGAATTCTGTCAAATCAAGTCGATGTTCACCGACGCAGTCAATCACGAGCCGGCGAACAATCTACTTCTCACCGGCAGTCAGCTCTCGGGCAGACCCAGCTTGGGGGCGTGGCTGAGCTACGGCTTGGGCAGCTTGAACCCCAATCTACCGAGTTTCGTCACGCTGCAATCGGCCACTAACGGTGTTCACTTCATCCAGCCTCTATCGAGCCGCATGTGGAGCTCTGGCTTCCTGCCAGCGAAACACCAAGGCGTGGACCTGCGACCTGGCGACACACCTGTCTTTTACCTCGACGACCAGCTCGGCCTGAACAGCGCTCGAGACACGGCGCTGTTCGACGCCGTTCGCGAGATGAATCTCCTCCACAATCAGAACGCGAACTATTCGGAGCTGTTGCGTCGCAACGAATCGTACGAGATGGCGAGCGTGCTCCAGGGTTCGATGACCGACCTCGCCGACCAGAGCGACGAGCCGGAGAGCGTCTACGACGCATATGGTCCGGAATCAAAGACGCCAGGTTCGTACGCGGCCAACTGCATCCGCGCGCGTCGACTGCTCGAGCGCGACGTGCGCTGCGTGATGCTGATGCACCGTGGGTGGGATCAACACACCGAGTGCAACAAGGAATCGCGGATGCTGACACGCGACACCGACCAGCCCACCGCCGCCTTGCTCTCGGAGCTGAAGTCGCGCGGGTTACTCGATGAAACGTTGGTGATCTGGGGCGGCGAGTTCGGACGAAGTGTGTTCAGTCATGGCCCGATCACGAGCGAGGAGCACGGGCGAGACCACAACGCCTACGCTTTTCCAATCTTGCTGGCTGGCGCCGGGATCCGAAAGGGCTTGGTCTACGGCCAAACCGACGATTTCTCGACCAACGTCGTCGACAAGCCCGTCCACGTGCACGACCTCCAAGCCACGATTTTGCAGCTCATGGGCCTCGACCAATACCAGCTCACTTACCAGCACGATGGGCGTACCTTCCGGCTCACGGATCTAGGCGGCGTGGTCGTCGACGACGTGCTGGCGTAGTTCGAGCCCGGGACTACCGAGCGTTCATTCGCGTGGCATCCCTAGCTGGTTTGGGTTGGGCCCCGCACCTGGCGTCGCGTGACGGCTCCCGCCCACCACACCAGCGGACGTCGACGGCAACCCACCCTTGAAAATTCGGGCTCCGCAAGGGATACGGCCCACGTACTGGCAGTTTGCCAGCAACGCTCAACGGCCCTCGATGACACGCGCGCTCGATCCTCACCCCCGTTTCCGCCCCTGGCGGCTGCTCGGCGTTTACGTCGCGTTAGTTGCTGCGTGCGACCAAACGGGCGCGCCTTCGCCGCCCGCGGCAGTCAGCGACAGTACGCGCGCCGTCTCGAGTGTCTCCTCGACTTGGTCCAGTGACGCGGCATCCAGAGACGTCGGGGCGTCCTCGGCAACTGTCTCACCCACCGCAACGGCGCCCGAACCGGGAGCCGTCGAGGTGGTCACGACGGACGGAGCGCACACCTCTCCGGCGGTCGTCCCCACGGCAGCCATCAACACGGCGGCCGGAGCCGGTACCAAACGCAGACGGCCGGGCATCTACATCAACGGTGACCTGGTTGCCGACCGCTGCAGTCGCGCCAAGTGTGTCCCGCTGTGCGAGGATCCCAACACGGCCCCCAATGAAGCGGCTCCGGATTGGGGTTGGGAGAACAACGAATCGTGCGTCATGAGAGGCTCCACGACGGCGTTGGTTGCCGGTGGCGATAGGGAGCTCGCCATCCGCAATCACGGTTACGCCGTCCCTCCCCGCTCCTGCGACGTCGGCGCGCCAGCTCCCGACCCATATCGACCTCCGCCCATCGACCCCAAGCGTCGCAAGCGTGGCGTCTTCACGACGGCCGGTTCGCAACTCGTCGATGCCTACGGCGAACCATTCTTGCCACGAGCAGTGAACAACGCCAACGGTTGGTACGACAGCTGCGCCCAATACAGCGGGCTCGAGGCGTTGGACGACATCGCAGCAACGGGCGCCAACGCGGTTCGACTGGGTTGGGCCTTCGACAGCATAGACCCAGGTGGCCCGAGTGGCGGCCCGCCCGAACAACGCGTGATTGGCACCAATCCGGACCTGCTCGCCGAGAGTTTGCACCGCGCCGTATCGCTTGGTCTCGTGCCGATCGTCACGTTCAACGATTCGACGGGTCAAGTGGATCCGTCGTGGGCGGAGAAAATGGCGTCGAAGATGACTTCCCCGAAGTACCTTCGGGTCTTCAAGACGTACGAGCCCTACCTGTTGCTCGGCATCGCAAACGAGCTCAACGTCCCCTTCGAACGGTACGCCGACGCGTACAGCGCCGCGATTCGCAAAATTCGAGCAAGAGGATTCAAGGGAACACTCGTCGTGACAGCAAACGAATGGGGCCAAGGCTGCGACACACTGCTCACTTATGGCCCACTGCTCGTCGCCCGCGACCCGCTGCACAATCTAGTGTTCGATCTGCACGTGTACACCTACGTGCACTATCACGACGCGTCGGCACCGAACCGGTTTGCAGGCGGTGAACCGCGACGAATCGCGGGTTGCCTCGACGACCTTGCAGCCCTCGAGCTCCCGGTCCTGATTGGCGAGTTTGGACGCGACCACAGCTCGGGGGCGGTAGCTTGGGAGACCATCGTCGAACGCGCCAACGCCAACCGACAGGGTTACGCGCCGTGGTTGTGGTACGGAGACACGGAGTACCCGCAACTGAACATGGCCAAGTCTTGGGAGGGTCCACTCACCGAGTGGGGACACCTCGCAACCGCAGACTTCGCTCGCACGTCGAAGAAAGCGTCGATCTTCCAATGAGACCAAACAGCCGCCTCACCGCTTGGCTGGTGTCGAGCATTCTGGCGACGTGGAGTTGTGTACCCAGCGCCAGCACGCCACCAGCAGCATCGCTCCGAACCGCACCCAGCGCCAGCGACGCGCGCGCCGCTGCTGAAAACGAGACGCGCAACGAAAGCTCTGCGCCGCACGAGACGACCTCCAGTGCGCCCACCAACACATCGCCGCTCGCGAGCGCTTCAACGAAGGCGACGCAAACTCCCAGCATTCGAGGCGGGGACGCACACGATTCCTTCATCTGGGACGCTACGCTCGTCGACCGGCGGTCGATCTCTCACCTTGCGGCGGGTAAGCGGCGCGTGGCAGCGGTGACCACGGACCAAACCTCGCGAAGGCTCTTGGTGTTCGAGACGAAGCCGAGCGGCGACGGTTCCGCGACGCTCGTGGCGCGCGTTGACGTGCAGTTGCCGACCCCGTTGCAGAACGCGCATCCCGCTCGATTCGCTCTGTTCATGGGGCGCGATGACTGGCCCAGGCTGATCGTGGTGCCCACTGCAGCCCCCGGGGGCGAAACGTATCATCGCTACCGCCCAGCCACCGGCTGGGAATCACCGCGCGACGAACAAGGAGCCCTGGCATCGACAGGACGGGCTTCAGGTTACTACGGGGTGCTCGGACACGTCGATCCCGAGGTGCTGTGCGTCCCCGACTTCGCGTGTTACGAAAAACGCGTTCGAGGCTGGTACAAGCGCAAGCCACCAGGATCCGGAGTTTGGCAGGTAGTCCTCACTCGAACGTCGGCGGCGATCACCGAGGCCTGGGCCTGGCCGCTCACGGCTCCATTCAGCTTGTCCCGGCTCGACGAAGATTGGCAGAACCCGTTGCCCGCGCTCCAATCGGCCCCGGTCGCTCTACTCTCGTGGGAAGGCAGCTACGTAGCCGTGACGCCACACGGCGTCCTGCGCGCGCCGCCCATCCGAGTGGAGGTGCCGGATGCAAGCAACGTCCCGTCGTCTCTAACGTCGAAGCAACCAGCCGCAGCACCAAGCTGGTCGCTCGTCGCGCCGATCGAAGGCGGGACGACGGCTATGATAGGACCCCGTGATTGGCTGCTCGTCGGAAACAACGACGGGTTGTCCAAACTGGAGGCCGGCCAGGTCCGACTCACGCCGGTGACGCTCCGAGCCTCGACGGGCGCGGTGACGTGTGGCCGCGTTTCGGCGCTGCAGGCGTCACAAGAACCCTCGCCCCGTTATTTCGTTGCCTGTCAGCACGGATTGTTTCAACTCCACGACGTGGCCGAGAGTCCACCCTTGCATGACTGAACGTGTAGCCCGGGGTTTTTCCCGTTGTGGGCCCCATATAACCCCGGCAAGCTCGTGAGGCTGGCGTCTACGGACCAGCGGAGGAGGCACGATGTCGGAGGTAAGCACGGTTTCTTGGAACGGGGAGGCAGCGGGCGCGCCACTGCCGCCATTCGCCAAAGGTTTGCCGCTACTGGGGAGCGCGCTGGAGCTGCTCCGCGATTGCCGTCCATTCTTGGTCGCCAACTACAGGAAGCTAGGACCCATCTTTCGCATCCGTGCGTTCCACAAAGTAATGACGGTGATGGCCGGCCCAGAGGCGAACCAGTTCTACGCCAACGAGGGGAGCGCACACCTGCGCAGCCGCGAACTGTGGCAGGATTTCGCCAACGAATTGGGCTCCGACAACCTCATCAACGCCATCGACGGGCCTTCACACGCGTGGCAACGCAAGGTGATGAAGTCGGGCTTCGCCAAGGAGACGCTCTTGCGTCGGTTGCCGGACGCCGCCGAAGTGGTGAGAGCCGCGGCGCGGGCGCTTCCCCCGAACGCTATCGTCGCGGTCTTGCCGTTCATGCAGGGCGTGGTCACGGAGCAGCTCGGCTTGGTGATGACGGGCCGGTCCCCGGGGCCCTACGTCCAGGACATACGGACCATGATTCGTACGGCCCTGAACGTGTTGGTGGTCCGCAAGTGGCCACGTTTGATGTTGGCCTCACCGAGTTACCGCAGGGCTCGCCGTCGCGTACGCGAGCTGGCCGAGTCCGTCATCAACGAACACCTCGAGACTCAGCCCCCGGCGCGGCCGAGAGACATGGTGGACGACCTTTTGGCGGCTCACGCACAACGTCCGGACGAGTATACCCAGCACGACTTGCGTGTGGGCGTCGTCGGCCCCTACGTAGCCGGGTTGGACACGGTCGCCAACACTTGTACCTTCGCCCTCCACGCGTTGCTCGATACTCCACACGCCTTGCACCGCGTCAGGGCCGAAGTGGACGCCGTGCTCGGAGAAGGGCCGCTGACCGCCGATGCTCTCAAAGCCATGCCCGCACTGCAGGGCGCCGTGATGGAAACGTTGAGGCTTTACCCCGTGGCTGCGTTGAGTCAGCGCACGGTGACCACGCCATTCACGTTTGCCGGATATCGGGTCGACGCGGAGACGCCGCTGCTCATCGCTACCGGCATGACCCATGTGTTGCCCGAGCTATTTCCGAACCCGGAGCTGTTCGACATCGACCGTTACGAAGCCCCCCACCATCAACATCGGACCCGAGGGGCGTACGCGCCTTATGGCCTGGGCGCGCACACGTGCCTGGGCGCTGGACTCGCCGGAATCCAAATCGCGCTGATCCTGGCTGAACTGCTGCACACCACGGAGTTCGAGTTAGTGCCGGGAAACCACCCCAAGTTGAGGCAAGACCCAACGCTCACTTTCGGTCCTGAGTTCGTGCTGCGGGCGCGCCCGAGGCATCCAGTCTTCGCAGGTAACCCGACAGTTGCCCGGTGAAACGACTGGCAGCGGCGCGGCCTGTGGGAACTGGACTGGGAGGCTCGCCGCTCGAGCGGGCGCGAAGTGAACCGATCCTGGCACGCTGCCTAACGGGGAATTACTTCACCTGCAGGAGAAAGGGCAGCGTCACGACCACTGACTCACCCTCCACCAGCGGCAAGAGCGCGCCTAGTTGGCGTTTCTCGCCAAGCCCCAACGCGATCGACCAGGGCGCGACTTGGCGAGCAGCACCTCGCCGAAGCGAGACGTCCTGCTCTTCTTTGCCTGCCATGCCCAACAAGGCTTCGAACGGGTCGACCTCACCTTCCAGCACTGCGGGCAGGGTCGGAGGAGCGCCGGCGAGTTCACGAGCCAACTCGATGGCTCGGTTCAGCCCACCCAATTCGTCTACGAGTCCGTTCTGAGCACCCTGAGCGCCGGTCCAAACTCTCCCTTCAGCGACCGTCTGCACCTGCTCCAGAGGTAACTTTCTACCCTCCGCGACGCGCTGCAGGAACAACTGGTAGACGCGTTCCATCTGCCGACTCACGCGCTCGCGAGCCGCGTCGTTCCAAGGCGTGAAGGCTGACTCGTAAGCGGCGCGGGTCTTATTTACGTCACTGCCACTCGCCGTGAACGTATGCGCGGTCACCCCGTAGTCGGCCAACGCCTCTCCAAACGTAAACTTTCCACCAACCACGCCGATCGAGCCCACCCAGCTGCTCTTCTCCGCGACGATCTTCTGGGCTGCGCACGCCATGTAATAGCCGCCACTCGCAGCCATCTCACCCACCGAAACGACCAGCGGTTTGCGTTCGGCGAGGCGCCGCAGTTCGTGCCACAGGAGATCGCTCGCCAGCGCGGATCCGCCGGGTGAGTCGATGCGCAGAACCACGGCCGATACCTCCGCGTCTTCCCGCAGGCGACGGATCTCCTGAGTGAACGGATGAGCTGCAATGCCGTCGTCCGACAGCGCGTTGCCGCCGTAGGTTATCTCGCCCACGGCCGGCAATACGGCGATGCGCGGTCCTTTGGATTTGTCTTCGCTGAGCAACGCCTTGACGATCAGGGCCACCGGGCCAGAGTCCTTCTTGGGCGGCTCCACTGCTGGGCCTGCAGCCGTGATGTCCGTCCCCGTTAGCTCCGCGAGCTTCTGCCTCGCGTCGGATTCGAAACCAATACCGTCAATCAAGCCTATCGCTTTTGCCTCGTCGGGGATCCACGGCCCGTTCTCCGCCGCGTCCGAGGCGCGCGGGTCGGGACGCGACGCCGCAAGACCGGCTTTCCACGTCTCACGCATGGAATCCAAGAGACTCTGCATGCTCTCCTTCGCCGCCTCGCTGGGACCGGTTTCGGTGAACATTTCCGCGGCGCTCTTGTACTTGCCCATGTGCAAGAACTCGGCCTCGACGTGCAGCTTGTCGAGCAAACCGCCGAAGTAGACCGCTTGCCCACCCATTCCAAACGAGTCGACCGAGCCCCCTGGGCTAAGCCAAACCTCCGAACACGCCGCCGCCGCCAACCACAGGCTACTGTTGGTGAGGCCGTCGGCGTGACAGACGACAGGCTTGCCCCCGTCCTTCAGCTGGCGAAAGGATCTGCCGAGCTCCTCGGTAACCGCCCAGCCCAACTCGGCGCCACCAAGCTTCACGAAGAAGCCCTTGGCAGACTCGAGGTTGCGAGCCGAATCGATCGCCTTGAGTTGGCCCAGCAACGTACGCTCGACGGGAAGCGGGAAGAACCCGCCGCTCTGGGATTCGGCCACCCCACGAGACAAGTCGAAAATCAATACGGGGGCGTCCGACGGCTTGGATGCGGTAGCATCCTCGTCGGGTCCAAATCCGCAGCTCGCGACGTGGAGGGCCGTGAGAGCGGTAAGACAGAAGTGTTTCATGGGGTGCCTTGATTGGATTCGGGCTGGGCGGCGGGGCCGGGCGTAACGGATGCTGGGCTCACCGGCGCGGGCTCGGCCGGCGGCGTTGGGGGCGGCTCCTGGACGCCAGTAGGTGGCGCGAGTTCGCCCCCCTCCGCTTTTTGCTGGGTCCCCTTCTCGTACTCCGCAATGCGATCGCCCACCCGCGGCGGCGCACCTCCCGCCAAACGGCGGTACAACTCGACCGCGCCCGCGCGATCTCCCGTCGACCACTTCAGGTCGGCACAGGATAGAACCGCCGGCCCATAGTTGGGGTTGGCACGCAGGGCCGCACCGTAGTGGCTCATCGCGATGTCGGCGTTACCCTGAGACCGCGCGACGTCCCCGAGGCCAGTCATGGCGGCGACGTTGCCCGGCTCCTTGGAGAGCGCCAGGCTGTACAGCCGGGCAGCGCGTGCCAATTCACCCGCCGCGCGCGCCTCTGCGGCCTCGGCCATGGGATTATCCGAGCGTACGTCGTCCTCTGCTGCAACGCGCTTGTCCGGAGCTTGCGCGGTGACGTCCGTCGTGGTCGCAGCCGTCGCTTCCGACGCGGGGCTCTTCGCGTCGTTCGGTCGAGCGGCGTCGGCTGCAGTCAACATGGCCTGGAGTTCCGGCAGGACTGGGCTTGGACGCTTGAACCCGGCGAGGATTTCGAGCTGCTGCCGAGCCTCGTCGAGTTGGCCAGCGCTGATCAGACTGTAGACCAGGGCCGCCTGGGCTCGGCCCAGGCCTCGCTCACCAGTCACCGCCACCTTCAGCCGAGGAATGATCGAGCTCCAATTCGGGTTGCTGTCGCTCACGTCCAACATCGCGGACACGTAAGCCGAGTTGGCCTCGTTGGTAAGCCCCGAGGTCTGCTGGACCAAAGTCCGCGCAGCGGCGACTTGCCCTTGAACGCGCAACGCGTCGACGAGCGCGATCACGCCGTCGATGGTCGGGCTGGAGGCAGCAACCTTTTGGAACTGCTCGACGCGGCGCTGCAACTTCGCCGTGCGCTCCTCGAACTGCGCCGCGGTAGTGGCGCGTTCGGGCGAGGCCTGCGGTAACAGCCTCAAGCGTAACCAGTCGACGTCGGCGCGAGTCGTGTCCACTTGCAGCAACCGCTGCAACACAGCGGGATCGGTTTCGGCGAGAGCGCTGGCTTTTTCGTACTGGGCGCGAGCCTCCTCCCAATCCCCTGCACGCAACAGTTCGTCGCCTGCGGCGATGAACGACTCGACCCGGTTGTCGGCCTGAGTGGCGGGAGTGCGGGTCTCGCGAAACCGCTCGAAGTAATCACGACCGACGGTGCCTGCGACGAGCGCGAGTCCACCCAGCAAGACCAAGGCGATGATCCATCGAGGGCCGCCAGAACGCTGTTCCGGGGTCATCGCCAGGGGCGACGGCACGTTCGAAGAACTGGGCTCCGACACGCCAGCCGCGAGCATGGTGTGGTCATCGATGACCGGTTGGCTCGCGCGACCAGTCCTGCGCCGGCGCGGCAAGGCCGCAACTGCTGGCGTGAGACGATCGGCGGACTCGGAGGCGAGCGTGGGAGCGGCACCGACCGATCCGGAGTCGCTCTTTTTCGAACCGACGGCTGCCGCAGCCTTCGCTGGTTCGATGGGGCGTGGCGCCGCGACCGCACCGGCGGGACCGACCGCCGCAGGTCTGGGATTGGAAGAGGCGACGGCGGCAACGGGCCGTGCCACCTTGGGCGCCGGCGCGGGGTGAGACAATCCGGCGGGCTGCGTCAAGCCCGATTGCCGTTGGGAACTGCTCGGCGTGGGCGGCTGGCTGACGGGTAGTGATTCCGTGGGGGCGGTCGTGAACCCACCGCGCGGGGTTTGAACCGCCGCAACGCTCACCGCCGCGGTTGGCGTGATGGCCATCGCGTCGTTGCCGCTCGCGCGCGGCGAAGGCCCCGGTCGTCCCGGTGTGTGTGGCGTCCCCCCCCGTTGCTGACTCGGCGTCGGCGCGGGCGCGCTGCCGGCCAAGGGCTGAAAGAAGGATTCGAGTTCGGACAGTTCGCGCATCGGGCGAAACCGCACACCATCCCGAGACATCGAGTCGCTGATTAAAACGCGTCGTTGCGCAATCGCGCGCTGCAACTCGCTCAGGCTTCGGAAGATGTACTCTTCACCGGAAATCTTGCGGACGATCCAACGCTCGGGCCCGCCGGGCCGCGCTCGCTCGGGGTGGACACGAAACTGGTGCCCGCAGTGCATGCAACGCACGGTCGTGCCGCGCTCCGACACGAGCGCGTCATCGAACTCGTAACCAGTCCCACATTGCGCGCAAACGACGTTCATTCAGTCAACCACCCTAAACATACCTCGCCCAGTTGCCCACCCTTCCCATAGAATTTGGCGGGCCGTCGTCCGTTGCCTAACCACGGATTGCGCCAAGGGGCAACTTGCTAAACGGGAGAGGAACCGAGCTGTCGACGGCGGGACGTGGGCAGGCCCCGAGGCACGCCGTCATCCGCTCATTCGACCAGCTATTTGACTGGTTATTTAGCTCGCTACCCGGCTCGCTACTTGACGAGGCGCAGGTATGGGCGCTCCGACGGGCTGCGCTGAGCGGGAGCAACGTTATCCGAGGGCTCGGCTTTCGGCGCCTCCAACGGCGTTAATCCGCGTGTCGCAGTCGGTGCCGACTTGCGCGCGAGCTCTACGGAACCCTCGGCAGGCACGGGTCGCAAAGTCGGCCGAACGTTCGGCTTAGCCGGAGACAGCTGAGCTTGGGAGGAAACCTCGGGAGGAATGTCCTCCGGCCACACCATGCCCCGACCATCTTCTCCGACCAAGGCATAAACGGCGCCCCACGGCACGTAGCAGTAGTGAGGGCGACGGCTAAACGAGAGCGTGCAACACACGGCCTCCTCACCCACCTCGAGGTCGGGGATCTTCACCGCCATGTTTAGCCCGATTTGGAGGACGAGCTGGGGCTGCTTCTTGAGCCACGGCGGCACCACCACGTTCTCGCCTCGCGGGTCCAGGTGCACGAACACCGATGCCCGTTCGAGGAGAGCCAGGGCGACGTCCTTTTTGGGTGGGAGCAGGGAGGACATGAGCGATTAGGTAATACCTCCATGACCCAGGGCCACGCCAGAGGCCATACGACAGTTTGTACGCGAAACGCTTCGAGTGTGCTGGAGCAGGAGACTATCACGTGGTGAGTGACCCACACAGCCCCGATTCGCTCTCCTTTTGGTACAAATATGCAAATTGACTAGCCTTGGGCCTGACACATTCGCGATAGACGTTGCCCGTGTTCGGTCCACGCCCGCAGCAAAACGGGCCTTTTACCCATGAGTCAGAACGAAACCATTCTGGTCGTCGAGGACGAGCCGGCGATCGCCGAGTCCGTGGGTTACGCGCTCCGCAAGTCGGGGTACGTCGCGCTCACGGCAACCGACCTCGGATCGGCCAGGTCCCTGACCGAAGGTGTATCGCTCGTGCTGTTGGACCTGATGTTGCCCGATGGGAGTGGCCGCGACCTGCTCGCAGAGATGCGCGCCAGCGGCAGGACAACGCCCGTGATCGTGTTGTCCAGCCGCGACTCGGAGGAAGATCGGGTCGAAGCGCTGGAGGCAGGCGCCGACGATTACGTCACGAAGCCGTTCTCACCGCGCGAAATCGTCGCGCGGGTGCGCGCCGTATTGCGACGCTTCACGGGCGAACGGACCTCCGATCCGCAGCTGCAGCTGCAGCTCGACCGTGCCACGCGGCGCGTTCACCTCGGTCAACGCGAGCTCGAGCTCACGCGCGTGGAGTTCGACCTGCTCGCGGAGCTGGCGACGCACCCAGGCAAGGTGTTCGGGCGCACGGAGCTCATCAACCGCGTGTGGGGCGACGGGTTCGCGATCACGGATCGCACCATCGACAGTCACATCAAGTCGCTGCGACGCAAGATGCACCTTCCCGAGATGAGTGATCCGCCGATCGAAACCGTACGTGGCGTCGGCTATCGGCTGCGTGAAGTGAACATCGCCGATTCGAACTCATGACTCGCCTGGTCGTCGCCGCGTTGGCCAGTATCGGGCTGATCCTGCTAGTGGCGTTTTTCGCCAATCGGCTCGTCCGAATCCGCCGTCGAGGCCTTTCGATCCGGATGCAGGTGTTCATAGCCCTGGCGTCGGTCATCGGCGCTTTTGCGTTCGGTCTTGGCTTGATGGTGCTCGACCGGATCGAAGCGCGCACCGTCCGCTTTGCGACGCAGTCCGCCGAGGAGAAAGCTGGCGTCGTGGCGCGACTGCTCGGCGCAGAAATCGAGGAACACGGCACGCCACTGTCGACGGTCGCAGCGGGATTGCCGCGCAGAGCCAAAGACCACCTGCTCGAAGACGTTCAGGTGCTCGGCCTCGATAATCGGGTGCTTTGGGGTGAGACCAAAGAGGGCGCCACGCCGAGCGTCTCGGTGGTCGCCCCGATCTTCAGCGGCGAGCAACTGATGGGCACGGTGCGAGTCGTGAAAACGACGGTCGCGGTACGCGGACTGATCGCGGATTTCGCGCCCACGGTGCTCGTCATCAGCCTGCTCCTGGGCGCTACTGCAGCTCTGGCCGCGTTGTGGATCGGGCAGACCGTGGCCGAACCGATCGAGGCGTTGACGCAGTTTGCTAGCAGCGTGAGCGCGGGTGAAAACCCTGCCACACCTCGCTTCTCCGCGGGTCGTGAGGTGACACGTCTCACCCAGTCGATCGATTCGATGCGTCGTCAGCTGCAAGGCCGTCCGTTCGTCGAGACGTTCTCGGCAGATTTGTCTCACGAGCTCAAGAACCCGGTGGCGGCGATCCGCGCCGCGGCCGAGGTCCTCGACGACAGCGCGCTCGAGGAACCCGAGGAGGCGCGCCGCTTCGTACGTCGCATCCAAGAGGCAGTCGCACGTATCGAACGACTGCTGGGCGACTTGCTCAGCCTGGCGCGGATCGAGGCGCGAGGCGTCGAAGAACTCGACCTCGTTCAGCTCGAGCCGTTGGTGCGTGGCGCTGTTTCACAGCTGCCCATGACGCGCGAGCTCGAGGTGGATTGCGACGCCAATTGCAGGGTGCGCGGGGACGCGGGCTGGCTTACCCGGGCCGTGACGAACTTGCTGGACAACGCGGTGGTACACTCCAATGGTCCGATCGGCATCAAGCTCGAACGCGACGCCGCGGATGGTCTGATTCGGCTACGCGTGACGAACTTGGGCACCATCGATCGCCACACCCGTAGCCGCTTGTTCGGCAGGTTCGTCACGACGCGCGCACACAAAGGTGGCACGGGCCTCGGCTTGGCCATCGTGCGAGCCGTGGCAGAAGCACACCACGGCCACGTCGAACTCGACAATCCCGGCCCGCCCGAAGTGGCTTTTACACTGACACTACCACCAGCCTGACTCAGCCGTCGCGCAAAGGAAAAAACCTCATGGTTACCGCGACTTGAAGTCGTCGCGGGAGTGCTGTTGAAGAGCTCTGGGTTGGGCCCAGCGGGGTGAGACACCGCACGGCTCCCGCCCACCGCTGCTAGCCGGCTGCCGGGAACGGCCCCCGAAGTCAGGAGGACCAGGGCATCTCCTCGAAACTTTCACACTCAAGGACCGCGTGCAGCGCCATGGTCTGGCATTCGCTTTTCGTCAGGGCTCACGAAGACTGCGTTGCCCACCTCAGCCCTTCAGGGAAATCCAGTGCACTCGCCTCGACTTATTTCCAACAACCCCACTCCCACCAAAAGCCCCCGCGTCCCGGAACACGTCGCCATCATCATGGATGGCAATGGCCGCTGGGCCCAAGCCCGCGGTCAGATCCGCACGGATGGCCACACCAAAGGTGCCGAAGCCGTTCGCGAAGCCGTTCGCACTGCTCGCCGCGAAGGAGTGAAGTACCTCACGCTCTACGCGTTCAGCGTCGCCAACTGGAATCGTCCGGCGTTCGAGGTCAAGGCGCTGATGCAGCTGCTCGCGCAGTTTGCCAACAGCGAAAAAGAGGAACTGCGCGAACGCGGGATTCGCCTGTCGGTGATCGGCGAGTTCGCCAAGTTGCCAGCTTCGGCCCAGCAAGCCTTGCGCGACGCGATGGAGTACACCCGAGACGGCCAAGAGATGGTCCTCAGCTTGGCGTTGTCTTATGGCGCTCGAAACGACATCACCTTGGCCGTGCAGCGAATCGCTGAACGCGTCAAGGCCGGCGAACTGTCGCCCAGTGAGATCACCGAGGACCTCCTGCGACAAAACATGTCCACGTCGGACCTGCCCAACGTGGACTTATTGATCCGCACCGGTGGCGAGTCGCGGGTGAGCGACTTCTTGCTGTTCGAAAGTGCCTACGCGGAGCTCGTATTCCTGCCCGTGATGTGGCCCGAGTTTCGCGAACATCACTTGGTCGAGGCGCTTTCGGGCTTCGCCTCCAAGGAGCGCCGCTTTGGCCTCACTTCGGCGCAAATCGCCGACGGTGAGCTTGGAGCAGTCGCCGTCGCAGCCCGCTGATGGCGTCGGCTGGGGCGCGCAGGCGCGACCGTCGAACGATGTAGGTAGTTACGCCCGCGTCTGACACTCGCGGCCACCAAATTGGCTGCAAGCGACAAACGAGGCTAGTGTAACTCACCCACCCCCGGGTAAGCCGCTCGCTCGCAAGGTCGAATGCCGAACGTGAACGCATCCACCCCGACACATCTTGCCGACTTCGAGATCGTACGCCGTCTCGGGAGCGGCGGGATGGCCGAGGTGTTCCTAGCGAAGAAGCGGGGCGCGGAGCAGACCTACAAACTTCAGGTCGTGAAGCGCATCCTGCCGGCACACGGGGCGTCGCCGCGATTTCGCGCGATGTTCGCCGTCGAAGCGCAGCTGGCAACGCGTCTCAACCATCCCAACATCGTCCAGGTTTACGACTTCCAAGACTACGCCGAGGAAGGGCTCCTGCTGAGCATGGAGTACGTGGAGGGCCCGGACCTTCGCAAAATCCATCGCGCGGCACGTGCTCGCAACACGCGCCTATCGCCATACGTAGCGGCTTACATAGTCAGCGAGGTAGCCAAAGGTTTACATTACGCCCACGAACGAACGGACGAGGGTGGGCAGCCACTGAAGATCGTACATCGCGACGTCTCACCACAGAACATCTTGCTCAGCTACGACGGTTCGGTGAAGGTGGCGGACTTCGGGATCGCGACAGCCACGTTGTTCAGGCAAGAAACCGGCGTGCTCAAGGGCAAGGCCGCCTACATGTCGCCGGAACAAGCGCGCGGAGACGACGTGGATCGGCGCTCGGACATCTACTCGCTCGGCATCGTGTTTCACGAGCTACTGACGGGTCGATGGCTCCACGACGCCGCCGACGACAAGGACGTCCTGGAAGCGGTGAGGACCGGGACCGTCGAACCTCCAAGCCTGTTCGTACGTGGCGTTCCGCCAGAGCTCGAGTCAATCGTGATGCGCGCGCTGCAAGTGGAGCGCGACAACCGATTCGCCACCGCCCGCGATTTCGCTACGGCGATCGCTCGGGTGCTGTTTCAGAAACAACAGCTGATCGACGCACAAACCCTCGAGGGAGTGATCACCGATTTCTGCCCGCGCGAACCGACCGATGTCCCACTCGATCGCGACGAGGACGACGCGAAAGAGCCCAAGAGCAGAAGCGGAGACGTCGCCTCCAGTGTGTCGATGGAGCCGAGCTCCACCACGGGCAGCGCGGCAGGCTCTCTGCGCACGCGCTACCCTGGAACCCGCACCGGGCGCGAGGTGCGTCATGTTTCGCTCGTACACCTGCGGATCCACGGACGCGCGGAGTTAGAGGCCGCAATAGGGCGCGGCGCAACATCTCGGATTGTGGATCGCACGCGCCAAGTCCTCTCCAACATCGCCTACCGCGCCGGGACGCGCTGGGTCTGGGACGACGAACAGACCGACCGCAACCAGACCGCGATCATGATGGGCAGCGCCTACGCGGTAGTCGGGGTCATGCCCAACCCTTCTGGCGCTGCCAACAGCGCGGCACTACTCGCCCTCGACGTCCATGACGCGCTCGCAGCTGCGTGTGAAGAGCTCCCCGCGGCGCTCCGTGCGAGCATAAGTATCGTCCGAGGCGTAGCCGAAGGTAAACGCGACCGCGGCGGCCACCTGATCGACTACCGGATCCACAACCCGGCACGCACCATTTCCGAGAAGCTCGTCGAGGTCACCCCCGCCGGGGCGACCTGGGTCGCTGGTGGCGTGTTCAGATTGGTGAGACGCGACTTCGTCTGGCAAGACGCGCCGAGCCTCTCGCTCGCCGAACCGCACGTTCGGGCGCCGCTCAACATGCGCGTCTACCAGCTCGTGCGGCCGCTGTCGCGCGAAGAGAAACACGCCCAAGGCTCGCAAGCGCACCGCGACTTGATCGGTCGCGACGCCGAGCTCGCGGAGCTCCATGCCGCCTACCACCAATGCGTCACCGCGGCAGAGAGCGGTTCGTCCGGACAAGTCGTCGCGCGCCTCGTCATCGGTGAGCTCGGCATCGGCAAAACGGCCCTGGTCACGGCGTTTTTGAACGAGTTGCCGCCGCACGCAAGGGAACTCCGCGCCGAGTGTTCACCGTACCGAACCGAGTTGCCGTTTTCCAACGCCGCCCAGTGGCTGCGAACGCTGACCGGCATCAAGCCGGAGGAGCCGGTTGAGCAGGCACGGTCGGCGATCATCGACGTCCTCGGTGACTTGTCTCACGAGCCACAGGCCGACGAAGTCATCAAACGGATGAGCGAGTTGGCCACGGGCCAGTTCGCCGAAGCGACGGACGAGGCGGATGCTGCACGGCATCGACGGCTGCTCGCCACGGGGATTCGGCACTTCTTTGCCCGCGCCGCGCAGCGAGCGCCGTTGGTACTACTGGTCGACGGGCTGCAGTGGATTGACCAGCCGAGCATGGAGCTACTCAGCTCTCTCATCCGCCGCTCTGATTCGCTCGGATTCCCTCTGCTGATCGTGCTGGTATCCCGGCCGGAGGAACGCCTGCTAGCCTTCGTCGAAGGCATGGTGCGTGTCGAGCTGGGTGCGTTGTCCCACGCCGACCAAGTCCGCCTAGTCGAGGCCCACGTCGGAACCAGGAACGGTGTTGGCGAAGCATGCGCGGATCTATTTCCACGCGCCGCGGGCAATCCGTTCTTCTTGCTCGAGATGGTCGACTCGCTCCTCGAACGCGGTTCCCTGGAGTTGAACCCCGACTCGAGGGGCGGAGCCACCTTGGTGAGACGCTCCGAGCGGCAAGAAGAGGGGCTCGCCCTACCCTCCACCTTGGAACAACTCATCGCCGACCGTCTCAACGAGCTGCCGCCCGAGGACAAAGGCGTCGTCGACTGGCTCGCCGTCAGCGGAGGTCCGCTCCACATCACCGAGCTAGCGGCGTTAGTAGGCGACACTGTGCAGGGTCAGGTCCAACGGCTCGTATCGCGCGGCCTTTGTGTCCAGGACCAAGATACCGTCGACGTCAAACACCCGCTGACGCGTGACGTGTCTTACTCTGCGCTATCGAACGTAGATCGCGCCGCCATGCACCAGCAAATCGGTGAGCGTCTCGCGCGCAGCGCTCAGGCCAAAGGTCTAAACGCTGCGATCGTAGCTCGTCACCTAGCGCTCGGAGAGAACAAGGAGTCTGCAGCGCCCTACTACCTCGACGCGGCCAGCGCAGCGCGCATCGCTTATCAGCTGCCGCTGGCCGCCAAGTACTACCGGCGCGCGCTCGAGACCTTGCCGTTCGACGATCAGCGGCGCATCAAGACTTACCTGAGCCTGGAAGAGATCTACCGCGTGCAGGGCAAGTGGAACGAGCGCACGCGATACCTGTCCGCGTTGCGAGAACAGGCACTCAAGTCGAACAATGGGTTCTGGGTCGCGAGCGCTTTGCTACGCACGGCGCGGTTCGACTACGACGCTGGTCACTTGAATCGCGCACTGGGAGTAGCTCGACTGGCGGAGAGCACCGCGGCCGAAGCCCTCACGCCCACGCTACAGACACAGGCTCAGTCATTATCTGCAGAGATCCTGCGCGACCTCGGAGACATGCAGGGCGCCCTCGCCGCGTGTACTCGCGCGCTCGTGAGCGCCTCTCACATCGAAGTCGCTCCGAGGTTACGGGCCGAGGTTCTCCGCGCACAGGCAACGCTGCTCTTGCGCGTGGGACGCCTCAACGACGCCGTCAACGCCCACGCCGAAGCGATTGCCGTGTTCCGTCACGCGGGCGCCAGACGTCACGAAGCCCGCGCCAAAAGCTCGCTCGCCTATGCCATGTACGTCTCCGGAAGATTCGAGGACGCAATCGCCCTCGCTTTGGAGGCGATCCGCATCGACCTGGCCATTGGCGGACGCTTCCAAATCGCCAAGACCCTCAGCAACATCGCGCAATCCTACCGTCAGCTGGGCGACTACGAGCGCTCGGCGAGTTACTTTCAGCGTGCCCGCGACGCGCACGAACGATACGAAGATCAGGACAGCCACGCCGACACGTTACTGTCCAACGCCGAGCTGCTGCTCGAGCGTGGCGACACCGAAGAAGCCATCAAACTCATCGACCAAGCCGAAGCCCTGTCGGACTACGTCAACAGCAGCTACGACGCCGTCCACGCAAAGTTGTTGCGGGCGGAGGTGGCGCGACGCGTAGGCAACAGTAGCATGGCTGTGGTTTACGCCTTCGACGCCCGGCAAGTCGCCGAAACCCAAGCGTACGCGTCGCTCAACTTCTACGCGATGGCGTTGGAAGCAAAGGCTCGTATCGAAATTGGCGAACTGCACACGGCAAGCTTGCTCGCGACGACGACTTTGGGTGCTGTCGAAAACCTGGAAGGCTCCGAATACGCCCTGGAAACACGGCTGTTGTGCCTCGACGCGTTGACCCATGCCAAGGCCGCACAACTCGGCGTGCTTCGTACCCGGGCCGCAGCGTTCGTCGGGAGTATGGCGGGCCGCTTGCGCTCCGCGGCCCTGAGACAGTTGTTCCTCAACCGACAAGTCGTCAAAGCGTTGTTGGTAAGCCATCAGAACGAACAAGCACGCCCCTGAACTCACCGTTACAGTCATCGAGTGGTAACGACCTCACGAAGTCTGCTCAGCCCCGCATCGAATATGGTCTCGGGGGTTATCAAGCTGAGGATCAACGTCGCCTCGCCTGGACAATCGTAGAGCCAACCCGGTTGAACGATCACGCGGCGCTCGAGCAGCGCGCGCGCCCACTCGTCGTCGGTGCGGTAGTTGGGGAGCCGCACCATGGCTGTCCACCCGCCTTGATAGTGAAAAACGGAGACTGGCGCGCCACTCTCGACGAGTGAGTTCAAACGGGATAAGTTTGTCGCTAGGCGCGCACGCAGTGAACAGCGCGTTTGCGCCGTCGACTCGAGAACGTCTCCGATCGCCGCCTCGCTGAGGCTGTTCACCGCCAGGTAGGTGTCGCCGATCGATTCCAGCGCCGAGAGCGTGGGCTCCACGTTTCGACGCGCACCGAACACGCCGATCCACCCCAATTTCAGCTGCGGCAGCGCGCAGCGCTTGCTCGCGCCGTCTAGAACGAAGGTGAGCGTTTCTGCTTCGTGGTACGGAAGCTCCTGCGCACCAGTCCCGCGCCGAGCAAACGGCGCGAACACCTGGTCTACGATCAGCGGAACGCCATATGCTCCGAAGCGCCGAAAATCGGCGACAGTCGAACAAGAAGCCGTTGGGTTGTTTGGGGTAACGACGACGATGGCCTTGGCGCGCGCGCTCATCGCGGACTCGACCGAGTCCCAGTCGACGTGCCAAGCACCGTCGTAGTTCAGGCGATAGGCTGCCATGCGCACCCCTTCGAGCGTCGCCAGGAGCTCGAGCAAAGGATAACTGGGCTCCGGTACGAGCACGACGTCGCCAGGCTCACACAGCGCTTTGAACAGATACGAATAGGAGTCGCTCGTGCTCGCCGTGAGCATCAACCTCGCTGCGTCGAATGCGTGGTTCTTGCCCACGTCGAAGAAGCCGTGTTCGTCGGCGTCCGGCGAGCGCAAGTGGGACGCGATGCGCTCGCGAGCTGCGGCGCTGCCCAGCGCGGTCGGTGTGTACCTCTCGGATGCAGCCACCGACAACGCGCGGTGAACCGGCTCCCAATCGCGAGGTAAGTCGACGATCGTGGGGTTGGAGATGGTCAGATCCCATCGCACGCCAGACGTCCCTCGCACTTGTGCCACAGCCCGCGCGAAGTCGTTGGGCGGGCCTTGCGTGCGCGCCAGGCGGCGCGAAAGGAACGAATTGGACATCCGCGTCTCCCGTACACCGAAGAATTCCGCCCCGAAAGGCCCACGAAACGAGTACAAGCAGGTCGTAGATGGGCTCGACCGCCAACAGCAACGTCACCGTACTCACCTATCGAGACAAGACGATTCACCTGGTTGGCACAGCCCACGTCTCCCAGCGGTCCGTCGCAGAGGTGACGCGGCTCATCCACGAAATTCGCCCCGACACGGTCTGTGTCGAGCTCGATCGTTCGCGATACGAGGCGCTCACCGATCCGCGGCGCTTCCGTCACCTGGACATCTTCGAGCTCATTCGAAGCAAGCGCCTGGCTTTCACGCTCGGTAGTCTGGTCCTCACGTCGTACCAGCGCCGCATGGGTGCGAAGCTGGGCGTCGTGCCCGGTGCTGAGTTGCTGGCAGGAGTTACCTCCGCGGCCGACGTCGGGGCCGAGCTCGTCCTCGCAGACCGGGACGTGCAAGTAACGCTCAAGCGGAGCTGGGCGAGACTCGGGATCTCGGACCGTGCGCAATTGATCGCGGCGATGGCAATGTCACTTTTTGCAGGCTCCGGTGAGGTGTCGGAAGAACAGATCGAGGCGCTGAAAGACCGCGACACGATCGCCGAAATGATGACCGAGTTGGCCAAACACATGCCCAACCTGCAGGTGCCTTTGATAGACGAGCGCGATCGCTATCTGATGAGCACGATCCAGGAAGCGCCGGGTCCAGTGATAGTCGGAGTCGTTGGCGCTGGACACGTCGCCGGCATGGTGCGCTACTTGGGACAACAGGTCGACCGAGCGGCTTTGACGACGGTGCCGCCGCCTTCTCCTCACGCTTGGCTTCGGCCCTGGCGGACGCCCTTCCTTTTCCTAGCGCTGTGTGCGGCAGGTTCCCTACGCTTGGGTTGGGAATCGACGTCGCACATCCTTTGGTCGTGGTGCGCCATCATTGGCGCGAGCGCGGCGTTGGCGACGGCACTGACGGGCGCCACGATCACGACCTGCGCGTCGATGACGCTACTGGCCCCCTTGGTGAGACTGTTGCCGTTCGTCGACGTCTCCACCGTGTCAGCCTGGATCGAAGCCAAAAGGCGCAAGCCGACCGAAGTGCAACGCGAGCAAATCAACGACGCTTTGTTGTCGCTATCCAAGATGCGCTCGAACCCGTTCATCCGAATCCTCTTCGTCGGAGTGACGACGGGGTTCGTCACGGCGGCAGCAGCTTGGGCTGCCACCGCCTGGGCGTGCGTTTACCTGGCGCTCGAATGGTAAAGGCGCCCCTTTGGGACGCCTTCACCATTCGAACTGCCGAACGTCAGCGCGAGCTCACGTGTCGAGCGTCTCGAGCTCGGGAGTGCTCGAAGCTGCAGGCGGTACGAAGGGTATCGACTGGCTCGCGGGCTGCAACGCAGCGTCTAGCACCTCGCTCATGTCGGTCGCGAACACGACCTCCAATTCGCCCAACACGTCCGCAGGAACGTCGTCGATGTCTCGCCGGTTCTGCTCCGGAAGAATGACTCGCCGGATCCCAGCTCGGTGAGCGGCGAGCACTTTGGCCTTGATGCCACCGACAGGCAGCACTCGACCACGCAAGCTACATTCTCCGGTCATCGCCGTGTCTGGCCGCACGGGGCGGTTCGAAAGCAGGGAGACGAGCGCCGTGAATATCGTCACCCCCGCCGAAGGCCCATCTTTCGGGACGGCTCCCGCCGGAACGTGGATATGCAGGTCGTTGGTGTCGAGTGCGGAGACATCGATACCGAGGTCAGCACTGCGACTGCGGGTATAACTCAAGGCGGCCTTCGCCGACTCTTTCATGACGTCGCCGAGTTTGCCCGTGATTTGGAGCACACCCTTGCCCGGCATACGCGTCGTCTCGATGAAGAGAATGTCGCCTCCGAATGGCGTCCACGCCAAGCCGGTGGCCACGCCAGGGATCGCCGTGCGTTCGGCGACCTCGTTGTGGAAGCGGGGCTTTCCGAGGTAGTCCCGCAGATTACCAACCGTCACCACTTGAGACACCGCCGAGTCATCCGCCGCGCTCTTGGCTAGAGCCAACGCGGCCCGGCGCATGATGCGCGTGAGTTCGCGGTCCAGTTGCCGAACGCCGGCTTCACGGGTGTAGTCGCCGATGATTGCGCGCAGCGCCGCATCCTCGACCGACAGGACCCCCTCTCCGACTCCAGACTCTTTGGCACGCTTGGGGATCAGGTGTTTGCGCGCGATCCCGAGCTTCTCCGCCTCGGTGTAGCCCGCGACCTCGACGATTTCCAAACGGTCGCGGAGCGGAGCCGACAGAGTGTCCAAGGTGTTGGCGGTGGCGATGAACATCACCTCCGACAGGTCGAACGGGTGCTCGAGGTAGTGGTCGGTGAACTTGGCGTTCTGCTCGGGATCCAAGACCTCGAGCAACGCTGCCTCTGGATTGCCGCCGTAGCCAGAGCTGAGTTTGTCGATCTCGTCGAGCAGGATGACTGGATTACGCACCTTCGCCTTGCGTAGCGCGTTGATGATGCGGCCGGGCAGAGCCCCCACGTAGGTACGGCGATGGCCGCGGATCTCGGCCTCGTCGCGCACACCACCCAAAGCCACGCGCACGAGAGGACGGCCAATGGCTTCG
This sequence comes from uncultured bacterium, assembly GCA_966249405.1. GTDB lineage: Bacteria > Myxococcota_A > Polyangia > Polyangiales > Polyangiaceae > SZUA-265. The sequence goes on along the minus strand of CBINDO010000037.1, from coordinate 2,547 downwards.
GCCACGCTCTGCCCCAGGGACGTCTTGCCCACGCCGGGTGGACCGACGAGCGCAAGAATGGTGCCTTTCGGATTACCGGAGAGCTGGGCTACCGCCATGTGCTCGAGGATGCGGCGCTTGACTTCGTCCAAGCCCAGGTGGTCCTGGTCGAGCTTTTCACCGATGGCGCGAACGTCGATCGATCCCTCGGCGCGATCCGACCAGGGGAGCGACGCGATCAGATCGAGGTACGTGCGAATCACGTTGCCCTCTGCCGACTGACCCGAAGACTTCAGACGGCGCAGCTCACGCTCGACGGTGTCGCGCACGTCGTCGGGCAGCTCGAGCTTCTCCAGACGCTCGATCAAGGCTGCGTCAGGGCTGTCATCGTCTTGTCCCAGCTGCCGTTGGATGGACTTCATCTGTTCGCGCAAGATCGCGTCCCGCTGTTGCTTGCTGAACTGCGCGCGTACGTCGTCGGCAATGCGATTGCGTACTTCGGCCGTGGTAGCGAGCTCAATCAGGATGCTAGTGGTGAGACGAATGCGGTCTTCGACGGACAACGTGGAGACGAGCTGTTGCTCCTGCTCGGAAGTGAGCTCGAGGCCCATGGCGATCCGATCTACGAACAAACCGAGGTCGCTGCCGCGCTCCGGCACGTCGCCCAACGCGCCACCCTTGCCCTTGACTTCCGTGATTTGTTGCTCGAGCGCCTCCGCCAACAAGGCGGCCTCACGCGCGTCGCGCAACTGGTCTTTGAGCAGAGTGACATCGGCTCGTAGGAACGGGTCAGTCTCGACGATGCTCTCGATCCTGTACCGATCTAAACCTTCGAGCCCAACGCGATAGTGCCCGTCGTCCAATCGGAGCACTTCGGTGACGCGGGCCAGCGTTCCCATGGAGTACAAGTCGCCGGCTTTGGGTTCACGGGCTGACGGCTGACGCTGGGTCACCACAGCGATGATGTCGTTCACATGGACGGCTCTCACGAGCGCCACGGACTTCTTGCGGCCAACCGAAAACGTTCTGGAAGCGCCGGGCAGCAGTATGCCCGACCGCAGGGGGAGCAAAGGGATCGACGCTTGAGGGAGAGTTGCTCCGCCACGGAGCTTCAAATGAGATGGGATCATTCGTGGGTCCATTTCGTGTCTAAGGGTTAATCCTCGCTCCGTGTTTCCCGGTATGGGTTGAAGCTAAGACTAACGATCCCGCTGTCAAGGAACGCGCACGAATTGCGGTACGCTCAGACGGGTGTCTTCATCCCACATCTGCCGCGGTGATCTTTTTCGATGATTTGTGGTGCGATGCCGAAACCTTTTGGGTTCGTGTTTCGTAAGCAGGCATGCGTACCCACGCGCGCGGCATGGACGCGAAGTTACCCAGCGTGACGAGATACGCCGGACCTTCATCTGAAACAGTACAACGAGGTTCGTTGTCGACTCGTTAACTCGTTCGGCCAAACACGAGGGAGCCGCGGAGAAACACCTTGGCTATTCGGTGATGCACCGGTCACAGAGCCCGCGCACATGAACCTCGACTTGCTTCGAAAGGATGGCGCGCGGCAGATCCCCTTGCTTGCCGCGGCTTATCGACACCTGAGGCAGGCACTCGACGCCACCACAGGCAGTGCACACGAAGTGCGGATGCAAGGTCGCGTCGTGGGCGTGTTCCGACTTCGAGCCGTCGAAGCGCCAGACTCGGTCGCCGAGTTCGACCTTGCGCGCCAACCCACAGTTCGCCAGATCGATCAGGTTCCGATACAACGTGGCCCGGTCCCACGGCTCGCCTTGGAGCCGCTCGACGATGTCGGCATGGCTCACGGGCCGCTTGGCTCGCCGCAGCTCGCGCAGCACAGCGATTCGTGACGCGGTCGCGCGCAGCCCCCCATCCCGGATTTCGTCGCGAAGGCTGGCACTGGCGTGGTCGGAGCTCATTAGGCTCTTGTAAGGGCTGGCAGCCATGATTGCAACTGCTGTTGCAATTGCATCAAGGCGGGCCACCGGTGTTCCGAGTCGCGGGAGGCTCCTCTCGCCGCGAACGGCAATGGGACTAGGCTGGCGCCAAAAAAGAGGTGAAGCCACATTCCGCCAGCCAACGAAGAAGTGGAACTTGCAGCGCTCGTTCCTGAGGTCACGAACGGGCGGCGAGGGTCAGGGCTGCAGCTGGGAATGGAAATAGTCGATGGACGGTCGCCGGTCGCGCAGGGCCCAGCAGGCGAAACGGACGCGCACCGAGGCATCGGAGTCGGCCAGCAAGCTCGCGGCCTTGGCAGCAGCGTTCGCGTCCGTCCCATCGGCGAAGCGTGAGACGCCAGCCGCCAACCTACTTTCGGGGTCCTTGGCCGACAGCTGTGCGTCCAGCCAAGCGACGGCTTTGGGATCCCCGATGGCGGCCAATGCCAGGGACGCTGCGGTTGCGACCTCGACATTCGTGGACTCACGCAGCTCCTTCAGGCGTTTGATCGCGGCAGGAGCGCTCTCGTTGGACTTGCTCGCGACGATGGCGGCGCCGACCGCCCGCGCCTCGTCTCCGTCCAGCATCGCTTTCTGGATGGCAAGGTTCACCTTG
>CBINDO010000036.1:0-42997 GCA_966249405.1 uncultured bacterium | reverse complement strand
GGTGTGTTCGGCCACTCCATGGGCGGGCTGTCGTCGGAAGCGACGGCTTTGGCGGACGACCGCGTCGCGACGGCACTTTTGGACAACAGCGGCTCGTTCAGTCACGACGCTCTGGTCAACGTAACCATTCCAGTCGGAATCATCTACGGTGAGACGGGCCAGGAACGCCCCAATGCCGAAGGTGACTTCAACAACCCGGGCAACAAAGGTCCGTGTTGGTTGGCCATGATGGCCGGTGGCGGTCACGGCTCGGGGCCATGGGATGGCGCCGGCGCCAACGTGGCCTGGATGCGCTGGCACATCGGCGGTGAGAACTCCCGCAAAGACGCGTTCATCGGCAACGGCGGCGCGTACAACGACAACGGGATCTGGCAAACTCAGTTCAAGAACTGGGACGGCTGGAAAAATTGGAACGAGTGACGTCTCCGAATGCACGGGGCCACCAACCACGCCTGCGAGAGCCAACGGCTTTTTGCAGGCGTGCCACTAGTTATCGCGCCGGGAAGGGGTCGACGTCGCCGACCTCCGCGTCGACCTTCCGGCCGTGGCTCACCCGGAGCAAAGGCGTTCGTCGACGTTGTGTGCGGGTGGTGAGAAAACGCGCCCCGTGAGAAAATGTCGGCTGGTGAGACTGCGTTTTCTCCTCGAGACCTGGAGGGGACTTCGTTACTGCGCTAAAGTCGCGAACGACACGGAGGGAGTGATGGGAACACGCAAGCGCCAGCCACGGAACCCTGAGGACAGTTTTCTAGTAAGGAGTGCGGATGGCCGCCTACTGGTCAGTGGGGCTGCACGCTCCAACTTGGTAGCTGCGCTGGCCCGGCTTCGGGCATTGCCCGCGGACATCGTGGGGCTGTTGGGGCAATTCGAGACCACGGTGCTCGCGCTCGAGGCGGCCATCGCCGCGCCGACGTCACTGGAAGTCTCGACGTATTACGAGCTGGTCGCCGCGTTCGAGGACGCGATGGCCCTCGCGATGGGGACGATCCACGACATGGCCCCTCCCGACGACACGACGCCCGCTATTCTGGCGACGGCAGCGCTGGCGCTGGCTCGCGCGCGCTGCTTCCGGTACTTCGCGGAAGACCCAGGCGACGAGGCGCGAGCACGCGCGTACTTGATGGACGCGGCTGGCGTCCCCAGCTGCTTGAACGCGTCGTTGAGCACCTCGACGAAGACGTTGGTGCCCGAGGAGGCGGAGTTCATCGCCGCGAAGATGCGTACGCTCGCCAAATCGTTTGCGAGCGTGGCCCCAGCGGTATCCCACGGCGCAGAGGCACTCGCCGCTCGGCTCAGCTCGAAGTCGCGCGTGGCGCTTCACGAGTACTTTGCGGATCAGGCCGAAGTTTATCAGGACCTGAGCACCGCCTTCATGCGCAGTTTGCAGCTCCACCAGAGGTTATCCCCCGAACAGAGACGCCAGGCGCCCATACAGATCAGCGACGAGGAGTGGCTGACCAAGGGGCAACAATTTGCGCTGGCCTCGGCGGCATGCGGCCTGCTGGTAAACTTCTTCACGCCCGGTCCCGGGAGTGGCGATGCGAGGCCACGACTGATCCTGAATTGATCGACGTGCCAACTCGTTGCTGCGCCGTCAATTGCCGAAAGACGGCTCAGTCTTGGGCTACGACGAGAGCGGAGCTGGTGCGTTCGAACGTCCCTCGACCGAGCTCGCAGGCGGTCGCCTCTCGCTATATACAAAAGCCGACCAGCGCTCGAGCACGGACTCGAGTGCCTTCGCGCGCAGCGGTTTGGTTACGAAGTCGACCATACCAGCCTGAGCGCACCGTTCCCGATCCTCTTCGCTGGTATTGGCGGTCAACGCGATCACGGGAGCCAATTGCGGATGGCGCTTGTGCAGTTCGACCGTCGTTTGGTAGCCGTCCATGCCCGGCATTTGGCAGTCCATGAAGATGAGCTCGAACCGTTGCGCGCTCACCAACTCGATCGCCTGGTAGCCATCACACGCGAGTTCGACGGTCCACCCGGCGCGCTCCAGGAGTTTGCGTGCCACCATGCGGTTGACCTCGTTGTCGTCGACCACGAGCGCGACCCCTGTGCTCCGAGGCGGCAACCCCGCTCCAGAGTTTTCAACGATGGCGATTGGTCGTGGTGCTGCCTCGAGATGAAGATCGAAACGAAAGGTCGCGCCTTTGCCGAGGATACTTTCGACGCCGATGGCACCCCCCATGCGCTCCACCAAACGTTTGCAGATGGCGAGCCCAAGGCCCGTACCCCCATACTTACGAGTCGTGCTCGCGTCAGCCTGAGAGAACTCCTGAAAAAGCGCGCTCGGGTCGGCGATGCCAATGCCGGTGTCTTTGACCGAAAACTCCAGGTGAAAGGTATCGTCTCTCCGTCCGAGGACGCGACAACTCAGCTCCACCTCACCCCCGGCACTAAACTTGATGGCGTTGGAGCACAGGTTGAGCAAGATCTGGCGCAGCCGCAAACTGTCTACCGAGAGCCACTCGGGCACGCCCTCTTCGACGCATTGTCTCACTGCAACGCCGTTGGCTTCCCGGTGTGGTTCGAGCAGCTGCAGCGTCTCACTCATCAAGAATCGCAGCTGCGCGGGCTGCAGGTCGAGCGTGACCTTCCCCGCCTCGAGCTTGGAGAAGTCCAGGATGTCGTTGAGCAAGGCGAGCAGGGTCTGGCCAGACCGAATGATGGTCTCGGTCAGCTGACGTCGTTCGTCGGGAGAAGCGTCCAACAGCAGCTCGGCCGTGGCGATCACGCCGTTCATGGGCGTGCGCAGCTCGTGGCTCATGGTAGCGAGGAACGTCGACTTGGCGGCGGTCGCCGTTTCTGCGACCTCTTTGGCCTGCTCGGCTTCGTGTTTGGCCAGTTCCAGCGCACGCGCCTGGTCCCGCAGCGTAGCGTTCGAAGTTTCTAGCTCGAGCTGACGCGCCCGCAGTTCCACGGTCGCGGCGTCGGCGTAACGCACGGCGCGCCGCGCACTGCGCGCCATCGCCAAGAACACGGCGAGCAGCAACACGTCGATGACAGCGCCGCCCAACAGCAACGTCAGCGGCTGCGTGTCGAGGGTTGCTTGCCGAAAGCTACGATCACTTCGCAGATCGAAACGCCACACTCGACCGAACATCTCGACGTCGCGCACCGTCTCGTACAACGCATCGGGGTCGAACGCCGAGTCGCGCGTCGCGAACTCGTCGTACAGCACGACCTCGGCGTCCGAGATGCGAACCTCGACGTGGCGTTGGTCGCGCTCGAGAGTGCCGTGTAGCAGCCGTTCCACGACGAACGGCGCGTAAACCAGCCCCCCGATCGAAGCCCTCCGTTGCTCCAAGGTTGCAGCCGGACCGTTGTAATACGGAACGAAGAACAAGAACCCCGGGGTACGCTTCTCGTCTTGCACGAGGACGATGGGCGCGGTGATATGCGCCAGCCCCGTATCGCGGCTCGCTCGAATCGCTGCGAGTCGGTTGGGCTCGTGGCTCGTGTCCAAACCGACCGCGCGGCGATTGGACGCCTCGGGTTCGATGTAAGTGATGGGCCAGTGTTCCGGGCCGTCAACCCGAGGGTGCAGCGCGTATCCGGGGCGCTGGCTGCGCTGCTCCGCGAGATAACGCTCCATGTCCGCTGCGGGGACGCGGTGAATCACCCCAATTCCATTGATGCCCGGGTAGCGGCGCTCGACTTGCAAGGTCTCGGCGAACGCCCGCCACTGCGCATGGGTCGCATCGCCCCCCAACGCATGGACCGCACTCGCGCCGCCGCGCAACGCGTCCTCGTAGGTTTGCATGCGTTCGCGCACCAACTCTACCAGCTGGCTTGCCTGGCGATCGAAACGCGTCGCTCTCCGTTCATCCGCTAACCTTCGGGAATACTCGTAACCCGAGACCGTCAACCCCACGGACACGAGCAGGATCGCCCAATGTATCCACGATAGGGCGCTCAATCCCGCTGGACGATGGACTCGCACCTCTGACACGCGGAAAGCTACGACAGATCGGCGCAAGAAGTTGAGCGCTGCTGAGCCAGTCGACTCACTTCAATCGCCGCTGCGCGCCTCACGTGCCAGGTTTCACACCCCTGACGTCAATCGACGACATGTCGTCCCGGCAGGGGCGCGGCCCGGCAAATGGCGGGACGCGGTAGCTCACCCGAGGCGCTCAGTGTCCAACGAGCGCGGTTTGCCCAGAATGGCACTCATCAACACCGCCCGGCGCAGGCCCTCCGGATGACGCAACGTGGCTTTGATGGACCGAGAGGCTTCGGGCATCGCCGGCGCCACCATTGCCGCCGGTACCTCCAAGTTCGACCGACGCCGCTGCCCTAACCGTGACGAAACGTCAGGCGGGGCTCGATTGACGACGGGCTGGTCGAAGACGCGGGCGCGCCGCACGACCACGGGACGAGGCGGATGGGGCACGTATTCGCCGGGGTCCAACGTCGGCGTGCTCACCTCCCAATCCGACTCGCGCTGACTGGGGTCGGCCGGGTCGTCCCCGTGGCCCGACCGTCGGTCTTCGAGCTTGCGTCGTCGAAGCAAGCCCTGCACGAGGGGTAAGAAGACCAAGAAGAAGAGAATCACTAGTTGCTGCCAAGACATGTCTCACCTCCGTGGCTTGTTCGGCTCATCGACGGAGATGGCCTCACGCATGCCGGTATCCACCTGGAGGTTCTGCATGCGGTAGTAGTCCATGATCCCGAGGTTCCCCTGACGGAAGGCCTCGGCCATCGCGCGCGGAACCTCCGACTCCGCCTCCACCACCCGGGCCCTCATCTCCTGCTCCAAGGCAACGGCCATGGCGCGTCGCTCCTCGGCTTTGGCTTGCGCGATCTGTTTGTCCGCGTTGGCTTGGTCGATCTGAAGCTTGGCGCCAATGTTCTCTCCGACGTCCACATCGGCGATATCGATGGACAGGATTTCGTATGCCGTTCCGGCATCGAGCCCCTTGGAGAGGATGTTCTTCGAGATGTGGTCGGGATTCTCCAGCACGTCCTTGTGGCTGGCGGCTGATCCGATGGTACTGACCATGCCTTCGCCCACGCGAGCGATGATCGTCTCTTCGCCGGCACCGCCCACCAAGCGATCGATGTTGGTTCTGACCGTAACGCGTGAAACCGCGATCAACTGGATGCCGTCTTTGGCAACGGCCGCGATGCGTGCCGTTTCGATCACCTTGGGCAATACCGACATCTGAACGGCGGCAAGGACGTCGCGGCCCGCGAGATCGATGGCGGCAGCTCGTTGAAATGGCATCTCGATGTTAGCCTTGTCCGCAGAAATCAACGCCTGCACCACTCGCACTACGTTACCGCCGGCCAAGTAGTGCGCCTCCAGGTCGTTGGTCGATATGGCTAAGCCGGCTTTGACCGCGCTGATCCGCGCCGTCACCACGGTCGAGGGAGGAACGCGACGCAAGCGCATGCCGATCAACGTGACCAACCCAACCGACGCCCCCGACGACCAGGCAGCCACCCAAAGGCGAATGGGAACCAGGTACAAAAAGACGATGGCAAACAGCACGACCAACGCCGCGAGCAGCGCGGCACCAAAGACACTCGTGTCATCCATGGGAACTCCTTGGGGTTGACGTAGCTCCAAGGAGTTGGACTACGACGCGACTTCCTTCGTCGCGAGCGACGATGATGGGCTGTTCGCGCTCGATGTAACCGCCCTCCGACACGACGTCCACGCGGCGTCCGTCGATGGTGGCGATGCCCGCCGGCCGCAGTGCGGTGAGTGTCGTGCCGGTGCGCCCGACGAGTGATCGCTGGTTGGCGGTTGGACGGTCGCCCTGCGTGATGGCCGACGCCAGCACGAAGCGATGTCCTCCGGGTAACGAAGGGAGGAACCGCAGCACCACCAAAGAGAGGACGAGGGCCACCGCGCTCGAGATCGTGACATGTGAAACAGCAATCGCGATCACCCGGAACGAAGCCCCCGCGCCGAACAAACTCGTCGCCAATCCCGCCCCCAGAGCGACGATCCCCGCGATGCCAGCCACGCCGAACCCGGGGATGACGAACACCTCCAGCGCCAGGAGTACCAGACCCAGGCCGACCAACGAGAGTTGCTCCCACCCAACCAGGTTCACGATCCAATGCCCGCCGAAGAATGCGGCCAGACACAGAAAACCTACGAGTCCGGGGACGCCAAAACCCGGTGTACGCAACTCGATGACGAGCCCGAGCAAGCCCAACGTCATGAGCAATGACGCGATGGCAGGGTGCGTGAGAAAACGCAACACCCGCTCTGCCCAGTTCACCTCCACCCGCTCCACCTCGGGATTGACGATCCCGAGTGCGGCAAACAACTCGTCCAAATTCGCCGCCTGCGCGTCGGCGATGCCGTGTCGCAGCGCGTCTTCCGTCGTCAAGGTGAGGAGTTTACCTTTCTCGATGACCCCTTCGATGGCTACGTCCGCGTCCACCATCGCCTCTGCGAAGAGGCCCGGACGACCTCGCGCGTCGGCAGTCGCTCGAAACTCTTTCCGGACGTACGACAGGGTCTTCTCGTCCGTGGGCGTCGGTGCCTCCCCGGGCGCCCCCATCTGCACCGGTGTGGCCGCACCGATCGTTCCGCCGGGAGCGATCACGATGCGCTCGGCAGCTAGCGCAATGAGCGCCCCCGCTGAGATCGCGCGAGGGTTGATGAAGGCCACGGTCGGCGTCTCACTCCGCACGAGATGATCGCGAATGGCGACGGCTGCGTCGACCCGGCCACCAAACGTGTTTATCTCACAGACTACAATCGCAACGCCCGCGTCTTTCGCCTGGCGCAACGCTCGTTCCACGAGCGGCACTTGCCCCAGGCCGATTTCGCCGTCGATACTTACCAACAACGCGCGCGGCCTCGCTGGGCCCGTGTCAGCCAACGCAAAAGTGGCCAGGCTAATCAGCAGGACTGACGCCAACAACGACACGACGCCCATTCGCGTCGACACTCCCTCGGCACTCACCCGTGGTACCTAGTCCGTACACCCTCCTCACGCAACGTCACCGGTGTCTCTTCGCGGCAATCACCGGAGGTTTTAGTCCCCTTTCTACATTTGTTCTTCTTCGATGCCGATTTATCGCGCAGAGGAACAATAACGCCCTAACGACAGATTCGGTTAGGTGGCACCGAACTCTGCCAATGAAACGACCCCAGCTTCAGCTCGGCGCACCAAACGGCGCTCCGAACGCCCTCACCAATGGGACGGCCGGGACCGCAACTGGCTCGACTCAGCCAAACAGTGGGGTCGAGCCGCAACGATAAGGCGAGATTTCCGCGGCGCCCTCGCCCTCGACACTGGCGCGGCACGCGTTCACCTCGAAGAAGTAGCGACGTCACGCGCGGTCGGCACACCACGGCTCTGCGGACGAGCGCTCCTGCAATAGAGCGGGGCTTACGTCGCGAGGCGCCCGCCCCGCGTTCGTGGGGGCCCGTCACCGCAGCCCCGCCGTGAAGCGCATCGCCACATCAGCGTCTCGCAGTCTCTCGAGGTCGTCGCGTCGATGACCGCCGTCAGCGACTGATGCGACGCGCTCGTCTCACCGTCAACAAGCGAGTCCCTGTCAAAAAGTGGGTCGCTCGACTCAGCGAGGTAGTTTACGAGTCGTGTGGGCGCGCGACCCGGGAGGGCAAGCAGACACTGGTCGTAGTCATTGGCGCGGTCACGAATGCCACGGGCGTTGCGCCACGTCTACAGGCCACAGGTTGACGCGCAATCGTTTCGCCTTAACGATCGATTCGTTTCGGTGTGGACATGATATTCGGGGGAGCAGCGTTGCGCCCATCGAGCTCAAAAAGGAGGTTCGGAATGTTCGTGAAGGGTTTACCCAGCATTTACATCCAGCAACGGCGTCCGGGCTTTGTCGAACTCGACGGTCTGCACGTCGTTCTGCGTTCGCTGTGCGTTGCAGTGGTCATGCTCCTGTTGTGTGATGCGGCGCAGGCGAAATTGTACCAAGTTGGTCCTACGCGCGGCTACAAGACACCGAGCGCCGTGGCAACTCTGGTCAAGGCGGGAGACGTCGTCGAGATCGACGGCAACGCCGCGTACGCGGGCGGCGTCGTGTTTGGCGTCCACGCGACCGCGGCCGCGCCAATCACGATTCGCGGCATTCGCGTCATGGGGCGGCGACCCATGTTACAGGGCGGCGCCAACACCATCGAGGCCCGAGGCAACAACTACGTGTTCGAGGGGTTGGAGCTCACCGGTGGCACGTCGCGCTGTTTTTATCACCATGCCGACAACATCGTGCTGCGCGACACCTCGATCCACGATTGCCCCAAACACGGCGTGCTCGGAGCCGACAACGACTCGGGCGACTTGCTCATGGAATACGTAGAGGTCTACCGTACTGGCAACGGCACGAGCAACCACCAGGTTTACATGGCTACGGACGAGAACGCGTACCCCGGTTCGGTGTTTCGCATGCAGCACTGCTGGCTACACGACGCCAACGGCGGCAACAACGTCAAGTCGCGGGCACAACGCAACGAGATCTATTCGAACTGGATCGAGGGGGCGATGTACCATGAGCTCGAACTGATTGGCCCCGACCCAGCCGGTGGTGTCTCCGAGGGCACGGCGCGGGAAGATTCCGACGTAGTTGGCAACGTCTTACGCAAGACGGCGACGACCTACGTCGTGCGTTTCGGAGGTGACGGCACGGGTCAAACCTTCGGCCGCTATCGCTTCGTGGATAACACGGTAATCGTGCAACCGGGCGGCAGCGCGGTGTTCCGGTTGTTTCACGGTCTGGAAAGCGTCGAGATGCACGGTAACGCCTTCATCAGCACCAATGGCGGCGGCGTCAACGTCGTCCGCGACGTCGAGGCGGTGTGGGCCGGCGGTTCACGCGTGGTGGCCGGCAGCCGCAACTGGGTTCAGACTGGCTCTACCAACGTGCCGTCCGAGTGGACCTCCACGAAAACGGGCGCCAATCCCGACGTCACGAACCTAGCGAACTTGCAGCTCGTTCCCCGCTCGACGAGCCCGCTCGTGAACGCGGGCGTGGACGCGCCGCCCACGATTGCCGACCACCCCTTCCCCAACCCGCTCGGTCGCCCGCAGTACCACCCGCCGGTGCGCACGGTGGCCCTGCCGGGAGGAGCCACGGCGCGCCCGGTATCGGGGGTAGTGGACATCGGCGCGTTCGAATACAAACCCTGAACGCTCGATACGGCGCGGCTGCGGTCTCACTTCGCGAGATACCGAGCGTGAGACAATGCCGCGCCTCCACGAACCCCGGCAGGCCAGATCGCGCCGCAGGCCGGGTTCCACTCGAAACGGGGTGGTATTGGCCTCGAACCCAACACGCGCCGCGAGCGCGTCTCACGCCACCTGGGCTACGAGCGCGACTTGATTGGCGCCGAAGCGTTTGGCGCACTTGGGGCAAGTGGCGTAGTAGAAGTACAACCTCCGAATCGTCTCACCCTTCGACGCCACATATTGATTCATGGCTGCGATCCATTTACCGACGTCACGATACGGCCCTTCGAACACCTTGCTACGAAAGGTGCCGGACAACGTGACCATCTCGGCGTTGGGTACGGGACGATCGGTGGCAATCAAGATGTCCGAACCCCAGGGGGAAACTTCGTCCGTCAACCAGAACGGCTCGGCGGCATAAGCTTCGGCGCGTTCGATGGCGGCGTGGTCCCGGCTGATGACCGAGCCAAAGTTGAGGGGGATGTGCAAGATGGCTCGAATGTGATCTTTCAGGAATGATTTGTCCTTCCACGTGAACATCTGTTCGTCCCAGCGTGCGCGGTCCAAACGCGCGCAGCACCCCGTCTCTCGGTTGTCGTAGTTCGTGTCGGCCAACTTCATTTGAACGCTCCTTTTGCTCACTGTTCGGCTGGAATCCAAGGATTGCCACACGTCCCCTACACCCTCGCGGCAAGCCTTCGAAAGTACGCCGGATTCGCGAGAACCGGACCAGAGCGTGCATGAAGTACGTGAGGTTTGACGAGTACGCGTTCATATCGAGCAAGCCCCATGCCAGCGTATCGACGCCGTGCAAAAGGGGTCCGTCGCCGGCAGCCGCGCAAAATTGTCGTTCGCGAACCGCATACCTGCGAGTTTCTCCCCTACGCCCTCGTGCGTGCGCACGAGCAACACGCTGATCGCCTGCTAACATGAGCCCATGCGCGAGCTCGCTCCCTGCTCTGGTTGTTTGCATCACGTTCACGTCGATGACGCCGCGTGCCCGTTCTGTCTTTTGCCGCTCGTCGCCGCGAGCGTGCTCGGCCGCGGCGAGATTCGCTGGTCGCGGCTGCAACGCGTGCCGAGTGGCCTGAGAGCGGGTCTGCCAAACCTGAGACCCGCGACCAATGTAACACGTATCGCTCACTCGGTGAGACACCGAACCTGCGGCGTCTCACGCAAACACAATCAGAGGCACATCGGCAATTGGACGAGTCCGGTACCTACGTAAGGCACGGGGCGGCCGTTTTGGATGGGGTTCGGGTAATCACCGGAATCGGACGCGAACTGGTCCATCATTACCTGGCCGTGCACGTCCGTGATTCGCACCGTCCACGGCGAAGGCGGGACGGTCCCCGACGTGCCGGGAATGTCATCGTCTTTGCCGAAGATCCAAGCGCCCCAGTACGGCCTGCGAACACCTTGGATCCAGTTGCTGCCGTCTTTGAGCTCCACCTTCGCCGCCGGATACTTGAGGCCGGTGATCGTCAGGGCGCCCCAGAACACTTCGCTGTCCCAGTGCCAATAGTACTCGGGAGAGGCGTTCTCGCAGGGCACCATGCGCCACGAAATCTGTGGGTTGTCGCCGCCGACTTGATTGGCGGCCGCGACGGACAGATCGATGTGACCGGACGTGCAAGAGGGGTTGCTCTGAGCGCCGGGGCGGTTGGGGCACTCGTCGACGATCTGAATCGTGACACGGTCGTTCACGCGCACGCAGGCTCCACACATGCCTGCGCCTTCGCCGAAGTCTTGGCTGTTGAGCGCGCCGAACAGCGTGCCGTCCCCAGGCGCTCCGGCCACCTTGTCTTGCGAAGCCGCCGAACCTTGATCCGCGCCCTTGCCGAGCACTGGGTTGCCGCAGCCGAGCGCTTCGTAGCCGCCGCTCTGGTCACGATCGGAGCTCGCTTGGCTAATCCAGTAGCGCGTACTGCCACCTTGGCGCGTCGTGAGCGATTGTTGATTGCACGACAGTGGACCTTCGATCACGCCGGAGGTGACACACTCACTCAGCACACACTCGCAGCGCGCATCTTCGGAGCACTCTTGGCAATACTCGTTGGTCGCTTCGCAGCGCGAATCACCGGGATAAGCGGCGCAATCGGGCGTGCCTTGATCCGTGAAGAACTGCAGGTCGTCGACCCAGAAGTCGTAGCTGCCCGGATCTTGGGCTTGGATGCCAACACCCAACAGCGCCGTCGGATCGAAGTCCACCTCCGTGCCGAAGCCGACTTGGCGGACCTGGTCGAAGTAAACTTTGACCTCCGTCCAATCGGCGCTCAGCGTGAGGCGACTGCCGTGCGAGTCGCTGCAGCCGGTCGTGCAGGTGCCGCCTTGGTCCGTTGGGACGGTGTTGGCGCTGACTAACTTGACGGTGACCGTGCCGCTGCCTTTGGCGAAGAACTTCACGCCTTCCCACTGCGAAGCGCTGATGGGGGTGTCGAAGGTCAACTGGGCAACTCCGCCCCATTCGGCGTTGGCGGGCACTTCCAAGCTGCCATGGAGCGCGTATTCGCTGCCTCTGACGCCGGGCCCTTCGATGCCCGACCCCTTGGTGAAGTCGCCGTTTGGCGTCCGCGAGGTCGCGTCGTCGCTGGAGATGTACCAGGTGCCGCGGGCCCCGCCGACCTCCACCGAGCTCACGCCGTCTTCGACGTCGTGTATCAACTCCGCGGAGATCGAGTTGGGGTCGCCAAGTAAACACTTGCTGGGCGGCTCGGGTTCGGGACCAGTCGTGGTGGAAGTAGCGGTGGTGTCGACGGCGGTTCCGTTCCCCGTGTCGCCCGTCCCTGGGTTAACACCCCCCGAGGTATTCGCCGGACCAGGAACCGTGCCCGTGCCACCGTTGGTCCCCGCTGGGACGCCACCAGTTGCGCCGCCCGTACCGCCTGCGCCACCCGTGGTGCCGACTGGACTCGGCTGCGTGCCCAGGGGTCCGCTCGGAATGCTCGCGGGGTTGGTGTTCGTGATCGTGGCCGTTGGACCGCCCGGTTGCGGCGATTCGCCACCTCCCTCCGAACACGCGGATACACTCGACAGAGCGAGAGCCAACAGGCCCCATTGAAAGGAGGAATGAACAGGGTTCGAAGTAAGGCGCATGGCGAACTCTCGTGCAGGGATGACGCGGGGTGAGAGCCTAACACACCAGGGCACCGAGCTGAACTCGGTGGTCCATGACGCCGCCGCGCGCGCGTTCGTACGTGGAAATGTGCCCTCCAGCGAAAATGTGAGCCATTCAGGCGATCGGCTTTGCTGTTCGGCGAGGCCCTAGGGGGCCAAAGCGCGGCCAATTCGGGCGCCAATCTCGGTGGTACCTTCGAGCAAACCCTGAACGGCGAGTGGCGCCTGGGACAACAACTCGTCCGAAGTCGAGAACGCGTAAGCCGGCGGGACCGGTACGTATTCGATGTTCTCGACCTGAAAGTCGGGGCCGTAGGAAAAGGCCTGAAAATAGGACTCGGAGCCGTCTTTCGCGTTCACCAAACGAGCACACACGAATATCCGCGGCATATAAACGTCGGTTGCCTGATGGTGACTATACCCCGCCGAACCGTTGGCTAAAGCGTCGAAGAACCACACGTGGAGGATGGCATCAGCCCGCGTCTCGACGGATGCGTAGTCGTATTCGAAGTCGACGGGTGAAAGTGGCGTGGGTTGCTGCCCTTCCACCACAGCAGTGTATCCCTCGCTCCTCAACGCCGCGAGAACGGCGTCGGACAATGCGGTCGCTAGAGCGCCACGCAAGTCGCCGGCGCGCTGCCGCAGCTCCTGGTTGCGGCCCTCTTCGATACTCGATTCGATGGCTTGCCCGAGCAAGCCGAAGGCCGCCGTCATGCTGTCGGCGTTGATGATACGGACCTCTTCGGGCGGCAGAATCGGGATGACGGAGATTGTGGAAACCGTGTCGCGCTGCGGATGACTATACGGCCTACGAGGATAAGAGATGCAACTCGTGAGCAGCACGGCGACGAGCGTCAACGAGACCGTAGGGACGAGCGATGTCGGAAGGGTAAACACCCTGTTCTTCTGTCACTCGACGACGCGCTACTGCCAGCGCTTTCGCTTGACGATTTCTTACCGGAACTACGGCGCGCGGGTCACGCTCACGGCGTCCACGTACAAGTCGATGTTGCTGCCGGTGCCTTCGGCGTACACCTTGAGTTTGGGTGCCGAGCAATTGGCGGGCACGGTGAAACTGCCGGAGAGGCGCGTCCATACGCCGTTCGCGACGGCGGGGTCGTTGGCAAGTCGTTCGTACGTCACGTTGCCACCGCAGTTGAGCTCGCGCGTGAGGTTTACCTGGGCCGTTGACACCTTGCCGACGTCCACCCAGAAGATCACGTCGTAGGTCGCGCCTGCAACGACGACGGAGTCGAGGTTGGTCGCGGCTGGACCCGTGCTGGAGCCCGTCACGAGCAAACTGTGCGTGCCGTTGTAGGCCCGCGCCGTGGAGGTGGACACCGCGCCGATCCAAGACTCCCAGCCGGTGGTGGCGGACTCGAAGTCGTAATTGGTGACCAGGTTGTCCTCGCACTCCGCCGCGTCGTCGGCGCTCGTGGTGTAACCGGCGGGACATTCGTCGCAGCTCCGATCGAGCGCCGAGCTAGGCTCGACGGCAACGAACTGCAGTGGGGCGACGCAGGTGGTCCAAACCTGACAAGCCGATTCGTTGGAGACCGCAGTGTATTGTCCCGCTGAACACTCCTCACAGTCGCGGTCGGTGCTCGAGGTGCCCTGCAAACCGACGTAGGTGCCCGCTGCGCACTCGGACCATGCATCACACTGAGCGGCGTTGATCTCCATGCTGAAGGTCTCGTCCGCGCAGAAGTCGCAGGAGCGGTCGGCAGTAGCGTCGCCGTCGGCGATCACGAATTGCCCAACCCCGCAGTCGGTCTTCGCTTCGCACGGCGTCGCTGGATCGGCGTCGTTGTCCCAACTCGTGGCGTCGCACGGCACCTCGACGTCGGTCTTGCCGGAGCAGTAGGTTCCGGGTGAACACGGGGCACAACCGCCGTCACTCTTGTACGTGCCGGCGATGCAGTCGCTCGGCCCAGTACACTCGCCGGCGTTCTCGGTGGTCGTCGTCTCACCGTCTGGACACGCCGCACACGAGCGGTCCTCGACGGCGCTGCCCGGCTCGGACACGTATTGCCCGACTTCGCAGTCGCGCCACGCCTGACACTGCTCGGCGTCGTATTCGCTCGAGAACTGCCCAGACTCGCACGGGAAACACACCTCAGCACCGTCGAGTTCGGAGACGAAGGTTCCGGGTGCACACCGCGTGACCGGCACGCAGAAGCCGTCACCGTTCAGCTCCCCGTCGGGGCACGGTGGGGGCGCAACCGATGCGTCCACCGACGTCTGCTCACCGGCGTCGACCGTGGGCTCGGTCGACGTGGGCTGAGAGGCGTCGCTGGTGTCGCCTGGCTGGGGAGGTTGAGAGGCGTCCACCACCGCCGGCGGGCTCGACTCGGGCGCGCTCGACTCACCGCCGCGCGACTCTTGGCCCACCGGTTTTTGCTCTTGGCCCTCGAGGCCTCCCAGCCGGGTCGCGCAACCCGACATGGCCCCGGCGCACGCGATCAGGAGCGCCCAGCGCGACGCCCTTGGCCCGCCGCATCCCGACGCGGACGCCCGCGAGCCGCCGGTCCACCGTACCCCAAGCTTCGAAAGCTCGACGGAGGCTCGCGCCGCGGGCGTGGATGGGCAATTCATTGCCCGTGCAGTGCCGGTCGAGGACCACATCAGGCTCTCCAAATTACGAACATAGCGCGTAAATTCCCGATTCGTTGGCTTTGCCTTCGGGAAGAGCGCGCGCGGGCGTCGTCGATCGACCTGCTTCACATTTTGCCGGGCAGCTGTAGCGATTCGCCCACTCGAGTCGCGCCGAGGGCCGGCTCACGGATTGGCCGCCGGTGGCGTCCACGACGCGGTCCGACGCCGCTAGCTGCGCCGACGAACTCGCCTCGGCGCGGAGGCGGTAAGCTGTCGTCCCCGTGCCCCATCCACCATCCGAAGCGGTCGTCCGGCCCCGACAACCTGTGCCAAACGCGCGGATGCAGGCGCTCGATGCGCTGCGCGGGGCGAGCGCCGTGGCGGTGGTGGTGCATCATCTCCCGTTCATCTTCCACCATCCACCGTGGCTGAGCGGCGATGGCTTCACGCGCTTCGGGGTGTTCGGCGTCCAGATGTTCTTCGTGCTGTCGGGGTTCGTGATCTTCATGTCTCTGCAGCGCGCGACCAGCGTCGCGCGCTTCCTCTTGGAGCGCGCAATCCGCATCTATCCCTTGTACGCCGTGAGTGTCGTGCTCACGACGTTGGCCGTCTACTGGCTCGATGGCGCGCCCTCTGGCTGGCTCACGACCGGGGCCGCCAACTTGCTGTTCTTCCATCGACTCGTGGGGCTCGCGACTCACGTCGATGGGGTGTATTGGACCCTGCAAATCGAGGCCGCGTTTTATGTTTGGATGGCGGCCTTGTGGTGGCTCGCAGGCTCGCAGGAGCGCGCCACGCGCCTGTTGATGGGAGTGGTCTGTGTTCACACCTTGGTCGCGGCCGCGGTCGGCGCGGCGGGGCTGGTGGTACCACGCGCGTTACGCATGGCGCTACTGCTCGACTACGGTTTCCTGTTCTGGAGCGGCGCGCTCTTGTACGCGCTGCGCGCCGCGTCGCCACACCACCGCAGCCTTCGCCTGGTGCTGGCTTTGGTTTTGGTGACGCTGCCGTTCACCGCCGTGCCGCGCGACTACACCCCGTTCGTCGCGCAGCCGTTCACTTATTGCATAGCATGCGCCATCGTGATCGCCTGTTTCGCGGCGGTCACCCTCTTGCCTCGGGCGGCGCGGCTCGTCGCGCGACCTGGTTTGGTGTTCTTGGGCACCTGCTCTTATGCCCTTTATCTCGGTCACTTCCAGCTCGGCCACACGCTTTACGCGGCACTTGTCGCCCACCTACCGGTCCCCGTTGCAGCGCCGCTCACGCTCTTGTGCATCACGTCGCTCGCGGCGGCCCTGACTTTGCTGTGGGATGAACCGGTTCGGCGCTATTTGCGCCGCCAGGTAAACGCTCGATACGTCAAGGCGCCGGCCGGTTCCGTGGCATCGGGATGAGGGCTGCCGCGACTTGCCCCAGCGCACGCCGCCAGTAGCACACCGCGACGTGAGGCGGCTCAATCCGGTAAGGGGCGCGCTCGACTAGACCCACGGTTCGGCTGAACTCTGGGGTTAGACGTGTGCTGACGGCGCGCTCACACGACGTGCGGCGAGGTGCTCGACCAAGTTGTCGAGGGTCACGCCCGTACCCGTCGCGACGCCGAGTTTCAAGAGGTGTTCGAAGTGCTCGGCAGACGCGCAGGTGATGTCGACGCGCATCAGCGTGCCCTGCACGTGAGGCTCGAACTTCACCACACCCGTCGCGCCGCTGGCGCCGAACTGGAGCAGACGGGGGCGCTGCACGACGTGGTAAGTCCCTTCGAAAGGTGGCGCGTGGCCGGCAGTCACGAAACGAAACGTGCCCTGCGGTCTGAGGTCGATGGTGCAAGCAACGAGCGGCGCTCCCGATGGGTCCCACCACTGGCTGATTTCGCTCGGTGTCGTCCAAGCGTCGAACGCCTCTTCGGGGGTGGCCCTGAGGACGCGAGAAAACTTAACAGTGAGTCGGTCGTGGTCTATGTCGTCGTTCATGGTCGGTCTCCTGTCGATTGATCACTTTTTGCGTTTCTTCTCCAAATGAGCTTCGAGGCGATCGAAGCGCCGCTCCCACTGCTCTCGAAACGGCGCCAGCCACGCGTCCGCTTCTTGCAGCGGCGATAAAACGAGGCGGCGCGGACGCCGTTGGGCGTCGCGATCGGACTGAATCAGCCCCGCCTCCTCGAGCACACGCAGGTGCTTGGAAATCGTCGGTTGTGCGAGCTGGAAGGGCGCGGACAACTCCGAAACGGTGGCCTCACCTCGAGCGAGACGCGCGAGGATCGCACGCCGCGTCGGGTCCGCCAAGGCGCTGAACACATTGGACAATTGCTGCTCGGCATTCATTTCCTATTAGCTATATTCCCAGTTGGCAATGTTGTCAAGAGTGCTCGCGTTGCTTTGCCCCCGCCTGCCATTCGTGACACGACGCGAAGATGACTCCGCAGCTACAGAAGAAGGTCGCGTCGTGGGTCGAAAACGGCCTCATCACGGCCGAGCAAGCCGAGCGCATTGCTGCTCACGAGAGTCGCGCCGCGGATCGACCGTGGGTCTTGTACGGTATCGCTGGCGTGGGTGTCACGGCGCTGGTTACCGGTGTCGTGAGTCTGGTCGCCGCCAACTGGGAGGAGATCCCGGCGTGGTTCAAATTGGCGACTTACTTCGCCCTGCAAGCCGGTGTCGGGTACGGATTCTACCGCCACGCGACGCGCCCTGGGCTGGTTCGTGAGACATGGCTCACCCTGTTCGTGCCGCTGTTGCTCGCGGGCATCGGACTGATCGCACAGACCTACAACTTGCACGGCGATGGTTGGCAGGCGTTGCTGCTGTGGATCGGCATCGGCTTCCCCGCCGTGTGGCTGGCGCAGAGTTGGGCGGTCGTTTACCTGTGGACTGCAGGACTGTTGGTCACGAGCATGATTTGGGGTGAAGCGGCTGACTACACCGGGTTACCGGAGTTTGGGCGCGCGTGCCTCGTGGCCAGCGTTCCCTCGTGGTTACTGGCGAGCGGTTTTTGGGGCGAACGCGTTCGGTGGTGGAACCCGTATTTTCGCGCGACGGCGCAGGTTTGGGGAACGGTCGTGGTGTTGGCGGCGGGCACGCCTTTGGCGAACGTGTTGTGGTTCGAGACGCCGAGCTCCGTCCGCGAACATTTGGGCTACTTGGTATTTCCTTGGCTGGCGTTGGCCGCGGCCATTGCCGGTGTCTGGTTTCGACCGGGTGCGAAGCGTGAACTGCAACTCACCATGACGGGCATGTTTACGAGCGTCGGCGTGTTCCTCACGCTGCCGCTCCTATTCGGCGGCTCGGCCTCTGAGTCGACCGCGACGCAGCTGGTCGCCGCTGCGGGGTTCTTCGTGACCTGGTTATTTGCAGCGGCGACGGCGGCGTATTCGCACCACAAGCGCTGGTTCGATTTGGCGTCTTTGGTGATCGCGCTGCGAGTCGTGATCGTCTACTTCGAGGTTTTCGGCTCGCTGGCGATGACGGGGCTCGGGTTGATTTTCTCGGGAATCGTCATCCTGACGATCGCGTTCATGTGGCATCGGTTTCGTGTACGCGTGCGGCAGCAGCTCGGAGGTGAAAGTTGAACAAGACGACGTTGTTCGCGGTGGGGCTCCCCATCGCCGTATTGGGGGCGTGGCTCGCCCAGCTGGAATGGCGAGAGAGCTCGGGCACCACCGTGCGCCTCGCGGTGCGCGGCTTCGACCCCCGCGACATCCTCGCGGGCCACTACCTGACGTACACCGTCGACTACGGCCCTGCTGGCGATTGCCCGCGACAAGGCTCTACGGAGACACCAAAGACGTGCCTGTGTTTGACGGAGAACCCGGCCACGCAGCTCCACGAAGCGACCTGGGCCGGGCCCTGCGACGTACGCCCGCTCGAATGTCCCGTGTACATCGAAGGCGAGTGTAACTACGAGAGGTTTACGGCCAACATCGAGCGCTTCTACTTCCCCGAGACGTTCCAAACGGCGCTCGCCGTCGTGCCGGAGAAGTCGACGATCAGCGTCGTGGTGCAGCCCGACGGACAAGCACTGGTGACCGGCTTTGCGGTGGATGGTGTTGACTTGCTGGACTACGCCAAGTCGCACCCCGAGGGTCGCTGAAACGGCAACCAAACGATCGCTTTGCGCTCGCGAACCGGTCCGGGGTCGCGACCGCGCGGGCGGCTCCGACGAGCCACGGGGCGAGTAGCGACGCCGACTTCGTCGTGCGCTGATACGCTTCGAGCTGCCGTCGAAATTCGCAGCGTGTTCTCAATTGCGTACCGTCGACCGAGGGGGTGGATCAGGGGCGCCGCAAAAATTTGGAAGCGTTGCCACGTGAGGGGTTGCTGGCGCCGGATGAGTCCGATACTCCTGCGCGCCATTCGTCTCAACCTGGAGAGCTTTTCATGAAATTGCGTTCTACCCTTGGTCATTCCGCCATCGCTTGTTTGTTCGCGTTCGGAGTCACGTCGTGCGGCGACGACGACAGCCGTACCGTGACGACGCCCGACGCCGGCAATGCCCTCACGCCCACGGACACGACCGACTCGTCGAGCGGCGCGACGGACACCGGTTCCGGCCCCGCAACGACGCCAGCAGCGACGGATACCTCGGTCGCGCCGGTGACGACGCCCGAAACTACCGACGACAGCGTCGCGAGCACGTCCAGCGACGGCACCGCTCCGTCCCTCGCCTCGGATGCCACGAGCGCGTCCACATCGGCCCCGTCCTCGGGCCCGATCTTCGGTGAGACAAGCTCCGAGCCGGTAGACCAGACGACCGTGGTCGTCGAGCCGTGCGGAATTCCGCAGTTCTCGGTGTTCAGCCGCTCCGACACGACGGCGTCGTGGGACGACAACGACTTCAGCTCCGTGGCCGTGGACTCTTCGCAGTGTCCGCCCGCGGTTTACGTCGACGCGACGTGGCCACACGAAGAAGGTTGGTTCAACGACGATCCGAGCGAGGCCAACAACGAGCAAGTGCACTTCACGCTCGACTCGTACGGCGCGACCAACCTGGTCGACAAAGAGATCACCGCGACCGTCGAGCTCGTCGCCGATGAACGCGGCCCGAACGCCAACGCTGGCGGATACCTCGTCTCGATCGTGTCGGTCTCGACGTTCGACCGCGTGACCGTGATCGAGGCGCCCGTCGAGCCCGATGCTGGCCCCGACGCCGCCATTCCCGAACCGCAGATCATCACCGAGACGGGTTACAGCGAGGCAGAGTCCGCGCCGAGTGATCGCATCTTGCTGCGTCGCGTGGGTGACCGGGCCACGGTCTCGTTCCGCCTCCCGGCCAAGACCGAGGCAGTCGACTCTTACGATCCGGCGCGCGTGTTGAAGATCAACCTCCGCTTCTACAACGTCTTCGAAGGTCAAACCCCGGTGGAGCCCGTGTTGGACGCTGGCGCAGACGCCGCGGTCGACGCGAGCGTGTTTGCGCCGGTCGAGACGGAAGGCGATCCCTCGCTGGTTTACGACTACCTGACGTCGCGCTTCGCCATCACCAAGTTCACCATCACCGACGTCCCCGGCGCGGTGGCTCAATAACTGGCATCCAGGGGCGTGTTTCGCCGGTAGCGGCGCGCCTGATTGACGAAACTCGAAGCACGCGGTCCTTCTCCGGAGGGGCCGCGTACTTTTTTGGAGGCTGAGACTAACTCGCCGCACGTCGACGTGCCGCGAGCACCGGCTTTGCCACTGAGAACGGAAACCCGGCGCCGCCGACGTATCAGCTGTGTTCAAACCATGCCTCGGCTGCAACTCACGTCCAACCGAGGCCTTGCGCGCCCTTCGTTCGTCCCGTAGCTAGCGCCGGTGATTACGCTCTCCGGGCTCGGCAAGTCTTTCGGCGCGCAAACGTTGTTCTCCGATGTGAGCATGCAGCTCAACCGCGGTGAGCGGATCGGACTCGTAGGCGCCAACGGCTGCGGCAAATCGACGTTGCTCAAAATCTTGATTGGCGACGAACCCGAGAGCGCCGGCGAGGTCCAATACGCACGCGGTCTCAAGCTCGGTGTCCTCCGTCAAGATCAGTTTCTCAACGACCACGAATCGATCCTGAACGTCGCGATGGCGGGTGACGCCGAAGCCGCCGCTGCGCTCGTCGAGTGGGACAAACTCTCCCACGAGCCGAACCCGGACATCGACCGGCTCGGTGAATTGAACGATCTGCTCGCGGCCCACGACGGCTACACGTTGGAGTCGCGCGCCGCCGAGATCTTGGAGGGGCTCGGCATCGAAGCGGCGCGGCACCGTGACCCGCTGGGAACGTTATCCGGCGGCTACAAACTCCGCGTGCTCTTGACGCAGGTGTTGGTAGGCAACCCGGACGCGTTGTTGCTCGACGAGCCCACGAACCATTTGGACATTTTGAGCATCCGCTGGCTCGAAGAGTTTTTGCGCGACTACAAGGGGTGCACGGTCGTGATCTCCCACGACCGGCGTTTCCTCGACCGCGTCACGACGCGTATCCTCGACGTCGATTACGGCACCGTGATCTCCTATCGCGGCAACTACTCGCAGTTCCTCGTCCAGAAGGAGGAGACGCGCACGCGCAAAGAGGCCGAGATCGCCAAAGTACAGCGCGTGATCGCAGAGAAGAAGGCGTTCATCGAACGCTTCAAAGCCAAAGCGACGAAGGCACGCCAAGCCCAGAGCCGCGCCAAACAAGTCGAACGCATCGAGGTCGAAGAGTTAGCGCCGTCGAGTCGTCGTTCGCCGTTGTTCTCGTTTCAACAGAAACGCCCGAGCGGACGCGACGTCGTCCACGTGAGGCACGTCAGCCACGCGTACGGCGCGACCCCGGTGCTCAGCGGCATCGACACCAGCATCCGGCGCGGCGAACGTGTTGCCATCATCGGAGCGAACGGCATCGGCAAAAGTACGCTGCTCAAGATCTTGGCGGGCAAGTTTGCGCCCTCGGCGGGTGAGGTCGAATGGGGCCACGAAACGCACGTCGGCTACTTCGCTCAAGATCACAGCGACGTGCTCGAACACCCGAACGCGACCCCCCTCAGCTTGGTTTGGGAGTGTTGTCCACTCGAGACGACCAACTTCGTCCGTGGTCACCTCGGGCGGATGCTGTTCACTCGCGAGGAAGTGGACAAACCGGTGGCGGCGTTGTCGGGCGGCGAGGTGGCGCGCGTCATCTTCGCGCGGCTCGCGGTCGTCAAACCCAACGTCCTGCTGCTCGACGAGCCGACGAACCATCTGGACATGGAGACCATCGAGGGCCTCACCCTTGGCCTCCAAGACTACGACGGAACGCTGGTCTTCGTGAGTCACGACCGCCACTTCGTGGCTCAGTTGGCGACGCGTATCATCGAATTACGGCGTGACGGGGTCACCGACTACCAAGGCACCTACGACGAATACCTCGCTCACCAGGGCCGCGACCACTTGAACTTCGACGTCGCCGCAGCTGACGCGAAACAACGCCGCGCCGAGGCGTGACGCACATCGAGCGACTCTACCGCGCCCGAGACCCGCGACCGATGTGACGAAGCGCGAACGAAGTCCGCATTGGGTGAACACCATGGGTTGGGCCCAGCGCCGTGAGACAGTGCACGTCTCCCGCCCACCGCTCGCCCGCGGATGGACGCCACGCGATCGCCCTCAATAACAGTCGCACAACACCGTACCCGGAGGACACGTGCACGGAGACTTCGCGCGACGCCGCTCGGAGGGCGCAATGGGCGCGCCGTACACGGGACCGGGTGGGTCGATCTGGCGCCGCGACGTCTCGGCGCTCGACGTCACCGGCGCGGAGGTGGGCGAAGTCGCGGGTGCGGAGGTTGCGGCGGCCGCCGGCGCCGCAACCTCCGTCGCCTCGTGAGACTCACACGCCGTTTGGTTGAGAAAAGCCGTCGTCAGGGCGTAGATCGCGCGGCGACCGAGGGCGTCGGACAACGTCTGGCGGAAGCGGCTTCGTGCGGCGTGGGCGCCATTCGAATCAGCGTCACGCGCCGTTGCACAGAACGGACATGCGGCGGCCTCGACACGTACGTGACGACCGCACCTGGTACAGGGTTCGAACGAGTGCACGGCCGCATGTTAGCACCCTATCGAAACTCTGGGGACAAATGGGCATCGCAGCCGTCAACCGCGACCCTGCCGAGGCCTGGTCGCGACAGCGTCCGTGCCGCAGAACGCTCTCGACGCGCGCGTCTACACTCCGCAAATCCGCTCGATCACGTAGCAACACATCGAAGGGTCTTCGGGGAAGCCGAACGCCTCGGGCGGATTTGGGCCGCACATCGGGCGCTCGGCACAACTTCCCTCGCCTATCGAGCCAATGACGTACCAGCGCAGGTCCGTGATCGCGGGACATTGGAGCTCGACGTCGGAGTTGAGCGCGACGGGCGAACTCGGATTCGCCTCCGGGTTGGACAGCGCCCGCGCGTCGAGACACCTCACGCCGCTCAGCTCAGCGTCACCCACTGCACAATCCGGGTATCTGCAAGTTCCGTCCTCGCATTGCCCTCCGAAGCCGCTTCCTTGGAAGCCAAGGGCGCAATCGTCAGCGGTGTCGCAGACGAACGGCGCGCACGCTTCGTCACGAGCCATGAACATGCCACTGCCCTTGCACCGTTCGTCGAGCTGGTCGCAATCTCGCACCTCCAGGCGCTCCACGAAGAGCTGGCCAAAGTCGCCCAACGCGGGCTTGTCGGCTTTGGTGCCAATCCGCAGCGCCGTGCTCTCGGAGGCCGGCAGCTCGAACTCGTATTCGGCGGCGTGGCTCGAGTGAACGGACAGCGACGCCGAATGCGAGGCGTCGGCGCTCACGGTAACCCGTGGCCACGGACGTGAATCTTCCGCCCGCAGGACGAGCGTGAGCACCGCTGAGCCGCTGGAGTGGGCGCGCGGAACCACCAACTCTTGGCCCGCCGTCAAAGCCACGCTGCCGTCGGCTCGAACTTGGGTAGGGTCTGCGTAAAGGACTGCGTCGTAGGTCGTGCTAGCTGGGGAGCAGGCTTCGTGGGTCGACGTGGGTGACGCCGACGACGTCGTGTCGTTAGCCGTGTTTGGAGCCGTGGGCCCATCCGTGTCCGTTCCGCGCGCCACCACGTCGTCACGTTGACCGCAGGCAAACGCCAAGCCCGCGAGCAACCATGCCCAGAAGGCGTACCTTGCGCGAGACACCTCCGGGACTCGAGTATGGTCGGACCCCGGTGAACAGTGCCGAACCGACGAGCGCTCCGAGTTCATGGGCGTAACGTTAGCACCATCGCAGGTTTCGGAGATCTGCAACTTGCAAGTGTCGCGCCCTGCTCGGCGACACTTGCTCGATGACACTGCTCGGCTGTACCGGCTGAACCGAACTCCAGCGGTGCTCCCGAGTCGTTCGGCCGCGAAGGAGAGCGGGAGCTAGGGATGAGCGCCCTTGCCGTAGGGTTAACGGGTGGGAGGGAGCCGTGAAGAGACGCCGAAGTGCTGGGCCCAACCCAAAACCGTAAACTCGCTGCGGCTCGGTTGAACGTTCGCAGCGCCGACCCGTCGAGCGGGTGCACGAGTGGCTTGTGGGAAACGGTGAAATTTGCTCCACTCGACGCCATGAACGAGCTCATCAGTCAGTTGGTTGCAAAGGCCGATCTCAGTCCCGACCAAGCGGCGAAGGTCGCCGACGTGGTCAAAGGTTTTTTGGCAGACAAGTTACCCGAACCCATCAAAGGTGCAGTCCTCGGCGCCATTTCGGCGGAGGGCGTGGACGCGGCTGCCGACAAAGCCAAGAGTCTACTCGGCGGGCTCGCGGGCAAGATGTTCTGAAAGAACACTCCCATCGTCGGGTGGTTGTCAGGTTGTCTCGGGGAAGCGCCGGTGGCGGCCCGCGACTGACAGCTTGTCTCACGCGCGAGGTTGCAGGACGGGCCGCGCCGCCTAACAATGCTGCGTAGAGGCACCGAGCGACGTTGGCACGCGGCTCGCATTCCGGGCTGCCATGCAGTCGCAGCTTCCCGTTCGACGTGGCTTGCAGTGGGTCGCGTCGTGTTGTGCCGTTGGGTGCGTGTACTTTCAGGCCTCCGCCGCTTCGGCACTGCTCGCCGACACGTTACTACCGCCGTTGCCCAACGAGGCGCCGGCAAAGGTGTACGCGTCGGGCGCGTTCGCAGGCGTCGCTCCCCAGGCTGCGGCGCCGTTGTTCGCCAACAATCCGTTCGACTGGCGCGTCGATCTCGATCCGGAGCCGCGGACGGACGACGTCGTCAGCGACGTCGCGGGCGACGTGGCCGCCGTCGACCCGTTGCTCGCCGAGATCTGCGCCGAGGTCTCCGTGACCATCGTCACCGAATCGAGCGACCCCCTGGAGTCGGTGAGCGTGCTGCGCGGACCAAACGACGAAGCGGCGAGTCAACGACGCGTCGGCGACCGCGTCGGCAGCTACGAGGTCGCGTACATCGGGTTCAACCGCACGAAAGCGAGCCCCGCGGTGTGGCTCGTCGGAAACAGCGGGCTGTGTCAAACGTTACTCTTCAGCCAACAGCCTCCGGCCGCCGCACGGGACGGCGCCGACCGTTCGCCCCAGGCGCGGCGCGACGAAACCCCCCACGAACGACGGCGCGCACGTTCGGTGTTACCCCCCGAGCTCGCGGCGCGTTTCACCAAACTCAGTGAGACACAAGTGACGGTGGAAAGAGGCGTGGTGGACCAAATACTCGCCGACCCAACGGCGTTCATGAGTGCTGCACGCATCGTCCCCGCAAAGGACGGACCGTCGGGAACGCCCATGATCCGACTAAACGGGGTACCCGAGGGTTCCCTCTTGCACGCCCTGAACTTGAAGAATGGTGACTTCCTGTCACGCATAAACGGCTTCGAACTGGGCAACCCCGAACAAGCGATGGCGGCATACGCGCGTCTGCGCACGGCCGACAACTTGTCAATCGAGGTGGTCCGTCAAGGCAAGCCCGTCACGCTGCAAGTGACGTTGAAGTGACGCGCGGGGGAGCACCGTGCCGGGAGCTGAACCAAGCGGCGCCGCCCTACAACCCCTTGCTCAACACGACGACTTTGAAGGCCATGCCCATGTGCGCGGGATGGGTCAACGTCATCAGGCCGCGCACCTCTTCCGGCGTGAACGCGGTATCGAACGGCGAGGCACCCGCACTCGACGGCGCGGACTCGTTGGGCGCGGGAGTTCGACCGCGCAATACACGCGCCACCTGACGCGAGAAGAAGCGACCTTGGTCGGTGAACTCCACGACCTCGAAGCCAGCGCGTTCGGCCGCAGCCACGACGTCGGTGAAGTTGACGTCACAAGTGATGTCTTGCTCGCCAACGTTGATGAACGGATCGTCACCGCGCTGGTGCCGGTAGAAGGTCCGCAAGCCGCCGTTCGAACGGTGGGGCGCGAAGTATTGCTCCGTCTCGTGGCCGTAGTCGAACAGGAACACGAAACCGCGAGTCAGACGCGTCGCCAGCGTCTCGAGCCAACGCCGTGCTCCCAAACAAACCTCCGTCACGTAGCCTTCCATGTACTGGAGCGGCAGCCCGTCCAGCGGCTCGAGCAGCTCCGCGTCGGAGAGCTCGCCTTCGACCGAACACAACCGATCGCCGTCCAAACCAACGAACAGCTCTCGCCATCGTCCGCCCACCACCTGCACGCGGTGAAACGGCAGCGCGTCGAGCAGCTCGTTCGCCACGACGCAACCCGTCATGTTCGCGGGCCAAGCGTCGTGACTTTCGTAAGCGTGGTAGGTTATCGACGGCGCGGCGGCGAGCACGTCGGCGCGGAGTTGACCGCGGTGCGCGCCAAATTCGTAGATCACGGGCGGTAGCGGCGACGCCAGTCGAGCGACGTGATGGCCCAGCACCTGAACGAGCAGGCGCCCGAACATGGGCGTCGCGCTGACGCTGGTGTAGAAGTCACCCGCCGTGCCCACCACGCTACGCGTCGGGCGGTAGTAGCCGTGGTCGGCGTCGTACAACGCGTGGCGCATGAACTCTGCAAACGTCATCGGCCCGTTTTTTGCGATTCGCTCGCGAATCAGCCGTGCCAGCGGGGTGTCGGACGAATCACTGGTCGCCATGAGCATGTCTCGCGGGGAATGCGGGCCGTACCACAATCTGCGGCGCGGCCGAACACTTCAGGAGCAAAAGCGCGTGGCAACGCCCCGAGCCAGCAGCTCTTTCGACGCGACTTGCGAGCACGAGTGCGCGTCCCCTCAAGCCAGTTGCTCGAGGCTCGAGGCCGCGCCCGGGTTCGGCTCGACGTCGCGAACCAGCACCTTTTTCAGCTCCGCCATCACGAAGATGGCAAACCCGATCCCTGCCATGAACGGCCACCACCACCACTCGATCGGCGCGGTGTGAAAGAGTCGGTTGAACAGCGGCAAGTAGGTCATCGCCAACTGAACCAGCAACATCGCCGCGCCTCCAAGCCAAACGCTGGGATTGGAGAACAGCCCAATCTGCCAAACCGGCAGTCGCAGGCTGCGGCACGCGAACAAGTAACCTACCTCCACGACCACGATGGTGTTGAGGGCTACGGTGCGGCTGGCTTCGTCGGAAAGGCCCTGACTCTGGGCCCACTCGAAACAACCGAAGGCGGCGGCGCCGACGGCAATGGAAACGAGGATCGTGCGCAGAGCCAACAGTCGGTCGAAGATGGTAGATCTCGGGTGTCGCGGGCGCCGCTTCATGAGGCCGGGCTCGTGCGGTTCGAGAATCAACGCGGTGCCCAGGAGCGCAGTGACGAGGTTGATCCACAGCAGCTGGACGGGCAACACGGGCAGCGTGGTTTGAAAGACGACCGCGGCCAGCAATACGAGGCCCTCCCCGCCGTTGGTGGGGAGCGACCAGGCGATGAACTTGACGAGGTTTTCGTAGATCCCGCGGCCCTCGTGGACGGCTCTGGCGATGGTCGCGAAGTTGTCGTCGGTGAGGATCATCGCGGAGGCGGTGCGAGCGACGTCGGTGCCGTTTTTGCCCATGGCAACACCGATGTCGGCTTGCTTGAGAGCGGGCGCGTCGTTGACGCCGTCGCCCGTCATGGCGACTACGTGCCCCCGGGACTGCAACGCGCGCACCAAGGACAACTTCTGCTCGGGCGCGACGCGGGCGAACACCGCGACGTCGTCGGCGAGGCTCGGCAGCTCGGAGGCGGGCACCGCGTTCAACTCGGCACCCGTCAGCGCAACGAGTTGTCCCGAGGCATTCATCTTGCCGACGAGGCCCAACTCGCGGGCGATCGCGGCCGCAGTCACCGCGTGGTCGCCGGTGATCATCTTCACCTTGATCCCCGCCTCGAGGCACTCGGCGACGGCAGCCTTGGCCTCGCCGCGGGGCGGATCGATCATTCCGACGAGCCCCAAGAACGTCAGTTGAGCAACATCCTCGTGAGACACATTGTCCCGTTCTCGCTCCAAGCGGCGTCGCGCGACCACGAGCACGCGTTTCCCCTGTTTGGCCAGGCCCTCCACCGCGAGCTCGGTGGCGGCCTGATCGAAGGCGCCAAGCGAACCATCTCGTCGCAAGCGGTCGACGCACCGCCCGAGCAAGGCGTCAGACGAACCTTTGACGTACAGCAGCGTCTCGTCGGGCGCTCGGTGCAGAGATCCCATGTACATGTGGACGGACTCGAACGGAATCGAGTCGAGGCGCGGCAGCGACCGCGTCAGGTCATGAGTGATCCGGGCCTTGTGAGCCACCACGAGCAACCCCGCTTCGGTGGGATCGCCCTCCACTTTGACTCCGGCGTCCGTGTACACCAGGCGCGTGTCGTTACACAGGAACCCAGCCCGAAGCGCCTCCACGAGGGCGACGTCGCTCTCCACGTCGGCGGGTTCGTCGTCGAGTTGTAAGTGACCCTCGGCGTCGAATCCGGTGCCCGTGACGTCGTAGAACCGTTCGTCGACGAGCAGCCGCGTGACGGTCATTTGGTTCTGCGTCAGGGTACCGGTCTTATCGGAACAAATGACGGTGGTGCTGCCCAAGGTCTCCACCGCCGGCAAGCGGCGGATCAGCGCGCCGCGTTTCGACATCCTGGAAACGCCGACGGCGAGCACGATGGTCACTGCCGCAGGTAACCCTTCGGGAATGGCACCGACGGCGAGCGCCAC
Organism: uncultured bacterium; assembly: GCA_966249405.1. Classification (GTDB taxonomy): domain Bacteria; phylum Myxococcota_A; class Polyangia; order Polyangiales; family Polyangiaceae; genus SZUA-265. The sequence continues at coordinate 14,086 of CBINDO010000036.1, read as the reverse complement.
CGCGGCATTGAACGTCTCGGTGAGCGGTACGCCGCGCAACCATTCAATCACCAGCAGCAACGCCGCGAGGCTCAAGATCAGCCACACGAGCAAACGCGACAGCCCTGCGATCCTTCGCGTGAGGGGCGTCTCCAGGGTCTCGGTCGCGACCATCAAGCCGGCGATCCGACCCGCTTCCGTGGCGTTGCCGGTGGCGACGACCACACCGCGTGCCACGCCGTAGGTGACCGCCGAGCCACCGAAGGCCATGTTGAGGCGATCTCCGATCCCGGTATCGGGCGCTAGTGTCCCCAACTTCTTCTCGACGGGGACGGACTCCCCCGTCAACCCCGCCTCCTCCACTTTGAGGTCGCGAATCTCCAACAGGCGAAGGTCGGCCGGCACCGTGTCTCCCGACTGGAGCGAGACGATGTCTCCCCGAACCAGGCGCTCGCTGGGTAAACGACGTAACTTGCCGTCGCGGACGACGCTCGCTTCGGTGACGATGATTTTCGACAATGCCGCGATCGATTGCTCGGCGCGATATTCTTGGAAGAAGCCGATGAGCCCGTTCAGCAAAACGACGGCGCCTATCACTCCGGCGTCGACGAAGTCGCCCAAGAAGATCGATAGCCCCGCTGCCCCCAACAACACGATCACGAGCGGCTGGACGAACTGCTCGAGCAGCTTGCCGAGCCAAGGAGCGCGGCTGGTCTGCGATAGGACGTTGGCCCCATCGCGTTGGAGTCGGAGCTCCCCTTCTTCGGTCGAGAGCCCCTCCTCGGTCGAGCCGACCGTCTGAAGAACCTCGGTGGGTCCGAGGGCGTGCCAAACTTGGGTGGGGGGCGAGGCGCTCATGACATCCACATCGACACATGGGCCCCTGTCGCCTGAGACGAAAGAACAAAACATCACGGCGCGCTCGCTGCGACTTCAATGTGAACGGCCGGCCGAGGATCCGTTTGCGCCGCTTGGGCCAGACGATATAGTCGCCCGCGGTCTCGGCGTCGTTTGGTGCAGCGTCGCGCTCTCAACTCATGTTCTCTGCGCTGTTCATGGTGCTTGGCTTGCTCATCGCGGGCCAACTCGCGCGCCGCTTCGAGCGGTTTCCTCCAAACACGGCCGAGGTGCTCAATCGGTTCATCATCGACGTGTGTTTGCCAGCGACGATCCTGCGGGTCGTGCCGAACCTGCGTTTCGACGTGGGTTTGATCGCGCTAATCGTCACACCATGGGCAGTCGCCGCAGCCAGCTATGTGCTCACCCTGGTCTTGGGTCGCGCGCTGGGCTGGGATGCAAAGAGCCGCACCTTGTTGTTCTTGCTCACCTCGCTCGGCAACACGTCATTCCTTGGCTTTCCGCTCTGCAGCGCATTGCTGGGCGAGGCGGCGCTGCCGCTCGCTGCCGTCTACGACCAAATCGGGTCGTTCTTGTTGCTGAGCATCATCGTCCCGATCGTGCTGGGACGGCTCACGAGCGGCGATCGGCCCAAACCGCGGGACGTGGCGTTGAAGGTCGTTGGTTTTCCGCCGTTTTTCGCGCTGCTGCTCGGCCTGCTGCCGATCCCCCGGCCCGCGTTGGTCGAACCCTTGCTGGCAGCATGCGCGGCGCCGTTAGTGCCGCTGGCGATGTTTTCAGTAGGTTTCAAGTTACCGTTGACGCGCCCCTCCCACGGGAGACTGCTCGCGGCAGGACTCGTGCTGAAACTCGTCGTGCTCCCGATTGTCGCCTGGGGTCTGCTTTCGGTGGCGGGAGCGCCGCGCTTGATCTTGCAGGTCGGCGTCCTGGAAACGGCGATGCCGACGATGATCACGGTGGGCGCGGTGATCATGGCGGCCGGCATCGCGCCCGAGTTCGTGGCCGCGATGGTTGGCTGGGGGCTCGTGCTTTCGCTGGTTACAGTGCCGCTTTGGGCGTGGGTGCTCCACCGGTAGGAGGGCGTCCGGCGCACAATTCGTGGTGCGAACTGCACGGAGTTGGCCTAGGAAGACCCCAGAAAACCGTGGCGCACCAAACCCTCGTAGACCTGGTCGGAAACACGCCCCTCGTTCGGCTCCAGCATTTGTGCCCGAACCCTGACGTCACCCTGCTCGCCAAGATGGAGAGCCAGAACCCTGGTGGCAGCGTCAAAGACCGCCCCGCGCTGAGCATGATTGAAGGCGCGGAGCGGCGCGGAGTACTGAAACCAGGCGTCCGCATCATCGAGCCGACCAGCGGCAACACGGGCATCGCGCTGGCGATGATCGCGTGTGCCAAAGGCTACGAGCTCGAGTTGGTGATGCCTGCCAACGCCACGGCCGAACGCGTTCAGTTGATGCAAGCCTACGGCGCACGCGTAACGTTGACTCCGTCGGACGCAGGCATGGAGGGGGCGATTGACCACGCCCGCGCGGAGGTAGCCCGCGGCGGCTGCATCATGCTCGACCAGTTCTCGAACCCCGACAACCCGCTCGCCCACGAGCTCGGGACGGGACCGGAGATCTGGCGAGACACGGACGGCAAGGTAACGCACTTCGTCTCGGCGATGGGCACCACCGGCACCATCATGGGCACCGGCCGCTTCCTCAAGGGCGTCGCGCCACACGTCCAAATCGTGGGCGTTCACCCAGCAGAAGGAGCCCAGATCCCCGGCATCCGTGCTTGGCCCGTCGAATACCAACCCAAAATCTACAAACCCGAGGAGCTCGATCGAATCGTCGAGGTCACTCAGACGGACGCCGAAGAGACGGCGCGTCGCCTGGCCCGGGAAGAGGGCGTACTCGGCGGCGTGTCCGCGGGTGGCGCAGTCTGGGCAGCGCTGCAACTCGCGTCGGAGCTCCGGCGCGGCGTGATCGTCGTCATCATTTGCGACCGCGGCGATCGGTACCTAACTAGCGACTTGTTCTGCGCGCCGAAGCGCTGACTCGAACCGGATCCAGCACCATGAACCTGACCGTTACCTATCAAGAGCCGATGGCCTTTGTCGCCAAGGCTGAACGCGGAGCCAGCTTGCGCCTCGACGGCTCACCCGATCTCGGCGGAGACCCAAACTACCTACGGCCGATGGAAGGCGTGCTGGCGTCCTTGGCCAGTTGCAGCGGCGTGGACGTGGCGTTGATCTTGAAGAAGCAACGGCAACCTCTCGAAGGGTTCGAGGTAAACGTCGCGGCCACCCGCAAAGACGCGGTACCCGCCGTGTTCGAGACGATTCACCTCACGTTTCGTCTCACCGGGGCAATCGCCGAAAACAAGGCCCACCGCGCCGTAGCATTGGCCGTGGAGAAGTATTGCTCGGTGGCGACGATGCTGACGCCGAAGGTTCAGATCACCTACGCGGTCGAGCTGAACGGCGCCGTGATCGCGCCGCCGTTCGAGTGAATCGGGGCCATCTCGCGACGGCCCACTTTCACAACTTTTGCAGGCGTCGAGCAGCGAGGGAGTGAGTCGACGTTGGGTAGTCGATCTCCGGCTTGGTCACCTTTCCGTAGGCGCGCTTCGCCTCGTCGACGAAGCCGAGGTGTTCTGCGACGCGCCCGACTACGTACCAGTCGTGCGGTTCCAGTACGCCGTTCTTGCGCATGCCCCGCAACTCGACCAGGGTTTTGCCCGCTTCGTCGATGCGTCCGAGCTCCGCGTATAGACACGCGAGTGTGTGGAGGCTGGAGGCGCTCCGCTCGAGCTCCAGGCCACGCAACACGTGGTCGATGTCTTGCTGCGAAGGCTTGCCGAACAGGCCGAGCCAACCCGCCGTGTTGTAGGGTTCGTTGGCCGTGGGAAACTCGTCGATGAGCTGCAAGTAGAGCTTCTTGGCTTCTGCGATCTTGCCTCGGCGCGACAAGCTCGACGCGACCCTTTCCTTCAACTCTCTCTTTTCAGCGTCGGTGGGCTTTTCGCGAAGGCCCTTCTCGGCGAGCCCTTGGATGCTGGCGAAGTCCTGGGTGTTCCACAACGCATTGAACATCATCCGACGCGCCAACTTGGACCTCGGTACCAGCTCCAGAAGGGACCGCGCCGCAGCCAAGCTCTCGTCTTGGTGCCTCAGCTGGTACTGCGCGTAGACCAGCGCCTGCAAGAAGGCGGTCTTGTCCGTGTCCGTCTTCGCGCTGGCGAGGCGCTTCTCCAAGTACGGCAGTACGTCTTTTGCTCGCCCGGACAACGCCGCCAAAACTGCCGCGGCCCCCCTCACGTCGCCTTTGCCGTCTTGCCACAACCGCGCGAAGGGCGGCACGCGCAACGGATCTTCCTCATGCGATATGGCGGCTCCTTCGCGCGCCCAATCGAGCCACTGCTTGGCCCGCGCCTCGTTGCCCTGTTCGAGCGCCTCCCAGGCTCCTGCACCGATCTCGGCGGGGAACTCGCCCAACGCGCGGACCTTGAACTTGCCGCCTTCTTCGACGACGAAGAACGGCGCGGTCTGAGTCGCGCCGAACTCGAACGTCACCCGGACGCGGTAACCGACGCGCTTGTCGCCGTCGACTTGGACCTTGTTGCCGCGCCTCATCAAGTCGACCATCAGCTGCTTGGTGACTTTCGCGGGGAGCTCTTGACGCATGGACTCGACATACTTCACCAGCGTCGACCCTTCGAGTTGTGCTCCGGCTGCGAGGTATCGCTTGGCGAACTCGTGGTCTGCTTCGTCGCGAACGGAACTCAAGCTCAGGAACTTGGCGACCATGTCTCCGGGCGTGTTCTCCGGCAAGGCTGTCTCGCTCGTGCGAACGACGCCGCGCAGCATCGTCGCACGACGCTGAATGGTGCGCGCTTGTTCGCCCTCGACGCGAATGGCGTCGAGGATCGCCGCCGCGCCGTCATAGTCGCCGGTCATCACCAACGTGCCCGAGGCCGCCTCCAGCACGGTATTCCTCCGGTCCTTGTCGACTTGCATGCGATCGACCAAGGCGATCGCTGCCGCCGCACCTCCGCGCGCCGCCTCGACCATGACGCGTAGGTCGTCGGGCGCCTCATCGGCAGACATACCGCGAAGCCGCTCCTCCACCTGCTCGTACTCACCTGCCCAAAACAGCGCGTACAGCGCGTTGTTACGAAAGTCACCGTTGCTGAACTCGCGTAGTTCCTTGGCGGGAATCGAGTCGTAGACGGCCGCCGCCGCGAGCAACGATTCTTTACTCACCTGATAACGTTCACCCCGCTCGTCGTGCTCGAGCACGACCCCGTGCCGGAGCTTCGCGTAGGTTTGCTTCGGGTCGAGTTCGTATACCTTGCTGTAAGCGCGCAAGGCGCGTTCCCGCGGGAAGCCGCGGCCCAGATCTTTTCCGAGGCCGTTGGAGGAGACGATTCCGGCGTATTCGCGCCAAACGTCCACGTCGTTGGGCGCGAGCTCGACGGCCACATCGGCTTGACCGAGCGCAAGCTCTTCCAACGTCGGGCGCAAGACGTGGCTCATCCGCAACTTCGCCAGCGCAGCACTTTCACCCGTGGCAGACGACGCGCTCAACATGCGGACGGCTTCGACCAGCTTCCCCTTCTGAGCGAGATCCCAAGCACCATGCCGAAACACGGCGCGAGGCACGCTACCAGCTGCCCACGTTGCATATCCCTCCCGGAACTTCATCACGTCGTCGGCACCGAGCCGCGTTTTCTCGAGCGCCAGTACGGACGTGAGCGTCACCGAGCCGTCGGGATGCGACTGCACACGACGCGTGAGCTTCCCGGCACCGAAGTCGAGCTCGAACTCGGCGGGCGGCGCGCTGGTGACGAAACCCTGTGGCGGGGCGACCTTCCAAACCATCTTGGCGACGTACGGTAGCGTCAATTGAAGCGGCGCCTTGCGCGGTTCCTCGCCTTCCAACAACGTCGAAGGCAACCAGCGGAACAAGTTGCCCTCCGCCAGATCGCTCCACGCTTCGAGCAATTGAGTTTCACCAACTCCCGTCTTCTCGGCCACGAGCTCCTCCGAAAACGGGGCCGCAAGATCGTGCGGGTTGGTGTGCTTTATCCCTGAAACGGTCTCGCTCTTGTAGTCCGCCTCGACGTATGCTTCGAGGTTCTTGGAGAGCTGCTCTTCGGGATGACTAAACGCCGAGCGAAGCTCCCAGTCGAAGTAGCCGGTGCCTCGGGCTACTTCGTGCACGTCCGGCAGACCACTAGGTTTCAGGCGAACGGTCCGGATCTCCTCGTACGTGTTGGACGATGCAACGGCTTCGGGGATACGCCGCAACCCGGCGTTGGGCCCGCCCACGAGCAACGTATACCGCCCCTGATCGCTGGTCGGCAGATTGCCCAGAGTGACGAGATCTGCGGTCGGGTCGATGTACAGTTCATCGGGCGCGCTGACGTGCACGATCGCGTGGTTGAAGACGTTGAACGCGGGCAGTTCCGGAGAAACGTCTTCACCGCGCCCCGCGCTCAAGAGCGCGATCTCGGTGTCGAGACCGGCGGCGCGCAGCAGGCCCACCATCAACGTCGCTTGGTCTTTACAGTCGCCGAAGCCGCGAGCGAGCGTCTTGTCCGGCGTGTAAGGGACGATGGCCGAGTCCCCAAACTCCACCCCGACGTAGCGGATCCGATCTTTGACCCACTGGAGGATCTTCGTAGCCTTCACGCGCGGCGCGTCCTCTCGTGAGACGATTTTGGCGACGGTCGACTCGAAGTCGATGCCGGAGAGCGCCTTTTCGACGACGTCTTCGTATTTGCGCGCTAGCTCCTGCCAATTGGTCCCGACCGCCACCGCGACGTTTGGCCACCGCACCACGTCGGGCGGCAGCGCATCTTCGAGCGCCTCGAACGCTGGATACGGACCGCCTTCGTACGTCACCTCGACGCGGCCACCCGAGGTCACCTCCTTACGCTCCACCTTGGCGTCGAACACCTTGAAGTTGAGTTGCACGTCCTCGGGCGCGTCGACCACGAACCGAGCCCTCTTGACCGGCACGCCCGAACCAAAATAGCTACGGTGAACGTACGCCGGATGCAGGAACGCGCCGTGCGACTCCGTGGTTATCACCTCCTCGATGACGGAACCCACCTGCACGTTGGGTAACGGCGCGCGCAGCACCCGCGCGTCGCCGTAGACGTCCGGAGCTTGCGGGTAAGCGGGTTCCTCGGTCAAGACGGCAGGGTCGAGATCATGCCGGTGTTTCGTGCCGTCAGCATCGACATTGGTGACGTGGGCGGTGATGATCGGCTTCTTCGTGTACCACGGGCTATAGCGCGCCTCAGTCGCGCCCCAGCCGTCGACGGCCGAGCGATCCAGGATCTCGTAGCGGTTCGTCAAGACGCGCTTCCACGTCCCGTCTTCGCGGAGCGTCAAGCGGACTTCGGTGAATTCGAACGCGACCGGCGCCTCCACCTTCGAGCTGGTACGTTCGACCACCGATGCGGGCGTCACGACCAGCGGTCTCGTTTCGCCGCAAGAAGCGACCAAGCTGGTCGCGACCAACATCCAAACCACCCCACCCATGAACCGGGGAAACGCCTCCACCTTGGCATACCGCACGGCGCCCACTCGCTGAACGAAAGACATATGAGCGGGAGCCTAACGTCCACGTGCGGGACGCTTCAAGAGCGATGGGAAAAGGCTGAGCCAGCGGGTGGTCGTCTCCCCGCCACCCGGACTCTTCGAGCCCGCCGTGAGAACCAGTCCAACCCAGGTCAAACGCGGTAGTTCCCGCGATGACCGTGACGAGCCCTGCCGGGAGGGTGGTGACGATGAACGATAGCGCGCCGAAGTGGAACACCCGGCTTCGTCGTGCTGCCGCTTATCGAACCCCACCCCCGCGCCTAAGCCGCGCTCACCTCCCTAGCAGCCTGTGGTTCGCTGAGTTCACTTTTCGCAGCCCGCGCTCCTGGCGCCCGACAGAGGCCTGCCGGGTGGGCGGTTCTCACTCTCGCGACCGGTTTTGAGCTCTGCTCTAGGTACACACCTGAAACCGATACAACGAAGCGCAGCACCCCGCTGATCCGTGACGAACGGCCATCGAGAAAACACAGACGTCACACGCCGGTTCGCCACCATCGTGGCAGAGTGGGAACAGGCGAACGCAAGTCTACGCACCGAGGCTTTTGCGAAAGCGGCCAGGTCTGTCCTGTTTACTGGGCCGCGTGAGGCATCGCGCCGTTGCCGTGAGCGGTGTGACGGTTGGAGCCGCGTAGCTCACACACGACCGACAGGGTGTGCGCTAGCTCGACGCCGGTCGGCGCCGCGGTCTCGGCGTGCCTGGCCACCCATCGCGCGATGTCGGACAAACTGACGATCCCCACCAATACGCCTTTCTCCACGACCGGAACGCGGCGCACCCGTCGCTCCCGCATGAGTTCATAAATGGCCTGCAGCGGAGCCTCCTCGCCCACGGTCCCAACGTCACGTGACATCGCGACCGAGACGTTCAGGTCCTCGAGCGACCGACCACTGGTGTACGCAGCCATGCACACGTCGCGATCCGTGATTATGCCCACGAGCTGGCCGTCCTCGGCGACCACGGGCACCGAACCACAATCGAGCTCCCACATTATCTGCGCCACCCGTGTCAGTCGATCGCGTGGATTGCAGGTCATGGGCTTCTGCATCAGTCGTTTGGCGGGCGTCGATAGCGCGACGGCGTGCGCCTGCTCGTGCAAAAAGGCGTGGACGGCTTCGGTCAACTCGATTGCGCTCCTACTGACGCGCTCGGTCACTTTGTCACCCTCTTTGCCCAACTTCGCCTGCAACAGCTCCACTTGGGCCTCCAGCGCGTGCCAGCGCTCGCGCGCCTCCTTGGTGAGCAGATTAATTTGCAGCGCAACATTCCCCCGCGTCGTGGCCAACGCCGAGAGCAGTTCTGTGGCGGAATGAAGAGGTGGTTTGGCGGATTCTTGCATTGTCTTGCTCCAGTTCGCGCGACGCATCCAACCGGCGCCTGCCGGTCGCGCACGCGTGCGAACCTGGTGCAATACGCATGCCGCGGCGAACATGCGGCGAAACCCCTCGCCCGACAGTACAAAGTGAACATCATCACGAACAATGGCGATGCGTGCGTAGGCTACGACCCGAAGATATTCACCTTCGCCGACGAATCTAGGCGCACCGAACCACGCGACGTGCTAAACGATGTTAACCTTTATTGTCTACATCACTCAAACCCACGCTCAACGCTGGCGAGCGCGAGGTACCGAACGAGAGCCGCGCCGGGCGCATTGCCGGCATTGGCATGCTGAGCTTGTGCCTGGCGGCATCTGCCTGCGCACGAAGTACGGAGCCTGTGGGGACACGGTCGCGGGGAGAGACCTTGGTGATTCAGAACAAAGGTTCCGATACCTTGGTGAACGTCGCCCAGGTGTGGGCTGAAAACTACCGCCAGGTCAACCCCAAGGTAGCCGTCGCCCTGTCCGGTGGCGGGACTGGCACCGGAATCGCTGCCCTAATCAATGGTACTGCCGACATTGCCAATGCGAGCCGAATCATGACCGCCGATGAGCTCGCGTCTGCGAGGGCGCGCAGGCTGCATCCCCAGGAGTTTGTCGTCGGCCATGACGCGATCGCGGTATTCCTTCATCCCAACAATCCGCTCACTGCTCTGACCGTAGCTCAATTGAGCGACGTTTATGGCGAACACGGCGGCGCCGACCGTTGGAGTCAATTCGGCGTAACCGTCCCCGGGTGCGCGTCGGATCGAATCGTCCGCTTGGGCCGACAAAACAACTCGGGAACGTCGGAATACTTCAGGGAAGTCATCCTCGGTGAGTCAGGGGAGTACAAGCTCGGAATCCGTGATTTGCAGGGATCGCAAGAGGTGGCCGAAGTAGTGAGCAACACTCCCTGCGCGATAGGCTACAGCGGGCTCGCCTACGCGAGCAAGTGGGTGAAGCTTCCTTGCATCACCGGAAAGCACGGCTGTGTCGCACCAAGCGTGGCGACTGCCGCCGACGGCACGTACGTCATGGCGCGACCACTGTTCATGTACACGCCGAACGCCCCAACCGGCGCGGTCCGCGACTACCTGGATTGGGTACTCAGCGACGTCGGACAGTGCCTTCTGGAGAGAGCGGGGTATGCGGCCGTGCGAAACATCCAGTGCTCACCCCCCGCGCCGAACGCGGGGGTCCAAATTCGATTGTAGTGGGTCAAGCCTGGGTCATCGCCATCGACGGCTCTAGCAGCCTGTGGTGAAAGTCGGACCGAGCCACCAACGGGGCACGAGTAGTGCAAGTACTGGCGACTATGAAAAACATGCAAAAACAAACGTACGTCACTCGCAGTGCGCTTCTCCGACTGCTCTCCGACGAGGAGGTCGCTCGCGTGAGTGCGGCCGAAGACGAAATGCAGCTCGTCGACGGTGACGAATACGTCGATTTGGAGCACCCGACCCAGGGCGTGCGCAGGGCGACTGGAAGTTCCTCAGTCCCAACAGGACGGTTGTTACCAAGGAAAGCCGTGCTGTCATTGACCTGGCAGCGTATCGTCGCACTGTTGGCCTCGCATCAACACTCACGCGCTCCAGCGAGCAACTGAGAGGGCGATCGAAACGCGGTTGACCAGAGCCGCGGTAGCGGCAGCTTCGTGTCGACCCGTTCAGGAAACATGAAAGAAGACACGGCGCTGCGCTCTTTGCTCCAGAACCTGGCGAGGCCTACCAATGATGCTCGAGCGAAGACGACGCCATGAAGAGAAACACAAGAGCGGACGGGCGGGCTGGCTACGCGCGGTCGTGCTCGGGTCGGACGATGCGATCGTGTCCACCGCTAGTCTCATGATCGGCGTAACCACTGCGTCCGCGACCAAACAGGACACTCTCGTCGCGGGAATCGCGGGACTAGTCGCTGGCGCGATGTCCATGGCAGTGGGTGAATATGTGTCCGTGAGCTCGACTCGAGATGCGGAGCAAGCCGACATCGAGCGCGAGAAGTGCGAGTTGGCAAGCGACCCCGGCGCCGAACTCGAAGAACTGGCATCGAAGTACGTTGCAAGGGGCGTGGAAGAAAGCCTCGCCATGGAGGTCGCACAGCAATTGACCAAACACGACACGCTGGGCGCTCACATGCGGGACGAACTCGGCATTCATCAGGAGGCCTTGTCTCGCCCGTTGCAAGCGGCCTGGACGTCGGCCCTCAGCTTCGCGACGTTTGGTGCGGTGCCGATCGTGGCGTTTCTCTTCGCGCCTTCGGCGTCCCGCATTGCCCGGGTTGCACAGGCTTCTCTCCTTGGTTTGGCAGTTCTGGGAGGTTTGGGCGGCTACCTCGGAGGTGCCACGATCCTGCGTGGTGCGCTCCGCGTGAGTCTTGGCGGCGCCATCGCGATGTTAGTGACCGCCGCCATCGGTCACTTCGTGGGGGCAGTCATCCGTTAACCCAGTACGGCGCGTGTTGATCGTACCGGGGAGGCTCCGACGGCATGGTATTTGCTTAGTTAACGCGTCGCGGCCAGCGCCTAGCAGCCGCCCGTTGGGAGCATCCATGAAGATCGAGCAAACCGCTGCGCCATGCAGTCGAACGCCGCCGCCGGTAGAAGCAAACCGAATTTGTTCCGGCGCCATTCCGGTGCTGAATCGACGCGGCCAAGCGCGGGGCGCCGTCCACGGCGAGTATACATCATCGTTCATTACATCCGATACCGAGGGCGAACGCGACACACTACCCCGTCACTGCGACCTGCTGGATTCGTCGATGCAGCTGGACGAGACGCCACAGTTTACTTCATCCAAGTACCAACTAGAAGGACGACTGGGCGGCGGTGGCATGGGCGTGGTATATGCCGCTCGCCACCTCGCTTCCGGCCAACTCATCGCGCTCAAGTCCATTCGGCCTGCGCACATTGCGGTGCCAGAAGCGGTGGAGCGTTTCCTACTTGAAGCGAAGGTGCTTTCGCTGATCGACTGCCCCGGCGTGGTCCGACTTTTGGACTGCGAGTTCAATCATGACGGCATCCCGTACATGACGATGGAATTAATCCATGGCCGCGACTTGCGAGCCGAGTTGAATCGCCGCCAGGGTGTCGGAATGGGCCACGAAGCGGGAGTTGACCTGGTCGTGGAGATCGCTCGGTCTTTGGGAAGAGTCCACGATTTGGGGATCTTGCACCGTGACATCAAGCCGGAGAACATCATTCTCCGCTCCCGCGACAGTGGGCCGACCCGATCGCAAATCATCGACTTCGGCGTGGCGCGCCTGCTGTCGCAGTCGAAGATCATCACTAAGCCGAGCAGCATCGTTGGCTCGCTCAGATACATGGCGCCGGAGCAGTTGACGAACAGTCACGACGTCACCGCAGCCGCCGACGTGTGGAGCCTCGGTGTCCTCGTGCTGGAGCTCCTGGCTGGTGGCAATGTGGCGTCGAATCGCGACTCCGGTCGGTATTTCGCCGGCGGTGCCTTTGACTTCGACCCGCCCCCGCACCTCTTCGACGTGTGGCCCGACGCTCCCGCGCCGCTCGCGAGCATCGTCAGTCGATGCCTGCAGACGGATCCCAAAGAACGCTTTCAGCACGCGACCGAGTTGTCCGAAGCGCTGTCCTCCTACGCTTCGGGGATCCACCGCTCGGTCGCGCCCTACTCGGCAACCCGAGTTCGTCATCGCGACCTGTCTGTCGAACCGGCGCACCTCCGCGTGAAGGTGACGCAAACCTGAGTCGCAGGGCTCGCCGCCTAAACCGGTACGAAACGGCTGGGGGGTCGCACGGCCCGCTCCACCGGAGGAGCGAGCCGCAACGAAACCACTGAGTCAGTCGCGAGCGAAAACGATCACGCTTTGACGTCGGCAAGGGGGTTGCCGAAGCCGGTACCCGCCCCCGCGGCGGCTGCGACGGCCGAGAGGATACCTTTGTTATCCCCGCTGGACCGGATGTATTGGCCCTGCTTGAAGTAGCCACCGCCACTCCCGGCGATGATGATTGGCACGTTGTCCATGGAGTGCGCGCCAGTAGCCACATGGTTGGTCCAGTACACCACCGAGTTGGCGAAAAGCCCGCGCTCGTCGAAGTGCTTGAGCACCTTGGCCAAGGTCTGCATGCGGATGACGTCGATTTGGGCGTGAGTGTCTTCGGCGTCTGCGTTTTGGCCCACGGCACCATCGCTCTGGACGCGGTGGCTCACCTGGTGGAAGGGCCAGTTGACGGACCCTGCGCCGAGCCCGGCGTACTGCGTCCCGTCAGTGCCGTCTCCCCACTGCAACACACCGACGCGGTTGAAGTTGCATGCAAAGGCGAGCGCCGTGACCTCACCGTGCAGGCGCACGACGTCTTCGATCATGTTGCCGTTTTGGGTGAAGTTGATACCGTTAGTGAACGCTTCCACACCTTGAACGTCTAGGCTGCCCAGCGAGCACGATTGCACTATCACTGGGTCAGATCCGGCCATTTCACCCATCTGGTCGCCGGTGCCGATGATGTCGAGTTCAATCTCGCGGAACGCATCGTAATGAAGCTGAAGCCGCTGCTTGTCTTCGGCGCTGACGGACGTCAGGTTCTGTAGTTCCGAGATCTCGGTGCGCACCGTATCGAGCACGCTCTTGCGACGGATCAGCACCTCGTCGACCGCGTTGTTGGGCTCCGAGGGGTTCGTGGGAGTGGTGGGGTTGGTCGGCGTGGAGGGCGCAGCGTCCACGACGCCAAGCAACTGCTGGAAGGTGGCGTACGGGTTGAGCTGCATTGGCCGCGCGGTGCCCGGACCGTTGAACGAGATCCGTTCCTTGATGTAGTTGCCTTTGCCAGCATACATCGTGATCGGATCCTTGCCCTGCTCGTTCACCGCCTTGGAGATGAACATGTCGACGGACTGACCGCCCGCCGTGGCGTTCGTTCCGGTGCTCGCCGCGGGTACGCCCGTGAGCGATTGGCACAGACCTTCCGCGTGGCCACACCCGCGGGTGCCCTGGGGGTATCGGAGACCACCCACGACGAGCAAGTTGGACGCGTAGTCCGAAAGAGCTCCGACGGCCATTCCATTCATCGTAGCGGAGCTGAGCGCCCCGGCAGCGTTCGGGAAGAAGCGCTGCGGAACGACACCGTTGGCTGCCACCATGAACAGGCTGAAGACGGGTGTCTCACCTTGGGCCCATGCCGACCGTTCTTGCAAGCCTTCGAGGAACGGCAGACCGATGGTCAGACCGGCGGCGCCACGGAGGAAGTTGCGCCGATGAATGATGCGTTCCGTAGAGGCTCTGGGAACCTTGCTGTATCTCTGAATCATTGGTTTGCTCC
>CBINDO010000035.1:0-43049 GCA_966249405.1 uncultured bacterium | reverse complement strand
GCCCGCGTTCGACGCGCGGGGGGCCGTAAAGCACCGGCGTGGTGTGACGTTCGAGCCGGGGCTTTACTTTTTGGGTTTACCTTGGCTCCACACGTGGGGGTCAGCGCGCATGTCCGCGGTTGGTCGCGATGCGCAACACGTCGTGCAACACGTGGCTCGGTACCTCGGGCAGCGAGCCGCTTGAGGAACTGTCGTAACCACACCTGACCCGCCGCAGCGAGTGGCCGAGCGGCTAGAAGCGGGCTCCCGCCGTGAGCCGCAAATAAGCGCCGGATTGCTCGAGCTCGCCCACGGGAATGGCTGCGCGGGTGATCCCACTTTCGGTAGTCGACGCTGGCACCTCGAACGGGATCGCGCCTAGGAGCTGGTAGCCGCCTTCGACACTCAGGCGAAAAGCGAGGGAGTTGAAGTAGCTTCGCGTGCTGCTGACACGCTTGGCGGGGGAGAACAACGTGAATCCACCCCCGAAGGTACCGGCGAAGTGAGTATCCTCGACGGTGAGAGGATTGAAGTCGACGCTCGTCACCGTCGCTTTCTCGAACGCCGCAGCGCCGCTCAAGCGGACGTAAGGCGCGAGCCAGAACCAAACGTGGTGGCGGAGTACGAGCCCCGCCCCGACGTCCGTCCGACGCAGGGTCGAGTTCGTGATGTACTGTGGAAGTGGACCGACGTTGTCCGTCTCACCAGTGATGGCGGAGACGTCCAACGCCACGACCGTGTCTGCAGTTATCGATGCGACGTCGAGCCCAAGGCTTAGGCCAGCCATCAGCAAGACGTCGTCGTCCGAGAAGTAGTCGTAAGCTGGCGAAGTGTTCCACGAGTTCTGGACTACGATGGCGACGTCGAAGAGGGCGTTCAGAGGTGCTTCTGGTTCCGTCGGAGCGGGCGAACTCGGTGTGACGGTTGCTACCGCGGGGCTACTGGAACTCTCCGCAGCGGTCGCTGCGGGGACCGATGGTGGTGCGCTTGCAGGTGTCGCCGCCGCTGCCGCGGACGGACCCTTTGCGGCGGCCGCTGCGTCCGTAGACGCCTGAGCGCTAGGTACTGCGGGCGCCTCCACGGTGGTTTTTGGCGTGACGGCGTCCGTCGTGGGCGCGGCGGTTTGGGTTGCCGTTGGAGGGGGAGCTTCCGCAGCAGCAGGCTTCTTGGCAGCCGGTTCGTTGGCTACCCCCTGCGCTGACGCCGCGCCGCAAACGCAAACTAGAGCCAAGGTGAGGAGGGCAGCGCGAGGGGGTAGCGCGCAGACACCGACACGTCGGCCTAGGTGTTGCGAGAGACTCATGACGCTCGACGGAAGTACTGAAGGCATGGGTGGTTTGAGCATGCTGAAGTTGAAGGTCATGGGGTCTGGTCGAACACGTTTGCGTAGAAGAAGCCGTTCAGAGTGACCGCCTTCGTGACATCCGAAGGATCGAGCGCGTCCAGGATGGTGACCGAGCCTCCGACTTTCGAGTGGGTCAACACCACCCGAGGCGTCTTCGCCTGGGTGAAGAGCAGCATCTGCTCGATGGGCGCATCGAGCGACACTTGGCCGGGGGTGCTCTGATCTTCCGAATAGTCGAGGTAGGCGAGCGCGGAGCGCCCCTCCGGGCGGATCCAAAGCCGGCTCAGCTCAGGAGACGGAATAGCCTGAGACAAGTTGACGGCCGAGCTCAACTCCGACGCGGAGCGGCCGTTGAGGTTTAGCATTCCGAGCCCATTGCCACGGATCAAGAGGACGATGTTGTTTTGCAGCGGAGTCAAGCTAGTGAGGCCGCCGCTGATGGGAAGCGTCTCCAAGTTGCGCGTCGTGCGATCTTCGACCTGGTCGAGGTCCAAGAACATGAGCTGACCGCTGCCCTGACTGTAGAGGAGCGCCCGCTGTTCTTCTGCGTCGTCGAACGGCGCCGGGCCCTTGTACAGGAGCACCTTCGATGCGGTTGCGGGCAAGGGGACGGTCGTCACGCGGTTCGAGCCGGATTCGATGACGAGCGCTGCGTTACCGCTCACTGCCAGGAGCCTTCGGTTGCCCCCCTGCTCATAGATTGCCATGTCCAGCGGGCGTGCGCCGGCGCCTAGTTGATTGAGCGACGGCTCGAAGTCGTTGGTCCGGTTGTCGCCCGAAGGCAACAGCGTCAAGACGAACACGTCGCTGGAGTTCGAACCAGTCAGGTAGATCTTTCGCTCTTCGGGGCTGAAGCGCACCTGGGAGAGCCCTATGCTCGATTCTTGACTCAGTTCGACCGTGTACTCAGGACGGTCCAGGTGAGACAAATCCAAGATCGAGACGTGCGAGTCGAACAGCACTACGACCAGGCGCCGAGTCTGTCCTGCGACGTCCATTTCCGGAGAGAATTCGACGCCGAGCGGCATCCTCCCAAAACCGCGCAGCGACCGCAGAGTAACCGCCTCGTCTTCGTCGGCGTCGAGATCCACGATCGCTACCTCGTTGGGGTTGAAGAGCAAGCTGTCGGCATCTTCGTTGTTCGGACTGAAACGAGCGAAGGCATAACGCCCGTCCTCCGATTGCGTCACGCTATCGAAGCGCGAACCCAGCTGGAAAGTCTTGGTCACCTTGTTCGGACCGAGCAGACACAGGACGCCGTCCCCGGAACCCTCCCCGCGCGCGAGCAGCAAGAGCTCGTTGTGGCCGTTGCGACGCTGGAGTACGACCGGGTTTTCCGGCGCGGGATAACTCGTTACCTCGGGCGTGACGTCGTTTCGGGCCACGTTGAGCAAGAGTGCCTCGTCGTTGGCCGTGTCTAGCCAAACGACGTGTTCATCTAGAGCCGCGGGTGAGCCGAAGGTCTCGACGCGATCGCGCGGCTGTTCGTCGCCGCAGCTCGTCGTGAACGCGGTAGCCAGGACCAAAAGGCCCACTCGGTGCATGGTAGTGATTGGATGACGCATGGTTGTGTGAGGCTGAAGGCTGTCGTTCTGGATTCGTGTCCCCGGCTACTCCCGGATGCGGCTGTTGAGTTCGAAGCCCGTGACGGACTCCGTTTCCGCCGTTTCCCAGTCGATGAAGGTGATTCGACCGTCCGGGTGGTCCTGCCCGACGAAGACCTTGCTCGTTCCGGGGACCGCACCGAGACTGATCGGGGGGCTCCCGAGCGTCAGCGACTGAACGAGGAAGTTGCGCAGCCCAACCCGATGTACGTCCCGGACACCTTGCTCGGGCGAGTTGAACAAGATGAACATCGTGCTGCCGTCGGGAACGATGGTCGAGGCGCCCTGAGCCGAAGCGGTGAGCTGCAGCTTGGAGAACCCATCCTCGAGTCGGAGGACGCTGTAACCATAAGAGCGGTCGATGAGCTCGTCGGGATCGATGTTGGCCTGCGCCGGATCACCTGGCAGCTTGCGATGCACCAGCAGCGCGCTTTCGCTGTCGGGCGCGATGGTCACCGCTCTGACCGACTTGGGGAGTCGAACGACGCGCAGTGACTCGTCCTCCACGTTCATGATCGTCACGCGTTCGTTCGTGTCTTGCGCCGTCGTATAGAGGAGAGCGCGTTTACCGTTGGGCGCGATGTTGACGGAGCCCACAATCTCCGTCCCGACGGTGACGACCGAAACGTTGTCGATGTCGTCGAAGCCACCCGGGATGGGGACCTTGAGCACGGTGCGCCGGTCGCGGAACACCGCGATCGCGAAATCGCCGGTAGGCGCGAGGTCGACGTCAGTGATTTCGGTGAACTGCAGGGGCGCGTCGGGGTCGACCGGTGGGGGGGCTGGCGCGTCGGTCGTTTCCTCGGAGACTGCCGTCGTCTCCGCTGCAGGTTCACTCGTCGCTTCGCTGGAGCCGCCAGCGTTGGACGCCGTGGTGGTCAAGTCCATGTCGGTTGGGCCCGCGTCGCCGACGTCCACGCTCGCACCAGCATCGACGTCCGTTGGTGCAGACGATTCGGTCGCGGACGTAGCAACCTCGGACGACGCCACGAACTCGTCGCTTGTCTCACCGTGCACCGCCTCGCCGGACGTCTCTTCGACGGCCCCGGCGTCCGGGGAACCGGCGTTCTGGGCCGCGGCGCGGCGAAACACTTCGGTGAGGTCGAGCTCTTGCTGCTCGGCGTCTGGGTCGGTCAGCGACGTCAGCCGCAGGACGCCGAGCCCCGTGGGGCGAGACAACGCGTAGCTGCCGTCGGGAGTGATCGATACGTCGGTGGCCTCGGCTTCGGTCGTCTTGGCCAACGGGATCGTGGTGGCGATGTGAGAGCCCTCGTCGCGGATGGCCTCGAAGTCCAGGATGGAAACGCCATCTTCGGTGACCACGAAGGCACGCTTGCTGTCGGAGCTGAAGTGGACGGCGCTGGGTCGGAAGCCAACGGTCATGCCGACGGAGCGGTCGTTGCCTTTCTCCAGCAGCACGACGCTGAGATCTTGGAAACTTCCGGATGGGCCCGTACTGCGCAGGTCGACGTTGAAGTACACCACCGCGGCCGACCCATCTGGAGCAACGGCGATCGCATTCGAGCCCGCGACCACGTCCACCTCGCTCGACTTGGACACTCCGCCCTCCGTGCGGACGATGGTCGCGTCGTCCGAGTTGACGTTGAGGACGATCGCCGCATCCCTTCCGCCGAGACTCTGCAAGAAGGTTGGCCTGTCACCAGCTTCCACCGACTGAATCGCGAGCGTTTGTGAGTCGATGACCGCGACGCTGTTGTTGTCGGGGTTTGCCGCGTACACGTAGCGTTCACCTGCTGACGGTAGCTCGAATTGAACCTGCACTTCCTCCTCATCCTCCAAATCGGGAACGACCTCCACCTCGTTGCCGTCCCCGTCGACGATCGGGGGAGGTGTCGGCGTTGCCGTCCCTGCGGGGGGAGGCGAACCGGGGTTCAGCGGAGCCCCGTTGGGGGCCTCCGCGCCGGCACCCGGACTAGGGAACGTCGCTGTCACGTCTGGGATCCCCAACTCAGCGCCCGCCCAATCTTCCCCGGCTGCCTCACCACAAGCTGCCAACAGCGGGACCAAACAAGGAGTGAGTGCCACTCCGCACACGAGCAAACGTGAACGCAACATGGTTTGGCCGCTAAGCATGAACCATTCCAACAGGCGCGTTGGGTCGAGGACTGGCCCGTCAAACCGGAGACCCGCGACCAGTGTAACAGGTGAGCGATCGAGAAAAAGACGGCCCGAGCCCGGAAATGACGACCGGTCCAAGCTGGCGGGCGAGCGTTTTCCCAAAGCGACCGGTTTCGAGATCCGCTCTGAGTCCAGCGGCTGAACAGGCTCGAGGCGCTCGACCGCTGGGGCTCTCAGCTCGACGGCAAACGCACGAATGCTTGGCACACCTGGCACACCAAAGAGTGCCAAAACACGACAGACGTGACTGTGTCGGCTGTGTGGTGCGCCGGAATTTGGATCTTTGTTGAAGGCCCGGGATAGACTCGCGGAATGAAGCGAGTGATGGCAGTCAAGCAAGCCGAGGTATTGGTGACGAACGGAAACTTCTACTCGCTCGAGACTTCACGTGCAGAGCGCGATGGCACCGCGCGCGTCCACACTCACCCGCTCCGGACGACCTTGATTGCGGCACTCACGCTCGCTCTCGGCGCGTGTGGAGGAGCTGCCCCCGAGCCCGAGTATCCCTCCGAAACGACACCCAACGAAGAAGCCGCTGACCCGAGTTGGGAGACGGAGGAGTCGACAGGGGAGGCCTCCGAACCCGAAGCGGAGGCCGAGCAGCCCAAGGGTGAACGCAAAAAGCCAGAGTTCACCGAAGGCATGGGGGTGGACGAGGCGATCGCCGCCGTTCCGGAGGATTACGAGTACATCGGCCTCGATCAAGACGTGCTTGCAAAGCCGCTCACCCAGCTCGACACCTACAAGGACTGCAAGGTGAAGCAGTCGGACAAGTTCAAGGTCCGCATCGCAGTTTGGGACGGCAAGGTGGTTGGGGCCAACGTCACGTCACCGAACAAGGTCTTGGCGCAGTGTATCGACGGCGTCGTGCGAAAGCTCGAGTACAAGGACCGCGTCGAGGCCATCAACACCGTGGAATATTCCTTCTGAACTGTTGACATCGAGAACCGACGCCAAACCCAACGCCAATCCTGGCCGTAAGGACTGAGATGGAACGAGCCGATTTCCTCGAGGCGTTGTTATCGGTCATGGAACAGAAGCGGCACTGGGCTTGGCCTCTGTTCACGTCGGGCAAAGTGCCCCGCGACCGACTCCACGTTCACTTCGAGCAAGAATACGAGACATACGTGCGCGACTTTCCGCGTATGGTCGGGTGGGCCTACGTGCAGTGTCCGGTCGCCGAGGTACGGCGCATGTTGGCCGAGAACCTGTACGAGGAAGAAACGGGCGGGCTCGTTGCCAAGCGCCCCCACCCGGAGCTATTTCTCGAATACCCTCGCGGATTGGGCATGGACTTGCGACGCTTCGGGCATGTCGAATTGCTTCCTGGAGCGCGAGTGTATCGGAGTACGTTGGACGATCATCTCCAAAAGCACGGCTGGGAAGTTGCGTGCGCCGTTGCCACGCTGTTCGTCGAGGGAACGGAGTACGAGCGCGGAGAGGTCGACCAAAACGCGCCCAAGCGTCCGGTAGCACCGCTGGAGCAACACCCGCTCGTCGTGCACTATGGCTTGCCGCTGGCGTCCTTGGCGCTCACCAAGGCTCACCGTGCGGTTGAGGGCGAACACCGTGCCTCTTCGTGGGACGCGCTGCTCAACTACGGCCGCGCCGACCAACGCGAGGCCGTGGTAGCCGCCATGCGGCGGACGTTGGACGCTTGGCTCGGCTATAGAGACGATGTAGCCGTTGCCTGCGGGCTTGCCCGCCCTTGAACGGTCAGTCCAAAAAGAGCAGCCGGCGGTACAACCGTTCATCCCACGGCGGGATGTTTTCCTTGTCCACGCGACGCAGCCAGCCATGGTCCTTGCGCAGGCAGTCTTGTTTGGCGCCACGCAAAAGCGTAGCACCGCGGGTGCACACGACCTCGAGCGCTTCCCGGGCCGCGTCCTCACTGCGCGAATACATGCCAAGGTTGAGCTGCTCCGTGCAGATGGGAAACCCCTTCATGCCATCGCGGTGTCTGGGCCGATCCAGCAAGGCGAGGTCCGTCACGCCCTGCATGCCGACGCAGACTCGGATCCAGCCGTTGTGTCCGTATACGTAGAGCTCCGCCCCGAGCACACACACGATACCTAACACCCACCACCACAGAGGACTTCTGGGCTTGGTGCTGCCGCCATCTTGCTTCGCCGCTTGCGCGGCCTCTTTGGAGTCCGCGGTTGCGTCACTTCGAGAAGTACTACCCCCAGCTTGCTCTTCGACGTGCAGAGGAGGCGTGGGGTCGTTGGGGCTCACCTGCGTCATGGCGCGCAGCTTAGTCGCGCTCCGGCACGTGTTGCACTCCAATTTGCCGGTTCCCTGAGGCGAGTGCCGCAGGTGCACTGGCCGAAACGCGCACTTGTCGCAGGACTTTTGCCACTTGGCGTGAAAATTTCGTGGCGCTGCCGCACCGCGACTTCATTGCCGCCGATTGGCTGCGGATTGGTTCGTAGCTGGCTTTGGCACGCGTCGTGCTTTGAGAACGGACGTGCCGGACCCTGTGCACGTGCGTTGTGTTCCGGGTTCCTATGCAACGCATTCTGGGTGATTCGTTGCGACGGGGTTCGGCGCTACTCACAGCAAGACCCGCTCTCGACCCCACTGTTCGGTTTGACCTCGCCGCGGTCCGAGCCGCCTCTGGGGGTGAACGCGTTCGTTCACTGCCTTTACGCCGAGCTTCGGCCGGTTGGGCTGTTCGTTGCGGAAGTTCCGTTCAGGTGGAGCGAACACTGGGGTTAGTCGACTGTCAAACGGGCGCGTGCGCTCTCACTGGTGGGTGACTGCGTCGCGTTCCAAACGACTACCACCGCGTCGTCCGGTGACGACCACCTCTTCGTCCCCGGAGTCGTTCACTTGCCGCACCAGGCGGTACGTCGTGTTGCCATCGACCTGAGCGACCTCTGGAGCAGCGATCAGCAGTTGCAGCTCCAAGGTCTCGCACAATTCGAACAACACCCCCAGGTTGTCGCGGGACAGACGATTCGCTTCGTCCAAAAACAAGAACCGCAACGTGCCTTGCGTCTTTTGCGCGCGCATCAGGTTCGCGTCGCGCTCCCATTCGGTCAAGATCACCATCATGAGCGCAGCGCCCACTCCGATCGCCTCTCCCGTAGACAAGCGACTGGGGTTCGCACGCTCCCACTCTTCGGCGTTCTTGCGCTGGATCTCCACGGTGAGCTCGATGTACTCGCGATAGTCGAGCAGCTTCTGGCCGCCACCCTTGCCGCCGCCATAACGACGGAAGATCTCGTCCATCGCCTCCTCGATGGGAAGCGTGGAGTGGAACAGCAGCGACTGCGCAGAGCCGTCGTGCAAGGCTTCGAGTACCTTCGCCGTCCGTTCGACGCGATCCAACCGGATGCGGATGGCCGCGATCGTCCCGAAGCTGACGCGGCTGAGGTGCTGGTTGAGGCGCCGGACTTGGTTGCTGGCACGGCGCACCTGGACTTCGATGTTGCGCGCCACGTCTTTGGACTCGCCGCGGAGCGTCGACTCTTGACCGGCGAGTCGCTGCTCGAGGCGCGAAAGCTCGTCACGCAGCCTTGAAAGCGACTCCAAAGGATCACCCGATTGCGCGATCCGCGCCGGCACTCGTTCGGCTAGCCATTCGCGCACCTTGGTCCACGCGGTCAGTATGGGAACGGTGCCATCGCCGAGCTCGTCGTCAATCAGCTGCTGCAACGCGCCAGCCAGCTTCTGTCCCGAAGTAGCGCGCTGGAGTCTCTCGACCAATACCGAGAAGTGGCGTTCACTTTGATTGCCCAGATCGACGCTCGGAAGTCGGCCGTAGCCGTTGAGGCTCTCGCGGGTGATCAGGTTGAGCACTCCGGCGTCCCGCGCTTGCTCCGAAAGAGCTTCCCAAGCGCGACGCGCTGGCGCTTCGCGGCTTTGGACTTGTGCTTGTAGTGCCGAGACCCGCTTCTCTTCTTCGTTGGCTCGATTTCGGCGCTCGTCCAGTCGGGCAGCTTCCGCGGCCTTGGCCTGCGCGCTATTGCGGAGCCCAGCGCACTCGAGATCGAGGCGCTCACTTTCGCGGTTGAGCGCCGTGAGACGTGTCTCTTGTTCGGCAAGCGTCAAGATCAGGAGTCCTTCGGCTTCCAGCTCGACCTCTGCACGAGAAATGTGGGCTTGCAGCGCCACTACCTCCGCGCTCGCTTTTTGGGCGAGGGCCGTTTGCTCCTCCCACGCCTGTTCGGCGGCAGTGAGCTGCCCCTCGAGTTTTTGGAGCCGCGCGATGCTGGCCTCGTGCTCCTGCTCCAGCGCTGGGACCAATCCGCCCGTCTCCTTGAGGTGGCGCTGTGCATCGGACCAGTCGCGGGCATAGGTGTGGGCTCTGAGTTGACGCACGGACTCGAGCAGCTGGAACGTTCGGTCACGTTCCTGAACGACACTTTCACGCTCCGCGTGCCACCGGGCCAGCTCTTCGGGCCGCGGCGGGGCGGAGCGCAGGGCCTCGAGTGTCTCACTTAGTTGTTGCCGCAGTAGCAACGACGACTCTGCCAACGCGCGTTGACGTTGCGCTTCGTCGAGTGCTCTCTGAGTTGCGGCGAGCTCCTCGTCGAGCGAACCGAAGTCGAGCAAGGACGCAGACGACAGCAACGGGCGTAGCCTTTCGACCGCGTCACGCAACGGCCCGAGCGAGAGCGGCAAGGCACTCACTTTCTCTTCGGCCAAGCCCAACTCGCTGCGCAACACTTGGGCCTTCTCCTCGTGCGCCGCGATGCGAGCGGTTTGCGAGCCGGATAGCCAAACCTGGGCCGCCCGCCGGAGCTCGGCCAAGTCGCCTAGCAACGCCTCCAGCTGCGTGGCCTCGTCTCCGAGCTCGCGGGCGACGCGCTCGGCTTGAGCGGCGGTCTTGCGCAGCGCCGTCAACTTGCGTTCGCGCGCCTTACGTCCAATCGACGTGCTGTCTCTACGCCGTGAGACGCGTTTGCCGTACGGCGTGTCGACCACCACGTGACCGCGAGCCACCTCGCCGCCCGCCGTCTCGGCGCTTGCGGCATCGGCTGCCTCGCCTGGCTGACTCGCGGAGAAGTCGAGCTCGAGCGGAGCGGGAGCTTCGGTGGGTGGCGGCGAAACCGTCGTCAAGACCGGCGCTCCGACTTCCACCAGCCAAACGTGGTCGAGTGGCAGCGGGATCTGCTGGAGCTTCGAGACGGCGCCATCGACGTCTTCGACCACGATACCGTCGACGAGAGGGCCGAGCTGAGCCTCGATCGTCGTTGCTTCATCGACGTCCACGTCTTCGTAGCGCCTCACGAGCAGTTCCCCTTCGAGCTCATCGGCGAGGCTAACGAGCGAAGGATTGACGAGCCCCGCCGTGTCTTCGATCGCCGAGGCTTGGGCTTTTGCCGTGTCGGCGCGTTGCTCGGCCAGCGTGATGTTGTGCTGGACCTCGCGTAGGTTGGCTTCGACCTCCGCTTCGCGCCGCCGGAGCGCGTCCTTGGTTACCGCGAGGGGTTTATCGGGGGGCGCGACGCGAGTCGCCAGTTCATTCGTGCGCTCCCATTCGACCTGTTGCTCGCGTAGCGTACGGAGCTCCGTCTCGATGGTGCGCAGAGTCTGTTCGCCGGTCTTGAGCTGCCATTCGGCGCTACGAAGTTCGTTCTCGAGCCCGAGCACGCGGTTCTCGAGCGCGTCGAAATGGCTGCGCAGGGCGGTGGACGAGCTGATGTAGGAAGTCTGCGCGTCGTTGTCGGCGATGGACTCGGCCGTATCGGGCAGCGCGATCGCTTTCAGTCGCGACAGCAACTCGGTCCGCGCGTTGACGCGAGCTTGGCTGACGCGCAGGCGCTCGGCCAGCTGCGGTGCGACCGCGCCTGCCATTTCCTGGCGTTGCAGGTGAGACAATATCGCGCGCGCTCGCACGTAGGGCGCTTCTCGAGACTCGACCTCGGCGGCGGCTTCGAGTTGCAGGAGCGCACCTTGCGCGCGTTCGTACTCTTCACGTTGTGCTTGCAGCAACGCGCCGTCGCGTTGGCTCGCCACCAGCTGGGCGTCGAGTTGGTGGAGTTTGTCGGCGAGTTCGGACTGCTTCTCGGTCAGGAATTGGTCGTCGAGGCAGCGTGCTTCGTCGACCTGCAGCCGCTCCGTCACCTCTTGCAAGTGGAGCCTGAACACCCGATGGGCGTGCGCCCGACGGTGCAACTCGTCGAGGCCCGACTGCAAGTTGGCGAGGCCCGTCGCGCTCTTGGCGAGGGACTCCTGAGCGACTTTGCGTTCACCGATGAGCTGCGCGCGGCGCAGCGTCGACTGTTGTTGAGCAGTGAGCGCGCGCTGCTGCGCGGCTTCGGCGCTGGCGAGCTCGTCGCGCAAAGTGGACAGACGGCCAAGCGTCCCGAGCGCCCGAGTTACCCGAGCCACCTCGTCTCGAGCGTTCGTGCGTGCCAACTCGAGTTGTTCCAAGCTCTCGGCCAACGCCGCCAGCTCGGTGTTGATGGCACTCGCCTCCAGGCTGCGCTGACGCGCCTGCTGGAGCGCTTCCTCACGTTGCTGCTTCGCTTGATTGACCCCTTCGTACAGCTCCTGAGCCAGGTTGCGCGCGGCGTAGTAACCTGCGGCAAACATGTGCAGCGCGGCTTCGTAGATGCCGTTGACTTCCGTCTCCAAACGCCTGGCCTCGATCACCTCGGTTCGGGTGCGCCGGCACGCATCCAGGCTACCGCGCATTCGACTCAGGGTATCGGAGAGGCCCGTGTCTTGTCGAAATACGAACCAGCGTAGCTCGGACGTGAGAGTCCTCGAGATGCCGCCGGTCATGCTGGTGCGCAACATGTCGTTGAATTTGTTGCGCTCCTCGTCCAGACCGAGTCGCAACGGTGAGATCCCGAGGTCGAACAGTTTCGCGAAGTAGTCTTTGCTCGAATTGAACACCTGGAGCGTGCCGCCTAGCTCGGTCACGGTGGTCTTGACTTCGGGCAACGTCGGGATTTCGTCGAATGTCTCGGTTTGGCGCAGCAAAACGTCGGCTAGGCGCGTCAACGGAGACAGGCCGCGCGCGATGAACGGTGTCAGATGGAGAGACGGCTCCGTCTTACGCTCGAGCTGCACGCCGAGCAGGACGACTTCGCTGCCTAGGTTGACCTGAATCGCCGCGTACGATGGACGGCCTACCTCGCCGAGGCGGCCCCACAACCCGCGGTCGCCGCCGGTAGCTCCCGTCTCACCGACGTTGGTGAACCTCAGCCGACCCAAGTCGGGGAGCAATACCACGTACGCGGCGATCATCACGGTGGTCTTGCCGGCGCCGTTGGCGCCCTCCAAGGCCGTGACGTTCCCATCCAGAAGGTAACGTTCGTAAAAGACGCCCTTCCAGTTGACCAGCACCAGTGCTGACGCTTTGGCTCGGATGTTGGACTGTGACACTGAGAATTAGTCGAGCTCGTCGAAGGAGGGCGCTCCGCCGTCGGTAGGCAGCGCGGCGGCGGTTTCCGTTTCTGGTGACAACGACTCGGTTCTCCGACTTCTTCGCGGCTTCCGAGCGCCCTGCGCTGGCGCCGGGGGCGTGCCCGGAGCATCAGGCGCCACTGCGGGAGCAGCTTTGCTCGCGGGTGGCTCGTCGAAGTCCAGACCGAAGCTGCCGTCCAATTCCGGATCTGGCTCTGCGAGTGTTGATAGGTCGTAGTCTTGGTCCGCGGTTAGACTGTCCTCGTCCGCGTCCAGATCGAAGACATACGGCTCTTCCTCGGTCTCGTCGTCGAACGCGCGATCAACCGGGGCCGTGCGCGGCGCGGCGTCATCATCGCCGCCCACTTCCTCGGCGTCGTGGTCGGCAGCGGCCGTCCCGTCGTGCGCTGCCTCGGAGTCGTCGCTGGCGTGAAGTTCCGGCGCGAGCTCCGGGTCGTCGTTGGGCTCCCCAGCGTCAGCGGCGTCGACGTCATCGTCGCTTTCATCGACGGCTTCGTTCGGAATCGACACCTCCCCGCGCGCGATCAGCTTCTCGAGGGCGTCTCGCGGGCTACCAGCGCCGCGCACCGGGTCGGCAAATCGCATCAGAGCCGAGCGCAAGTGGATGCGGTTGTCCTCCGAAACCGTGACGAACCCGAGCTGCGTCAGCTTGCGCAGGCCTTCGGCGACACGTTGACGGACCGTCTCTTGCGCGACGCGCTCGTCCATACGCTTGCGTTTCGGATTGAAGACCGCGACCAACGCGTCGGTGCCCATGACGGCCGCAAGGTGAGACAAGAGATCGTCCCTGGTCACGACCCCGCCGCTCTCGATCGTCGAAGGGTCGAGATACAACAGGGCGGCGCCCTGTCCCACGATCATCTCCGGCACACCCAGGAGGCGTTTGGGGACCTTTTCGCCGGTCGGCAGCAGGAAGAAGTAGCCGTCCGAGCGATGGATGAGTTCGCAACTGTAGCGCCGGTAAAACGGCTCCAGGACGGCCTGCGCGTCGAGCAAGTACGCGTACCAATCCGCATCGTCGTGATCGATGTGCTGACCGCGGCGCAAGGCCAAGTCCACGTCGACGAAACGCTGGTCGGAGATCGCGTCTCCAAGCTCCTTGAAAGGTTCGCTCATTTACTTTTCCTCGAACGGGAACGGACGGATCTGGCGCTGTTCAATCTGCAGGTCCGGGGTCGCGTCTACCCAAGGACGCTCGCGCTCGACCAAGGATTGTGGCAGGCGCCCGAACAACTCGGCGATTCGACCTGCGGTGAGGAAGCGCTCTTCGGGGGTCATGTGTTCCGTCAGGTGATGAGTCACGTCTTGCAGGGTTCGGCAACCATCCCCGATGACCTCGCGCACCGCGCGTTCCAACGCAACCATTGGGTCTTCCTGAACCACTTCCGCGTCGAGCTCTTTCTCGCGCGCCTTGCGAGGCCTGCGCACCGGTGGCGGCGGTTCCAGCGGCTCGGGCTCGCGAAGCACCCGCATGCCTGGCTCGGTGGCCACGGCGAGGGCGAAGGGCCGCGTCCCGTGCTCGACGAGCTGTTGTCGGAGGCGTTGAGACAACGCACGTGAGGGGTCTAGCCGCACTACGTCGCGCAAGTAGCGGTGCACGTAATCGTAGTAGTCCGTCCAGGCCTTCTGACGAGCCGCGCCCCAGCTCGCGACGCGATCGACTTGGTCGGCGACAGCTACTGCAGCGCGCAGACACTTGTCTGCCAACACGCGCGTGTCGGCATCTGGCGCGTCCACGTGAGGCTCTTCGGTGGAGCTCGGGTGGTCGCTGGGTAAGCGCTCGAGAAACGAGTGCTCGGACAGAATTTGAACCAGCTCGGCGAGCAAGGCGTGGAGCTGCTGCGTGTCGCGCATCAGGACTTCGTTGAGCTCGTTGAGCGCGGCAGCGCTGGTGTCCAACAACGATTGGCAGTGCTCCAGTGAGCCGAACCAATCTGCCGAGAGCAAGGACGCGATCTCCTTCTGAAACGTCTCTTGCTGATGATCGAGGCCGAGTTGACGCTTCTCGATGGCGACCAGGAGTTCCCGGCAACTGACGTCGAGCGTGCCATGGATGGTCGCCCACGTTCCCGTCGCTTCCTGGTTGGCGCTCTCTTCTGCGAGGCCCCGGGCCTTGTTCACTAGTTCCGACAACGTCGCCGACAACGTCGCCGTGATCGGGGCGAGGCTCTCTCGACTCAGTACTTGGCTTTCCAAGAAGAAGTCGACGATGCCGAGGCCGAGGCGACTCAAGGCATACTCCCCCGCGCGCACGACACCAGCGCTGTCGACGCGCAAGACCAATTGTTGTTCGCGCAAACGTCGCAACGCGTGGCTCGCTCGGGCACGGATGTTCTCCGCGCCGGGTTCCACCAGGTGACACACGTGTTCGAACGCGTCGAACAGCTGGTCCTCGGAGAACGCAGCCACCGCCGCCTGGTTGCCGCGCAGCCGCAACATGCCCAAAAAAGCGAGGTCCAAAGTCGATAAGTCGAGGCGCAACTTGCGCTCGACGAACCCTGCCAACGTGCGCTTGACGTCGAGGGGTGGAGGCACGGCTTCGGTCACGTTAGATCCCCCCGGAGCCCAGAGTTGTCGCGACGGCCGGGGGCGGGGGGCGCAGGTGGGCTTCGACGCGAAGTGACGCGCACCACTCGGGAAGCGCGTTTCCCGCGATGTGCTCCGCGAGGTAATCGGCCGCCCCCAATGCTGCGCTCATACCGTGGCCTCCCAAGCCAGCGAGCCAATACAAGCCTCCGACGCGGGGGTCGGCACCCAGCACCGTCTCTTTGGTGTCGCTCATCGTACGCAAACAAGCCCACGGTCGTGCCAGCGCGTAAGTGTCGAACAGCGGTGATTCTTTGGGCAACTCGGTGGCCAAGGTGGCGAGCACTGCTTCGCTCACGTGCGGCACTCCGGCCACGCTCGGCTCGTGATCGCCCGGACACGCCAAAATACCCCCGCTCTCGGGACGGAAATACACACCCGTCTCGACGTTCCAGACCACTGGGTGTCCGGGGTTTACACTCGCGGCCGTTGCAGGCAACAACAACGCCAAGTGACGACGATGCGGGACTAGGCGGAGCGGTGCGCCACAGGTGTCACCCAGGTTGCTGGCCCAAGCGCCTGCCGCGATGACGACGCGATCGCCAGCGATTGTTTCACCGGTGACGAGCTCGACGCCCGTGACGCGGTCGGCGTGCGTCGTCACGCGTCTCACCTCGGCCGACAGACGCTGCGTGACTCCCGCCCGACGCAGTTCGCGGCGGAGGAGCTCGCTCAGCAGGTGAATGTCGATGATGCCACCCTCGGGCAACCACACACCGGTTCTGGCTCTGCCCCCGGCCAGTGCAGGGCACTGCTCGAGGAGCTCGCCCTCGCTGAGGTAGCGAGCGACGACTCCGAGCCGCTCGCCGACCAACCTGAGCCGGTCCAACGCGCTGGGCGCGGTAGCCGTGAGACACAAACCGACCGCTCTGACCAACGGGACGCTCGGCGAAAGGGCTTGCTGCAATTGGGCCGACCTGGCCACGAACCTCACTACCGCGGGGTTCTCCTCCAACGGTCGGAAGATGGCGGCGTTGCGGGCCGAGCTGTGACTGAACGGCAGCGGCTCGCGTTCGAGCAGCGTGACCCGCGTGTCACCATGCGCGCACAACCGCCAAGCGGCGGAGAGCCCGGCAATTCCGGCTCCGATGACGATGGTGTGCGAATTCATCCTTACTGACTCGAGGTGGCAACGGAACCACCGAAAGGCCCGACGCCTGAGAACAGTTATGGTCTTTCGAGGGCAGCATCAAGGGGGTTCGGGAAACCGGATCGGAAAGGACCGTGGGCTGAGGCGCCCCTGAGTTCCGAACTACCGGTTGTTCGCTCGGCAAAGGGGTGAGCGCGCTGCAATCTCGGCTACGCGTCGACTCACCCGGTGAATACGCCGTGTCGGTCGCACGCCACATTTGCGAAACCGTATTCATTCTTAAAGTGTCGAAAATATTGGATAAAATTTTGACTCAGCGCCACTGGCGTATTCTCCGGAATACGAACTCGAAAGTAGGGTGATTGCCCCGCCGAGGCCGCCGTGGCACGTTCGGTTGCGTGAATGCCGCTTCCGCCAAACGCGCCCGTGCTGCGGTCGACGTCTTTCGTTTTGGCGACTTCAGGGAGTACTTGGCCGCGTTTTACGAAGCCAAGAAGAAGCACGGCTATTCCTATCGCGCATTCGCCCGGGCGGCCCGGCTCGGGGCGCCGAACTATTTGAAGCTGGTCATCGACGGCGAGCGCAACTTGTCGCGGGAGATGGCGGAGCGTTTCGCCGAGGCTTGCCGGCTCGCGGGCGATGCGCGGGGCTACTTCTTGGATCTGGTTGCCTTCAACCAAGCTCGAACCGACGATGTGCGTAACGAGGTGCACTCGCGGTTGTGTCGGTATCCTCGCTTTCGCGCGGCTCAACCGTTGGAATTGGCTCACAAGGAGTATCACTCGCGGTGGTTCATTCCCGTCGTGCGTGAGCTCGTCGCCGTCGAAGGGTTTCGCGAAGACCCGGAGTGGATCGCGCGTGTGGTCTACCCGCCGATCAGCAAGCAGGACGCGAGCTTGGCGCTGGCAGTGTTGTTCAGGCTCGAGTTGCTCGAACGTGACGCTGATGGACGGCTCCGGCAAACGGCGCGGACACTCAGCACCGGTGAACAAGCCCGCGGCATGCACATCCGCAACTATCACACCGAGATGATGAACCGCGCGACCGCCGCCATGGAAACCGTGCCCGCCGCGGAGCGTTTCATCGCATCCCTCACTCTCGGCGCCAGTGAACGTTGCTTCGAGGAGATCCGAAAGCGCGTGATCGAGTTTCGCAAAGAGGTGCTCGAGTTGTGCGATTCGGATCCCCAGCCACGGCGCGTGATGCAGCTGAACATGCAGTGGTTTCCAGTGAGCACCCCAGTACCTGCGGAGGACACACGATGACTTCGAGCAACACACCCTCGTCCATGGCAAAGGGGCCCCGCGCCGTCCCCAACACGGCGAGTTCGACCGCGAGGCAGCTCCGGTCGTTGTACGCGGTGGCAATCGCGGCGGCCTCACTACCGCTCGTTACTTCGGCGTGCGGCGCTCGAATCGAGCACGGGCTACACGGCACCGACACCGGAAACCCGCCCGTCGTCGACTCCGCGCGCATAGCGGCGCGGCTCGACGGTGAGACGATCGTGGTCCGCGGGCAAGAGGGCGCCGTCCCGGCGGGAGCCGACGTGCAGGTCGAGAACGCGACGTCGGGCGTCACGGTCAGGCAAACGGCGAACGGAGACGGTTCCTTCGAAGTGAGCCTCCCTGGCGTGGATGGAGATGCGGTTGTCGTCGAGGTCTCCGCAAACGGTGAGACGGCGCAAGTCACCCTGCAGGCCGTTCAGGGCGCGTCGCCAGTGGCTTCTAGCGCGCCCGCTTCCGAGGCAGGCGAGAACCCTGCGAGCAGCTCCGGCGAAACACCGGA
Organism: uncultured bacterium; assembly: GCA_966249405.1. Taxonomy (GTDB): domain Bacteria; phylum Myxococcota_A; class Polyangia; order Polyangiales; family Polyangiaceae; genus SZUA-265. Next base: position 25,135 of record CBINDO010000035.1, on the reverse strand, counting down.
CGCTGGGCCCTTCGATCCCAGTGCGCCAAAGCCAGTCGAGCCGCGCGACGTCGGTTGGTCCAACGTCGACTGGTTGCGCTCGCTGGCCATCGATCTCTCCGAAGGCGTTCATTCATCGGGCGGTCTCTGGATGGGCACCGGCATTGGGGACGGCGAAGGGTTCGCCACAGAACCGGTCGCGGACCCTCCTTACGTCGCGGACGGTGAGGCCACCGTCTTGCGCTTGTCGGGCCAAGGCCGGCCCAACGGTACCGACACTTACTTTCACATGGCCATCCCAATCGAGAGCGTGTTCGACGCAGCCTACTTCTACGCGCGAAGGAGTGGCGGCGAGCACGCGACGCTGCTCGTCACCCTCGGCGGTCCCTACGACGACTACTGGCGCGAAGTCGCCAGTGGCCGCGACTGGCCCGTGTGGGAATTGCAGCTTCGCGACGAATGGACCAAATACGAGCTCGAGTTCAGTGATCTCGGGTTCGACGCAGACCACTTGTCGCCGTTCTCCGGACCGTTTGGCGCGCTGCATTTCCTAGTCGAGCCCGATCGAGGGTACGACTTCGAGGTCTACGACCCAGTCCTGCTTTCGTTCCTTCGCGAGTGAACTCCAAAGCCGTAACCTGAACGCCGCAACGCCGCTAACTCCGAACCGGCCTGCGTCGCGATCTCTGCTGCCGGTGTTCGCTGAGGTTCGTCGCGTCTCACCGGTGTGCGTCGCGCAACAGCGTCGCGGCGCGCCTACTACGACGTACGGTGCTAACCCCAGAGTTCGGTTCAGTAAAGCCGAGTTCCACGCACCGCTCGAACCCTGGACGCCGGGGGTTAGCTCAGGATCGGGCGGGCCGCTTTCGGCGAGGAGCCGTACTCCTGGAGTTTGTATTGGATCTTGCGCACGCTGATGCCGAGCACGTCCGCGGCGCGGCTCGTCGAACCGCCCTCTGCTTCCAGCGTGCGCAGGATGGCGTAGCGCTCGATATCGGCCAGGGTCCAGCCGGGGATTTGCGGCCCCTCTTGGGTCGTTGGGGTCGGCGTGAGCTCGGGCGGCAAGTGTGAGACATCAATCACGTTGCCCGGCGCAAGCACCACCGCACGCTCTATCACGTTCTCGAGCTCGCGAACGTTGCCCGGCCACGAGTAGCCCGTGAGCTGTGCGAGAGCATCCGGCGACAGTCGAATGCCCTGCTTGCCGTTCTCTTGACTGTACTTCTTGATGAAGTGCTCGGCGAGCGCGCCGATGTCCGAGCGCCGTTCACACAGGGATGGCATATGGAGGTTGACGACGTTGAGGCGGTAGAACAAATCCTCGCGGAACGCGCCGCGCGCTACCATTTCTTTCAGGTCGCGGTTGGTTGCCGCGATCACTCTCACGTCGGTCGTGAGCGTCTGCTGCCCACCGACCCGCTCGAACTCGCGCTCCTGTAGAACGCGCAACAATTTCACCTGGACGCCTGGGCTGATCTCGCCGATTTCGTCCAGGAATAGCGTGCCCCCGTTGGCGAGCTCGAAGCGCCCCTCGCGACGCCGATCGGCACCGGTGAACGAACCGCGTTCATGGCCGAACAGCTCACTCTCGAGCAAGCTCTCCGCCAACGCGGCACAATGCAGCTTCACGAACGGACCTTGTTTGCGCGGCGAGTTCTGGTGAATGGCTGCGGCGACCAGCTCCTTGCCGGTGCCCGATTGGCCGGAGATGAGTACGGTAGCGCGGCTTGGCGCCACCTGCTGCACGGTCTTGAAGACCCGCTGCATTTCGGGTGAGGTCCCGATGATGTTGTTGAACGCAAATCGTTCGTCTAAACGCTCGTGAAGGCTCCTCGCTTCCCGGCGCAAACGACAGCGCTCGAGGGTCCGCTGCAGCACGATCAAGAGCTCGTTGGCGTTCAACGGCTTGGTGAGATAGTCCGCGGCGCCTTTCTGCATGGCCTGCACGGCCGTATCTACAGCGCCAAAAGCGGTCATGATGACGACGCCGATCTCGGCGTCGAACTCGCGCACCTTGCCAATTAACTCGACGCCGTCCATGCCCGGCATCTTCAAATCGGTGAGCACGACGTCGGGCGAAAAATCCCTCAGCTTCGGCAGTGCCTTGAAGCCGTCTGAAGCAGTTTACACTGCTTACCCATCGTATTTGAGGATCTCGGCGAGTGCTGTGCGTGCATTTGCTTCATCATCTACGACGAGGATCTTACCGGTTGCCATGCTTGGAGCCCTTGTGACGTTGCCAGAGTGCGTGGGAGAGGAGCGGGCGGGAGAACGCGTCTCCACGAAAGTGGAGGTTTCCTCCAAGGGAGGGAAGGCCGCTCTGGGGGCGACCATGCACGCGGCGTGCCGACGCAAAATCGCCGACCTCACGGTCCAGTGTGCGCAAAAAGTGCGTTTGTGGCCCGGTGTGACGCAAAAAGTGCCGGCAGCCACTGGGACGCGCACCCCGGACACCATTCCTGCGCTGCTCCGGGCGTCCCTGCCAAGGCGAGGTGTCCACACGAGGCAATCGGCGCTCGGAGCCAGGTTCTGCGAATGTGATGGGTTAACGCGCGGCGTCTGGTGCCCGTCGGTCGCTGGGGCCTGACGCGGCTGGCTGCGGGAGGTGGATCGTAAAACACGTGTGACCGCGTTTGGACTCGACTCCGATCGTGCCACCGTGTTCGGTGACGATCCGGTGCGCGATGGACAGCCCCAAGCCAGTGCCGCCTTCCTTGGTCGTGTAGAAGGCGTCGAAGACCGGCATGCTTTCGTCGAAGCCTGGGCCGTCGTCAATCACTTCGAGCGCTACGGCGGCTGCGTCCTGCGCCGGTCGCGTGACGATCGTGAGGGTACCTCCGCCTTGCGGCTGCAGCGCCTCGATCGAGTTGCGCATCAGGTTCAGCATGACCTGCTTGATGCTCTGTTCTTCCAGGGGAACTAACCCCAAGTTCGGATCGAGTTGTCTTCGCACCTCGACGTGGGCACGTCTGGCCTCGACGGCGACCAGGTTGAGCACCGCCTCCACGACACGATTGAGGTCGCCGGGTTGAGGCTCCAGCACCTGCGGCTTTGCAAAGGCGAGGAAGTCCTTTACGAGGTGCTCCAGACGCTCGATCTCGTCCCGCACGATCTGCACCGTCCCTCGGATCGCCTCGGGATCGATGTTACCCTTGGCCACCTTGCGTTCCAACATTTGGAGCTGGAGCGTGGCCGAGTTCAGAGGGTTCCGCACCTCGTGCGCGAGTCCTGCGGCCAGCGTTCCGACCGCCGCCAGGCGTTCAGCCCGCAGCGTCCGCCGCTGCATTTCGCTCTCCTCCGTGACGTCGACTCCGAGGCCGTAGGTGATGTGTGGGCTGCCGCTGACTTTGGGCACCGCCGCGAGCTTCCAGCGCACCGAGCGGTGACCTCCGCCCTTCAAGCGCAGGCGTAGTGTCCCACCATGATTGATGATCTCTTCACCTTTGGTGCCGAGCATCTCTTGGCGCGAGAATCCGGTCACCTTCTCGAGCTGAGAGTTCCACACCACGATCCGACCCGTCTCGTCCAAGGCCGTGACGAACGCTGGCACACCATCGATCACCTCGCGGTTGCGCCGCTCACTGCGCTCGAGGTCGGCGCGCAGCTGTTCACGTTCGGCAAGTAGCCTGGAGCGCTCGATGGCCCTAGCCGTAGTCTCGACCAGTTGTTGGGCGCGAAACGGCTTGAGCACGTACGCGAAAACGCCTTTGTCCAGGGCCCCAATCGCGCTCTCCACCGTGACGTCGCCCGTGATGATCACGATCTGTACGTGCGGACAGCGCGCCTTCAGCTGCTCGGCCAGTTCGAGGCCGTGAGCATCCGGCAGGTGAAGGTCGATGAGCGCGAGTTCGAAGCACTGATGTTCCGCCTCCGCCAGCGCCTGCTGGGCAGTGCGTACCGCCACACACTGGACGTCCGAGGTGTTGTCCGTGTTGGTCAGGATTTCGACGACGTTGTCGGCCAACGCTTCATGGTCGTCCACGACGAGGACTCGCGGCCGCGAAGGCTCCGTCTTGTCGTTGAAGGTCAGCGCTTCGAGGGGTTCAGTCATCGTCGTGCAGCACCCGCAGTGCGGGCGTTTCTAGGTCGTCCATCTGACCCTTCTTTGCGCTCCAAATGAAACCCACCACCGCCGTCGCTGCGAGCAGCGTAGCAACCGGAACGAGGACGAAAACGACGGTCATGTTTCACCTTTGAAGGTTTTGGCTCTGAAGGAATTGGTGACGACGGTAAGGGAAGAGAGGGGCATCAGGATCGCCGCGATCAGCGGGTTGATGTAGCCGGTGACCGCGAGCACAGCTGCAGCGATGTTGTAGCTCAGGGAAAACTTGAGGTTTCTTCGGATGGTCTGCAGCGTTCGGCGCGAGCCGATGGCTAAGTCTAACACGGGTGAGAGGCCGGGTTTAGTGGAGAACACGTCTGCTGCGGCCAAGCTGGCCTCGGCACCTCCACACACGGCGATACCGACCCGAGCCGCACGCAACGCCGCGGCGTCGTTGACGCCGTCTCCCACCATGTAAACCGGGCCTCGCTTCGCACGCTCCTCGATGAACGCGAGCTTCTGCTCGGGGCTTTGTTCACTGGCCACGACAGCAAACGGGACGCCCGTCTGTGCCACGACGTGATTGACCACCTCGCTGCGGTCTCCGGACAGGACCGCGAGCTGATAGCCGAGGCTGTGTAGCTCGCGCAGCGTGCTGGCGGTATCCGAGCGCAAGGGATCGCCCAAACCGAGCACTGCCGCCAATTTGCCGTCGAGCACGACGTAGAGGGGCGAGAGCCCTCGTTCGAGCAGGGCTTTTGCGCGCGTCGAGTCTTCGACCGCGCACGCCGCCTGCACGAACGAACGACTACCCACGTGAACGGTGCGTGCCGCGCCGTCGCTGGTCCGAACGTGCGCGACGACGCCTTGCCCCAGTTTTTCTTGCACCGAGACGACGGTGAGACCCGCGTCCCGTTCCGACGGCGGTAGGGCGGCGAGCAGCGCCGTGGCGATCGGGTGACCCGAGGCGGACTCTGCCGCCCGAACGTAGGGGCCGATCTCGTCCAGGTTTTCGCCGTCCACGACGGCAAGTTTGCCGGCGGTCAACGTTCCCGTTTTGTCGAAGACCAGCAAACCCGGTTCGGTCATCAACTCGAGGAACTTCATGCCCTTGACGAGCAGTCCTTGTTTGGCGGCCTTGCCGAGCGCAGCGCCGGCCGCTAGTGGCGTCGCCAACCCCAGCGCGCACGGGCACGTCACGATCAGCAAGCTGACGGCCCGATCGATGGCGGTGGTCACTCCCGAGGGCAACCAATACAAGAACGTCAACCCGGCGAGCGCCAAGACGACGCGTACGAATTGGGCCGAAAGCCTATCTGCGAGCAGTACCACAGGAGCCCGCCGCTCGGAGGCCCGCTCCATTTCACGGACGAGGTGTGCTAGCCGCGTATCCTGTCCGGTGTTTATCGACCGCACGTATACGGGCCGAGTGAGGTTGACGGTGCCGGCCGCGACATGGTCGCCAACGCCGACTCGGCGCGGTTTGGATTCACCCGTCAACAACGATTCGTCGATGTTCGAGTCACCGCTTTCGAGCACCCCGTCGACTCCGATGCGTTCACCCGTACGGATTTCTACGAGCGCACCTTTGGGCACGGCTTGGGTCGGCACCACGCGCACCCCGTCGTCTTCCACCAGCCGGCTCGTCGATGGTGACAGGGACATGAGCAAGTCGGTCGCGCGTCTCGCATGACGTTGCTGGCGCCCCTGTATGAGCCGTCCAAGCAAGAGCAAGAAGACGAGCATCGTCACCGAGTCGAAGTAGATGTCCCCGTGCCGCGCGATGGTACTGACGCTGCCCCAGATCAACGCGGCCGCGATGCCGATACTCACCGGAAGGTCCATGTGCGGAGTACGGGTTCTCACCGCCGTGATGCCGCCGCGGAAGAACGGCCAAGCAGTCCACAACACGCTCGGCACGGTGATCAACATGCTCCCCCACCGGAAGAACTCCTCGTACTCGCGGCCCATGTCGAGGCCGCCGTATTCCGAGCTGTAGAGCGCGAAACTCAACAACATCACGTTGCCAAAGGCCGCGCCAGCCACGCCGATTCGAGCTAGTAGGGTGCGGTCGGCGGCGGTCTCGACTTTGGCGTCGTGACGCGCGTCCGCGGGGTGGGGCGGATACCCGAGATCCGACAGCGTCCGCGCCACTCGAGACAGCGACACGTGTTGACTGTCCCAAGTAACGGAGAGCAGGCTCTCGCCGTAGTTGAGCTCCGCTTTGACCACGCCGGGCACCAAGGTCGGGAGCTTTTCCAGGACCCACACGCACGCGGCGCAATGGACCCCCTCGACGAACAGATCGACGCGGCGCAGGGACGTGCCGGCCTGGCTCGTCGTATACAGCCGAATGAAGTCAGCGTCGTCGAACTGCGCAAACCCTTCGTCGGAGGCCGTCGCCGCACGCTTGGGCGACGTCGTGCGCTCTTTGTAGAATGCGCTCAAGCCTGCGCCGCACAACGCGTTGTAGATTGTCTCACAACCGTTGCAGCAGAAGGAGGAGCCGCTGCTCAGCGCCTCCGGGCCGATGGGGAGTCCGCAATGTGCACAAGCGGTGGTCGCAGTTGCCATGGGGTCCGTTCGATTCAATGACACGAGTGATGTGCGGGCGTATCGGAAGACGAGGAAGCTTGCGCCGCTCGCACGACGGGATTGCGCATCAGGACGGTGCCGAGGCCCAGAGCCAAGAGGACCACGATGCTCAGTTGCGGCAGATAACTCCGAGCCTTCTGACCGAGCAAGCTGACGAGCCCACCCAAGCCCACCAGCATCGGGATCGTCCCGAGCCAAAACGCGCCCATTAGCAGAGCGCCGCCGGCCGGGCTGCCCTGACCGGCTGCCGCGGTGACGAAGGCATACAGCCAGCCGCAGGGCAAGATCGCGGACGTTAGCCCGAGGAGCCCACCGCGTAATACGGTCGGCAAGGTGTGAAGTTTGGCAAACCAAACGCTCAAGAGGCTCGTGCGAGGCTTTCGGGTCGACAACTGCACGTTCGCGTCGAGCGCCGCTGGCGGCGTGCGGGGAAAGTCGGAGCGCGTGGCAAGCCAACGTCGCCAGAGCGAGAACATGGCCCAGCCGATCATCGCGCTGCCCGCAATCAGGCCGGTCAGGTTCTGGTAGCCGGCGATGTCCACACGCTCGTTCAACGACTGGCCTACGTAGCCGGCGACGGCGCCGAGCCCGACGTACACGGTGAGGCGGCTCGCGTGATAGAAGGCCTGAGCCACGCGCGGGTTCTCGCTCGTTCCGCAGGTAAACGACACCAGACCCCCGCACATTGCTGCGCAGTGCAAGCTTCCAACGAGACTCGCAGTCGCGACCGTGAGGAGAGTATCGAGCATGGCTATCACTTGGTGGCGGGGACGTCGAGGCGCGCCGTGTGAGTAAAGGTCGAGTCCGCATGGCTGGCAGTGAGACGGACCTCCCACGCCCCTGGAATCACCACGTTGAGTGGAGCGACATAGGTGCCAGCTGTGGTTTGGCGAAAAGGCGGCGTCTGGATTGCGCTGGCGCGAGCATTGGGAAATGCGATGGCACCGACCGCAGCGTCTGCCACGGGGGCTCCGGTGGCGTCCGTGAGGGTGACTTGGAGCGCGGGGGCTCCGTCTTTGGTCGTGAACTCGACGGCGGGTTGCCAGCCGAGCCGAGCGTTGTGCGCGCGCTGTTCGACCTGCTTATCCCAGCTCACGGCCTTCTGGTAGTATTCGGGTTCGACGGCGAAGCTCGGGTCGTTGCGTGACAGCGAAAACAAGACGGCTTGCACGCTGACCAGAATGCCGAGCAGGCCGACTGGGAAAAGCGCCCATCGGTTGGGGAAGCGAGCGTTCACGAGTACAGGCGGTTGTTGTGTCTCAGACATGGTCGTTTGCGGTTCAATTGGCGGGGCCGAGTAACTTGTAGGGGACGGTGAACGTGTCGCCGGGCTCGCTGACGATGACGTTGATGCTGCGCACGCCGGAGGTAAACTCGCCACGCGGCGTCAACACGAACGCGCCGACGCTGGCCTGTCCACCCGCTGCCACTGTGACTGGGTTCTCAGGGGTGATGATCTGCGAAGTCCCGGCGTTTTCGACCGTCAGGTGGAAGGCTGTCTCCTGGTCGTTCCGGTTTTGGATTTTGATCCGCAACTGGTTCCGGATGAGATCCCCCTGCTCGACGAACGGAGCTCCAATGCCACGCAAGACCGTGATCTCGGAGCGTTGGTGCGCTCGCCCGATGAGCAGCAAGCCCGTTAGCAGTCCGACCAGCAACACCGGATAGACGAGCACTCGCGGACGAAGGAACTTGGACCGCTTGTAATTCTCGAACCAGGTTTGGTTCGCGTAGCGGATCAAGCCGGTGGGCTTGTTCAGCTTCGTCATCACCGAATCGCAAGCGTCGATGCACTGCGTACACGCCACGCACTCGAGCTGCAGGCCGTCACGTATGTCGATACCGGTCGGGCAGGTGATCACACACGCCTTGCAGTCGATGCAATCGCCGCCGGAGCTACGACCGTTGCCGCGAGGTTCACCTCGCTTGGCATCGTAGCCGACGATGAGGGAGCTTTTGTCGAGCAACACCGACTGCAGCCGTGCGTATGGACATGCGACCGTGCACATCTGCTCACGGAAGTAGCCGAAGTCGAACAACACCAGGGCCGATACGCCCGCCACGACCAAAAATCCGGTCGGGTGCTCCAACGGCGACTGGCTCATCCACGTCGCCAGGCGGGACACGCCGACGAAGTAAGCCAAGAAGATGTTCGCGACCACCACCGAAAGCAGGGCGAAGATGACGAACTTGAGGACGCGTCGCGGGTTTGCACCCTCGCGATCCAACTTGAGTTGCTGCCCCCGTGAGCCCTCGAGCCATTGTTCGATGGGGCGGAAAACGAACTCGAGGTAGACGGTTTGGGGACATCCCCAGCCGCACCAGACGCGACCGAAGAGCGCGGTGATCAAGAAGATGCTGACGAAGATCGACAGCATGAGCAACATGAGCAGCACGCCGTCCGTGGGCAGGAACGTTGCGCCGAGAAGGTGAAATCGGCGCTCGGGAATATCGAGCAACACCGCGGGCGCTCCCCCGATCCGTAGAAACGGGAGCCCAACGAACATGGCGATCAGGCCCCAACCTACGAGCAAGCGGCGGCGGTAGTAGGCGCCCTTGTACGGCTTGGGTCGAATCCAACGACGCGTACCGTCGTTGTTGAGCGTGGGTAACACGCGTTCGGGAGGGATCGGGTGAGCGGACATGGTGTTGTTGGTGGAGACGGTTACTGTTGAGGGGGGGTCGCGGTTGCGGCCGGGACGGACGCAGGCTCGGCAGCCTTTGCTTCGATGAGCTGTCCCTCGTTGCCTTTGGGTCCGGGCACGTTGGTACCGCGCAAGCTACCGACGTACGCGGTGACTTTGCCGAGTTCGATGGGGCGCAGCTGCTTCTTCCACGGTGGCATGCCTTTGGTCTGCACCCCTTCGCTGATGACGTCGTAGATGGACATCAACGTAGCGTTGCCGTGTAGCCAGTAGTTGTCCGTCAAGTTCGGCCCAATCAAACCTTCACCCTTGACGCCGTGGCATTGAGAGCAACGTTGGGTGAACAGCTTCGCAGCATCCGCCACCATCGCCTCGTTGCTCATCAACTTGGTGAGCGACTCTTCGGTCACCTCGCCGCCCATGGCTGCCATGGCTTCCTTCTCGCGGGCCAGAGCCAGCTCGGTGTCGTAGGCGACGGCCACGGATTCGCCGTTGCCGGTCATGTGGTAGTGAATGAAGTAGCCCAGACCGAAGTAGAAGCTGCCCCAGAAGATCCACACCCACCAGCGGGGCATCGGGTTGTCGTATTCCCGGATGCCGTCGTACTCGTGGTTAAGCAGCAGATCGTTGTTTTCTTTCTCGTTCTTTGTGCTCATGGCGGACTCAGGAGTGGGTAGTGGGCTTCTTGGGCGAATCATCGAGGGGTATGTGGGCGTACTGGATGGCGGTCTCCTTCGAGGTCTTCCATACCCGTATACCTACGGCGAGAAACGTCAGGAAGAAGAGGGCGAGACCAGCCTCTGCGTACGAGGCCAGGCCCATGTTGCTCATGATGTCACTGAGTCGCATCGGAAGCTCCTTTCAATGCTACTGGGGCTGCAGAGTCGGTGGTGGTGGGCGGTTGCTTGCTGATATCGGTACCCAAACGCTGCAAGTAAGCGACGAGGGCGACGATCGGTTTGCTCTCCAGTCCCGCGGGACCGCCTTGCGCAACGACCTCTTTGGCGATGGTCGCCGCTTGCTCGCGAGCCAGTGCTTCGGCCTTGTTCACTGCGTCGCCGTAAGGGACACCGAGCATCACCATCACGTCCACTCGTGCTTGGACTACGCTGAAGTCGAGGTCGTCCGTGAGCAGCCACTTGTACGGTGGCATGATCGATTGGGGAGTGGTCGACGTGGGGTCTTCCATGTGCCGGACATGCCACAAGTGTGGATACTTCCCGCCGATGCGGTGCAAGTCGGGACCGATCCGGCGTGAGCCCCATTGGAAGGGATGGTCGTAGATGAATTCGCCGGGCTTGCTGTACTCGCCGTAGCGCTCGGTCTCTGCGCGGATCGGACGCACCATCTGGGAGTGACAGTTGTAGCAGCCCTCTTCGATGTAGATGTCGCGACCGAGCAGCTCCAGGGGCGTGTAGGGTTGAACGCTGCTGATGGTCGGGACGTTGGAGCGGACCAAAAACGTCGGGATGATCTCGAAGAGCGAAGCCGCTGCAACGCTGATCGTAACCATGATCGTAAACTTGAGCGGCTTACGTTCCCATGCACGGTGCCAATTGGCCCTCGCGAAGTACTGCAGACGGTGACCAGTGTTGGTGATCGTGCTGTGCTTGGGAATCTCGATGTGCGGCTCTTCCCCTGCGTAGGGTTCGAGCGCGGCGGCCTCGTGCTCCTGCTCTTCGTACTTCGCAGGGCGCGCACGCCAGGTCTGAACGATGTTGAGCAACCCCAGCGCGACGCCAGCTACGTACATGCTGCCGCCGAGCACGCGCACCCAATACATCGGGATCAAGCGGATGACCGTCTCGACGAAGTCCGGATATGCGAGGCGCCCGGTCTCGTCGAAGGCACGCCACATCAGACCCTGGGTCACGCCGGCCGCGTAGATCGCGACGATGTAGAACAAGATGCCCAGCGTTCCGAGCCAGAAGTGTGTGGTGGCCAAACGCGGTGACCAAAGCGGAGCCTGGAAGATGCGTGGCGCCAGCCAGTACAACATGCCGAAGGCCATGAAGCCGTTCCAACCGAGGGCGCCAGCGTGAACGTGGGCGATCGTCCAGTCCGTGTAGTGACTGAGTGCGTTGACGCTCTTGACCGAGAGCATCGGGCCCTCGAACGTGCTCATGCCGTAGAAGGTGATGCCCACCACGAAGAACTTGAGGACGGGATCCTCGGCGACCTTGTTCCATGCGCCGCGCAAGGTAAACAAGCCGTTGATCATGCCGCCCCATGAGGGCATCCACAACATGACGGAGAACACCATGCCGAGGGTCGACGCCCACTCGGGCAGAGCGGTGTAGTGGAGGTGGTGCGGACCGGCCCAGATGTAGATGAACACCAAGGACCAGAAGTGGAGAATCGAGAGTTTGTAGGAGAAGACGGGACGGTTCGCGGCCTTGGGCAGGTAGTAATACATCAGGCCCAAGAACGGAGTGGTCAGGAAGAAGGCTACGGCGTTGTGTCCGTACCACCACTGCATGAAGGCGTCTTGCACGCCCGCGTACACGCTGTAGCTCTTGAAGAGCCCCGCCGGAATTACCAGGTTGTTGAAGATGTGAAGGATGGCGACGGTAATGACGGTCGCGATGTAGAACCAGATCGCGACGTAGATGTGGCGCTCACGGCGCTTGGCGATGGTCGCGAACAGGTTTACCGCAAACGCCACCCACACGACAGCGATGGCCAAGTCGATCGGCCATTCGAGTTCGGCGTATTCTTTGGATTGACTGATGCCGAGCGGCAACGTGACAGCCGCTGCCACGATGATGGCTTGCCAACCCCAGAAGTGAAAGGCGCCCAGGGCGTCGCTCCACATCCGCGCTTTGAGCAAGCGTTGGCTCGAATGGTAGATTGCCGCAAAGATCGCGTTACCAGCGAACGCAAATATGGCGGCGTTGGTGTGTAAGGGGCGCAACCTCCCAAAGGTCAGATATGGCAATCCGAAGCTGAGCTGGGGCAACACCAACTGCAAGGCGAGCAACAGGCCCGCCAGGGTGGCAACCAAAGCCCACACCGCGGTCGCCATCGCGAACTTACGCACGATGTGATCGTTGTAGGTGAATTTTTCGAGTCTCGTGGCCATTGCGGACGCTCTCTAGCAACGTCCGTGCCTGAAACTCTGCGCGAGATGATTTGTCGCGGGGCGCGCGCGGAGCCCGCGCCGCGTTCAGGAAGATTTGGCGTGCGAGGTCGACGTTGTTCCGGATCGCGCGCAGGTGTTGCGCGTTTTCGGACCCGTCATCGACTCACTCCGCTGGCTTAATGCGTCATTCTTTCTGGTTCGACTGATTACGGCGCAAACCTTGCGGAGGTAGCGCGGTGAGCACGCTCAGTAGGCGAGTGCAGTCGATGGGTTTGACGAGTATAGAAACGACGCCAAGTCGCCGGGCGGCGGCTTGGGCAGCTTCATCGGCGAAGGCGCTCATCAGGATGACGGGCGTCTGATCGCCGCCGTTGCGCAGGTTCTGGACGAGCTCCACCCCGCTCTGTTTTGGCAGACGGAGGTCACTGAGGATCACGTCGAACTCGCCGCCGGTCAGCGCCCCGAGCGCTTGCTCGGCAGAGTGAACCACCTGAGCTTCGAAGTCAGCCTCACTCACGATCTCGGCCAAGTTCTCGGCCAACTCGACGCTATCTTCCACTAACAGCAATCGGCGCATGATCAACTCCGACGAAGCGAGCCGGCATCGGACGTCCCAGCCGATGGGGTTGGTAACCAGACACGAAACCTTGCGCCACGGTCCAAGTTGGGCAGCAAGCTCAGCTCACCACCATGGCGCTCGACGATCTTCTTGCACAATGCCAGGCCCAAACCGGTGCCCTTGGCGCGAGTGGTGAACAACACATCGAACACGTGGGCGCGGTGCGCGGCGTCGACGCCGACTCCCGAATCTTCCACCACGAGCTCGATACCGCCCGCGGTCTCGGTTGCCGAGAGTGAGACCACCTTGACGTCCGTGCTGCCCACGGCTTCGAACGCATTTCTCAGCAGGTTCGAGACCACCGTCGTGAGCTGTTCTCGGTCCGCATAGACGACGAGCGCGTTCGGAACCTCGACACGCACTTCGACCTCCGCCGGGGCCGGCATCCTGTTCAAGCATTCGGCGAGCAGACTGGACAGCTCGAAGCGCGTCCTCGTGAGCGGGACGTCGCGCACCATTTCGAGCAGGCTGGTGATGGTGTTGGAGCAGACGCGGAGTTGGTCTTGCATGCGCGTCGTGTGCTTCTCGATGACCGCGTCCTGCAGCGCGATCTTGTTCATGCGTTGTTGGAGGAGGTAGAGGGAAGACTCTACGACACCAAGAGGCGTCCGCAGCTCGTGGCCGATGCTCGCAGCGATTTGGCCGACTGCGGCCAGCCGAGCCGAGGAGTCGACGCGGGCGGTCGAATCCGCGCGGTAAGTGTCGAGCATCAGTGCGAGCTCGAGGTCTAGAGCCCGGTTCAGCGCCTCCGCGGTGGCCTGTAGTTCCTCAGCCGGCAAATACGCGACCGCGATGCGCAAGAGACCGGTGCGCACCCGGTTCATGGCCGTCATCATGTACTCTTGAGAGAGGTTGATGCGAACGTGGACTTGACCGATTCGATTGCGCGACGCGACGTAAGCCTCGTCGTGAGGACCCTCGAGCAGCGTCACGAGCCAATGGTGGAGCGTGGATTTGAGGCGTTCCACCTGGGCCCGGCCACCGGTGATCGACGCGCTGGCTCCCGGATCACGACTGATGGCGGCGTAAAAGTCGTCCACCACTGACGGCAAGTCTGCACGCGCGAGCTCGAGGAAGCGACTCAGCCGCACGGCGCATTCGGGCGTGAACTCGACGTACTGTTGTATGGCTTGAAATCGGGACGCGTCCATTTGAGCTCCGCGGCACGGTTATCCGGCGCGTCGCGGCCACCCTAACAGAAGGACGATTGCGCGACAATTCTGCGCGGACCAGTTCGCCACAGGCAGCGATTGCCGGGACGGAAATTCGCGGTGACTGTGGGCCTTCGAGGCGTCAGGCTGGCTCCAACCGTCCCGCGCGCCGCCTCCCGTGCTGCGAAGTTCCTGCGCGATTCGGCGATGGCGCAGTGTAAACCAGGGGGTTCGCGCGCTGGTATGCATCGTGCTTTGCCTGGACGCATGTTCGAAGTCGTCCGTGTGCGTGACGTAATGAGCGCCGTGCCTTTGACAATCGCCATCGATCAGACGCTCGCCGACGCGCGCTCCCGAATGCTGGCCCTGGATGTACGACATCTTCCCGTGTTGGCCGAAGGCCGAGTGGTCGGCATGTTGTCCGAGCGCGACATCGGTTTGGCCGCTGGCCTCGGGATGGCGCTGGAGAACGTCAGCGTTGGTTCCGCCATGAGCGCCGGACCGTTCACCGTGCGCCCCGACGAAGAGCTGCAAACCGTCTTGCGCGTCATGGCCGAACGCAAGCTGGGCTCGGCGGTCGTCGTGCGCGACGACCGACTGGTCGGCGTGTTCACTAGTACCGACGCCCTGCGGTTGTTGTCCCAGCTGATCGTTCGCTCACACGCCTTCACGCGGGTCGAACTACCACCTAGCTCGGTCCTCCAGCGTCTGGACCGTGAGCGGGCGGTACTCGATGCGGTCAAGCAATCCGCGCGCAAGGTTGCGCTGGCTGCCTTGGACGACGACGAACAGGCGCTCGACCAACTCGCGGCGTGCAGCCGCGAACTCGACGCCGCCGCGCTTCGGTACATCGAACTCGAGGAGGAGCTGCTGCTCCCGCTTCTCGCTCAATCACCCGCGGGCGAGGTGCGAGCCGAGCTGCTCCGGGAGCGCCACCAGACCGTTCGCCGCCAAATCCACATGGCCAACCTGGCGTTGAGGCACGCCGGGCCCGAACACGTTGCGTATGGGGTATTGAGCATGTGCGAGGTCTGAGCAGCCGACTGGGCGTAGCTTTATCGTTTGGCCAGCGCGTACTCGTTGCCAAACGCGCTCACTCCAAATAGGAGACGCTGGACAAACGTCCCGGCCTTGCTCTCAGCCATGTTGCGGTTTCCGTCCCCGATCATCGAAGCCAAGTTCCTTCGTCGCTACAAGCGCTTCTTTGCGGATTTCGAACTCAGCGACGGCGCTGTCGTGACCGCCCACTGCGCCAACCCCGGCTCGATGCGAACGTGTCTCGTCGAAGGGGCCGTGTGTTGGTTAACGGCGAGTGACGACCCGAAGCGCAAACTGCGCTTCACGTGGCAAGTCGCGGAGATCGACGGCGAGCGTGTATTCGTCAACCCTGCCTTGGCCAACGACGTGGTCGTCGCGGGCATTCGACGCGGCGCGGTGCCCGAGCTGTCCGACTACAGCCTCGTGGAACGCGAGGTTCGCGTCGGGCAGGGGTCACGGATCGACCTCGTATTGAGCGGGCCAGCGACCAAGTGTTACGTCGAGGTTAAGAACGCGACCATGGCCGCCGGGGCTAGGGCGGCAGCCTTTCCGGATTCGGTGACGCTCCGCGGGACCAAACACCTGCGCGACCTGATGCGTTTGAAAGCCGAAGGACATCGTGCGCTGTTGTTTTTCTGCGTCAGTCGCGATCAGGCACTGAGTGTCGAGCCTGCGGACCAAATCGACCCGGTATACGGGACCACCTTGCGCCAAGCTGTGGCGGCCGGTGTGGAAGTTCTGGCGTATTGCTGCGGTATTACGGCGCAAGGAGTAAGCTTGGCGCGGCGCGTTAGCTTGCGACTGCCTACCGTTGGCTCTCTAGATGGATAATTCCAGGGGCAAACGCCGGAAAGGTTGGTTCGGGCCGACTTGGGACGGCGGCTCGAGCTCGGAGGCAGGGCGCGGCAGCACCGTTCGGAATCGACAAAACTAAAGCTCCGCCAAACGGCTCATTCGTCTCACTTGCTCTAGAGATTTTTGCTAGCAAGCGCAGTCACAGGCAACGATCATGGTTACCAGTTGGAACGATCCCGAAGAGACCACACAGGTTTTTGATAGCGAGCGCATCGAGGGTGCGGCGAGTGGGTCCGAGCGCTGGTACATCAGCCCCGACGGCAAGTCGAAAGAGGTTCTGGCCGCGAGGGAGATCATCGAGCGTGCACGGGCAGGATCGCTGTCCGACTCGACGCTCGTTTGGCGAGACGGTCTCACCGACTGGACGCGACTCGACTCGGTGCCGGAGCTCATGCAGGCGGTGCGCGCGTTTCGCGCCTCTACCGACTCGGACGAGTTGGCCACCGTCATGCTCGATCCGGACGCCGGCAAAAGCGCTGCGGACCTGGAGAAGCCACCCGCGCTGAGTTTGCCACCTCTGCACTCGATTCCCGGCGCGGCGCGCCCCACTACCTCGTTGCCGCCGTTGCCAGCGTTGCCGGGTTCGCCGCGTCCGCCTACCCAGACTCTGTCCGGCGCGCCTTTGCCACCCCCTCCATCGTTGCCGCCGATCCCTGGAGCGCGCAAGTCGGTCCCTGACGCAGACAAGCCCGCGGACGTCAGCTCAGCGGCGCCGACCACCATTGCCCGGGCAGCGTCCGGTGGGGCTCTTTCGGCCCAAGCGGTATCGGCAAAGGTGACCAGTCTCGTCGACAAGGCACGACCCGTGGTGGCGCAATACAGTGAACGGGCGCGCACCTACCTCGAGCGCGACTACGACTTACCCAAGCTCGGGCGCGTCAGCGGTCGTATCTTGGCCGCCGTCGGCGCTGCGGTCTTGGTGCTGACGGTCGTTGCCCTCGCGTCTCTGGGTGACGATGACGCGTCCACCGTCGACCCGACGGCGACCTCCGCCACCACTGTCTCCACAACGGTGGAGCAGGCCGCCGAAACGAGGGCCGTCGACGACGAGAGTGGGCTCGACCTCGATGGTGCCGAAGCCAAACAGGCGCAACCGAGACCGGTTTCGTTGTCCGACCTGAAGTCCTTGGCACCGGGTGAAAAGCCCCCAGAGGTGACCAAAGAGAGCGCCGCTCGTGGGAGTCGCTCGGCAAAGGGCAAAGAATTCGATGTCTACGCCGCAAAGAGCGCGTTGTCTGCGGCGGCAAACAAGGCAAGTCGCTGCAAAGGCCCCAAGGGCGAAGGTTCGGTCCGTGTGAAGATCGCTCCTTCCGGCAAAGTGTCGAGCGTGACGGTGACGACGGCACCCATCGCGGGCAGTGCGGCCGCAGGTTGCGTCGAACAAGCGTTCAGGCAAGCGACCGTTCCTCCGTTCAGCGGCGACGAAAAGACCGTCTACAAGAAGTTTACGATCAACTGAGCACGTCGGTGGGCGAGCGTGGGCGGCACGTCTCGAGTGTCCTCGCAGTCGACTCAGCTCGCGTCGGGCTTGGGCGTCTTGCTCGACGAGGCGGGGAGCGCGGGCTCTCGAATGTAATCCAACGGCAGCTCGCCGGTTAACGATTCCAGCCACGCGACGATCGAGGCAACCTCGCGTTCACTCAGGTTCTTTCCGAGCTGGTGTTTGGCCATCAGCTGCACTGCCTGCGGCAGGGTGGCGACCGAACCGTCGTGGAAGTAGGGGCCGGTCTTGGCCACGTTGCGGAGCGATGGAACCTTGAAGCTCAGTCGGTCCGTCTCTTGGTTGGTCACCTTGGCCCTCCCGATGTCGTCGGCGTCTGGCCAAGCCTCGACCTTGCCCAGCTTCTCGTACATGGAGCCGCCCACGAACTCTCCTTGGTGGCACTGGCCGCAACCCGTGGTGATGAAGGTGTTGAAGCCCGCCTTCTGTTGGTTGGTGAGGGCGCTCTTGTCTCCCGACAGAAACTTGTCCCACGGGCTCGGCGTGACGAGGTTACGTTCGAAAGCACCAATCGCCTTGGCGAAGTTGTCGTAGGTTACTGGACTCGAATCCGACGGAAACGCCTTTTGGAAAGCCTCCACGTATCCTGGGATCGACTCCAACACGGCGATCACCGACGCTTCGCTAGCCATGGCCATTTCGACCGGGTTCAGCACGGGCCCCTTGGCTTGCGCCTCGACGTCGGCAGCGCGGCCGTCCCAAAACTGCGCAAAGTGTCCCGCGGCGTTGTAGACGCTCGGCGAGTTGCGGTCTCCGAACTGGTGCTTATGACCCAGGCTCGTCATTTGATTGTCCACGCCGTAGGTCGTCAGGCCATGGCAGCTGTTGCACGACACGTCGTGGTTCTTCGACAGTCGCTTGTCGAAATACAACATGCGGCCGAGCGCCACCTTTTCGGGAGAACCGGGGTTGGATTTGGACTCCAAGTGCGCCGACAGTGGCCTGAATAGGTGATAGGCAGCCTGGATCACCTCGACACTCGGTTCGACGTTGGGGGCGCTAGCCGCCGTCGATGTCGTGTCCTTCGTCGTTGGTGGTTCCGGCCTGCTGCAGCCGCCCGCCGCAATTGCCGTGCCGCCGATGACCAGCAAAAGTTGCGTAACGGGTCGAAGGCTTACCTGTGTCAAAATCATGAAAGGCGTGTAGTGAAGTCACTCGAAGTTGTCACTTGCGTCGAGGTCGCCCGCGCACCATGGCGCACTTCACGGCACCTTGGCGAAGCCATTGTCCGTTGGGTATACACCGAGGCTGCATCGTTTAGGTGATAACGCAGCGCTTTAGTCCCCGTTTGCTACACGTTTGGTTCGTTTGAGGCGTTACCCCGAGACAGCTGCGCGGCAAGGGCGTTTGTTCCCGAGGATTACCTTGATAACATGGCCCCATGTGGCGGTGGGTTTACGCGGTTCGGGGGCTGCGCTCGATGCTGCTCGTTGCGAGCACTGGGCTAAGCTCCTGTATTTCACAGCTGAGCGACCTGCGTCCAGGAGGCGACGCCGGCGAGCCGCGAACGGGTCGTGTCGACGAATACCCAGTCGGCTCGACCCTGAACGAGAATTGGCCAGCAACCGAGGACATGGTCACCGACGATGACGGTTCGTCCTCGAGCGGCCGGATCGCGCCGTCGACCCAGCAGACCGCGACCGAGGGCGTGGATCTCGCCAACTCCGAATCGACGAGCGGGACGAGCACCGCCGCGGAAGACGCGGGCGCTGCGCCACCGATGGCGCCGATTGCAGATCGCACCAGCGTCCAGTCGAGCGAGGACTGCCCTGTCGGGAGCGCAATGGCCGGGGGGCACGACGCTGGTGGCTGCGCCGCTTGTCCAGCGGGCGGCTATTGTGCCGGTGGTGAGACGGCGTTCACTGCTTGCGACGAGGACGCTTGGGACCACGACGCGGACGCCGCAACCGCGTGCGCGCCCAAGGGGACGTGCGACGCGGGCCAGTTCGTCGTCGAAGGTGGGGATGCCCTGAGCGACCGAGTTTGCGCCCCTTGCGCGGACGGCGAGTATTCGGATGGCGAGAACGCTGCGGCGTGTCAGCGCTGGTCCACCTGTGCTGCTCCAGACAGTTACGAGGTCGCGCCGCCCACTGCCGAAGTCGATCGGATTTGTGCGCCGTGTCCGCGGTTTACGGTCAGTTTCGACGACAATTCGAATGGCTGCGGCGCGCTCGTCTACCAGATGGCGGGCGGACAAGTCGCGATTGAGGCTGAACACCCGCACGTGATCACCAACCGAGACGAGGACGTTTGGTCCGAGGTGAATCTCGTTGGGGTGTCCGGCGGCAAATGTCTGGAGATTGGGCCCGACGACGAGTCCGACTGGACCTCCGATCCGTTCGCTACCGCGCCTCGCCTCGACTACTTGGTTTCGTTCGACGACGCCGGCACGTTCTACATCCATGTGCGCGGCGACGCGGGGCTAGACTCCACCGGGTATTCCGACTCCTGCTATGCGGCAGTCGACGGCGAAGCCACCGACTGGTACCGCTTCGAGGTCGCCGGTGGAACATGGGGATGGGTCACCAAGTCCGTGGTCATCGACGAAGTCGGTGTACACCTCGTGTCCCTCATGGCGCGCGAGGACGGCTTTCGTGTCGATAAACTCGTGATCTCGACTTCACCAGTCGCTCCGACCGGAAACGGCCCGGTCGAGAGTCCGCGGGAGATAGAAATGCCCTGACGGTGACCGCGGGCTCGGTGTCAGCGCTGGACCTGAGAAATTTCCCGAACGATCGCGTCGCTGTCCGGATCCACTTCGTAGATTGCGACGACCCAGGCGCCCCGTGGCAGGTCTTCGGAAGCCTGGGCGTCGGTGTGGAACACCATGGGCCGGTAGACCTTACCTGGCTGCGCTACGAAACGGCGTCGTTTGAGTGGGAGCCCAGCCCCGTCGGCCAGACCGATCTCGTGTTCCCCGGGCTGCATCTCGATGTGCACGCGCGCGCCGCGGTCGGCGAGTTCGTACGCTAGCACTTCGCCGTCGAGCTCCTCCAGACGCACCGGATCGCTGCCGTTTATGCGAAGCACTGATATCTCTGCCTGCGCCCTCGGTTCCCCCTCGTACTGCTGCACTATGAACGTGGCGGTTCCGCACCCGGCCGCCATCAGCGCGCCAGCGCACAACACTGCGCTCGTCGACCGCGTCAGGTGCCGTGCAACGCTGCACCGTGAGATCCGTCCAAACCATCCCTGCCCAATCCCGCGCGCCGTCATGGCTACGGGTTTTGCCACAGTTCGCAGCCGGGCAATCGGCAATTGTTTGGAAATTCGGAGAGTGCGGACATCGGCCAAGGTGCGAGGCCTCGAAGGCCGACCGCCACGCCAGTCAACTGCACGGACATCAGGCAAAGCCCATGTCCGGGCGCGGTCAGCCCGGCGCGGCGACGGTCCCGCGCTCGGAGCACACTAGCCACCGACTCGACCGTCCGCAGGCCAGCTCCCACCTCAGCCAACGTCCCAGCGATGATGCGGACCATTTTCCGCAGAAAAGCGGTTCCGGCTACGTCGATCGCCACGCCGCGCTCGGTGCGCGCCACCTCGATGGCAGTGACAGTTTTGATGGGGTCCTTGCCGTCGCAGCCAGCGGCGCGAAAGGCGGAATAGTCGTGGGTGCCGACCAGATGTGCGGCGGCTTCTTGCATCAGGCCGACGTCCAATCGTGGCGCCATCGACCATACTCGCGGTGAGGTAACATGCGTCACTTCGCTCTTCGGCAGCCCGTCGCGTATGAGATATCGATAGTGCTTGCCGGCGCTGTTGGTGCGGGCGTTGATCGCCCGGTCGACCCAATGCCCCACGTGGACCTGTAGGCCAGGTAAGGCAATGGTCACCCGCGACGGGTCTTCGGAGCTGGTACCGAGGTCTCGAAACCAACACGTCGCATAGTTCTGCAAGGCGCTCACTCCACGATCGGTGCGAGCGGCAAAAGCGAGCCCCTTGGGCTCGACGCCGAACACCTGGAATAGGTGGTGCTCCAGTGTTTCACTCACCGTGGCGTAGCCGGGTTGCCGTGCCACGCCGTGGAACACCGAGCCATCGTAGGACAGCTCCAAGAGCAGTGTGTGGCGTCGAGCCATCGCTCTGGGCGCTTACTCCGGTTAGAAGTAGAAGCGTCCGCCCAGGTTCGCCTCGGGATCCAGGCCGAAGTCCGGATAGAAATAGGTTGCCGGTGCAACCTCCAAGTAAACCTCGATGAAGTTGGGCTTAGCGAAGGTCAAGTCCACGCCGACCGGCATGCGACCTGCGATCGCCAGGTCTTGGTTTGCGTCGTGGTCGGCGAGCCACACTCGGCCGCCCGCGCCGATGTGCCAGTCGAGTTTGGCCTTCCGGCCGCGTACGATCTCGAACTGCCACAGGTAGTCGGCGTTGAGGGTGATCGAGCCGAATCCGCCGCACACCCGGGTGCCTCTTTCGGTTCGGCAACGGTTCCAGAGGCTGAAAAAGCCGACGCCGAAGTCCACCGCATTGCGCTGGTCGATGAACACCTTGCCCACGAAACTCATCGGATCGCCTAGGGCAAAGCCGAGGCCGAACGTGCGGGCGGTCCCGACTTCGGTGGCGTGAGCGGGTCGGCCCGCGAGGGTCAGCAAGAGGCCAGTAAGCAGCGCGAAAAAGAAGCGACGTAGTTGAAGCATGTATTCTCCTGACGAGGACGGACGCTGAGGTTGACTGAGGCCCGAGCGCTCACACGACGGTAGCGTTGCTTATACGAAACGGTGCAAAAATGGGCGCAGTTGTTTTCGGGCGTCCGGCTTGGGTATGGGCACACGGCAACCGAATGCCTGGCAAGATCTCTAGGCACCTCCCTGCCGATCTCCAGGGTTGATTTTTGGAACACACCGCTTGTTTAGATCGGGACATGCAGATCCACGCGTTCGCCTCGCCCCTGTTTGCCCGCCACGAGGCGCCGTCGGGTCACCCCGAGCGCGAGGCCCGGTACGACGCCGCTCGCCGCGGCATCGAACGGAGCACGGTGGCGAGCCGGCTACGGTGGCGCGAACCTCGCGCCGCAAGCTTCGAAGAGCTGTCCAGGGTTCACACCGAGACGCACATGACGCGCATCGGGAGCATCGCGGGCAGGGCAGGGAATATCGACGGAGACACTTATTTTAGTCCGGAGTCGAGCGCCGCCGCGATGCTCGCCGCGGGCGCGGCCTGCGAGTTGGTGGAGGCCTTGGCTGGAGGTGAAGCCGCGTACGGAATCGTAGCGTGTCGCCCGCCGGGGCATCACGCGACAGCGAGCCATGCGATGGGGTTTTGCCTGCTCAACAACGTCGCGATCGCTGCGCGCGCCGCCCGAGCGATGGGAATGCCCAGGGTAGCGATCATCGATTGGGACGTCCACCACGGTAACGGCACGGAGGCGATCTTCTACGATGATCCCAGTGTCCTTTATATCTCCACCCACGAAAGTCCCCAGTATCCAGGCACGGGGGATGCGGGCGACGTGGGGGGGCCCGACGCGCTCGGTCGCAACGTCAACGTGCCCTTGAGTGCGGGCGCCGGGGACGTCGAATACCGGGAAGTCTTCGATCGAATTGTCTCACCCATTCTCGAGCAGTTCGATCCCTCGCTCGTACTCGTCAGCGCGGGTTACGACGCGCACGCGCGCGATCCGCTGGGCGGTATGGAGTTGAGCGACGCGACGTTTGGTCACCTCACGCAGCAAGTATTGCGGTGTTTGCCCGGCCGTGGCGTCGGCAAGCTGGGGTTTCTGCTGGAAGGGGGCTACGACTTGTCCGCGCTCGGAAACAGCGTACAAGCCACGCTGGATGCGCTGGTTTCTCCACCCGCTTCCCAGTTCACCGGTCGCGCGTCTGGCCCTTGGCGGGCACAAATCGACTGGGTGCGGCAGGTGCAATCCCAGTACTGGCGCCTGCCCTGAGCCCGGGCTCCGCTTTTCGCTAGTCGACGCGAACGAGCTCTTTAGTGAAGGTTTGCGCCAGCGGGTCGACCTCGAACACCACGAAGTGCCTGCCGACGTTGTCGAAACGTTCGGGGATGGCGCCACCTCCGCCCGAGATCACCGCTGGGATCCCCGCCGTGTCGAAGTCGTAGAACGAGTGAACATGCCCATACACGGTGAGGTCGACGTCATGGGCTTGCAGTTTGCCTATCAGCGCGAGCGCCTCGTCGCGAGACGCGAAGGCGCCGTTACGCACCCCGGTCGGGTCCAACGGCGGCACATGCATACCTACGACGTGAAACTGATGGGCCCCCCGCAACAACCACTCGTCGAGCCAGTCGTAGGTGAGACGATCGAGGGTTGCGCTCGCGCTATCGAGGAGTGTGAAGCGGACACCGCGATGCACGAAACTGAACGAACCGCGACCGAACAGCTCCTGGTAGATGGTGGGTTCGACGCCGAGTTCGTGATTGCCGAGGGTCGTGTAGTAGGGGACGTCGAGGGTGGCCAGTTCGCGCTCGAAGCGTTCGAGTTGTGCGCGTTCCCCACGTTGGGTGAGATCCCCAGCGCCCAGTAAGAAGTCGATGTTAGGTTGCCGGTTTACGGTCAGGAAGACGTCGCTCACTTCGGTGATCGCCTCTTGCACATCACTCATGAGCGCGAAGCGGAACCTCGAGGCATCCGTCGCGTCGGACGACACTCGAAAGGTGAGCAGGCCCGGCGAAGACGGCTCGATGCGCACCACGAGCGCTTTCTTCTCGTTGCTCGACTGTGGGTCGATGGCGGCAGCTCCCGCCACCAGCTGAATCTTCGAACCGGGCATGACGTTGCCGACGTGCAGCTCGAAGGGCTCGGCCTTCGAAACGTCGATGCCGACCTCGATGGCGGGTGCGCTTTGCCACAAGACGAGCTGGTGCGGGTTGGCCTCGCGGACGGCGGCTAGCCCGTCCGAGACGTGGACCGCGTAGGTCGCGGATTCGGCGCTGCCAATCGTCGCGTCGCGCTGTGCCCTGTCGGCGGCGGGCGTGAGACAAGCGACGCACGACAACGCACAGACAATCGACGACGAGTGACGTGACAGAGCGAGCAACTTGGCGTTCATGCGACAACCTCAGAAGCGAACCGAGCCTGCGTCTGCGCCGCTCCCAGACCACGCGCGCGCGACGAGATGGACACCGAACACTGCTGCCGCACCAATTTCGGCGTTCGTTCGGATCCCCCAGGTGGGTGAGAAGAAGTGGGTGCTTTCGACGCCGAAGTGCCCAATCGTGCCGCTGCCGAGCCCTGCCATGAGCAGACCAGCCGCGTAACCGTCGTGGCGATGATCGTAGTAGATTCGAGTCTCACCGCCGCAGGTCGTGGGGTCACCGTGATAGACACCAAAGCCGAAGCCACCAAGGAGCAGCGAATCACCCACGGAGGTATCGAAGATTTCGTACCTCGTTCGACGTCGCGCATAGCCGAGTTCTCCCTCGAAAAACGCGCCGGCCACATTGGGCAGCGCGTCTTCGGAGTCGACGCGGGTGGTAAGTCGGAGCTCCGCGCCTCGCGTCAGGTAGGAAGCCTGGCGATACCGCGAGTCTTCGAACGCCAGCTGGGCCGTCAGGTGACTGCCGCCAGTCGGCGCGATGCCGCGTCCCGTTGGGGCGCCCAAAAACCGATAACCTGCTTCCAGACGCATCGAGGAATGCAACGCTGCTGGAGCCTGGTTGGCCAAGAT
>CBINDO010000034.1:0-43090 GCA_966249405.1 uncultured bacterium | reverse complement strand
TGGTGCCCAGGTCTTGGTTTGCGGCCAAGTGCTGGAGTGCGGGTGCGGAGCCGGTGAGTGCTGCGTTGGTGACGACGACGGGTCGGGCGTGTGTCACATGCCTTCGTGCCCGACCGACGGCAGTTGTGGCGACAATCTAGACGACGGATGTGGGGGCAAGGTAAGCGGGTGCGGTTGTCCAGAGAACCACGTGTGCAACGCGGGCATGTGTGACTGCGTTCCGCGGACTTGTCCGACGGATGGTTCCGAGTGCGGAACCTTGGACGACGGTTGTGGCGGTCAAATCAATTGCCACGTGTGCCCAGAAGACGGCGCGCAGACCTGTTACGAGGGCAGTTGTTGCGAGCCGTCTTGTCCCGCGGACGGTTCGTGTGGCCTGGTTTCGAACGGATGCGGCGGTCAAAAGACCTGTGAGTGTGCCGAGGGTGAGGCGTGCATCAACGGCAAGTGCGCGACGCCCGAGTGTCCTGCGGATGCGGAGTGTGGAATCAACGTCGTTGCCGGCGTGGCTTTGTCCTGCCGGGGCCCATGCGAAAGTGGCGTGACGTGTGCTGAACGTGCCGACGGCGTTTACGCCTGTGGCGATTGCTCAGCGACGTGCCCCGCGGACGCTCAATGTGGCGTCGTGGACGTCGGGTGCACGTTGCTCTCGTGTGAGGGCTCGTGCGGCCTGGAGTCGCAGTCGTGCGTCAACCGTAAGTTGGGTGCGGGCCCGGACAACTTCTCGTGTTGCACGCCGAGTTGCCCCAACGTCAGCGAGGCGACTTGCGGCGACAACGTCGACCCGGCGTGCGGCGGGCAAACGGTGAGTTGCCCAGGAACGTGCTCGAACGGTAGAAGCTGCATCCTCGGAGACGACGGTGAATACAGCTGCGTCACGCTCGAGTGCCCGCCCAACGCGACTTGCGGCGAGAACTCGGCGATCCCTGAGGGCACGATTCAGTGTGACGGGGCATGTGAAGGCGCCAACAACGACTGCCGTCTGAGCGGTTCGGTCTTCGTGTGCGTCTGCCAAACGGTCGACAACTGCGGCAACAGCTGTGACACCTCGGCGAGCAATGGTTGTGGCGGTACCGCTGATTGTACCTGCCCCGCGACCGAGGTGTGCACCGACGGTCAGTGTTGCCGGCCCGAGTCAGCCAGGACGGTTTGCGACGACGCCAACGCGGAGTGCGGCTCGCTGATTGAAAGTGAATGCGGAACCGAGGTCGCCTGCGGGCTGTGCCCGTCCGACCAAACCTGCACCAACAACCAGTGTGTTTGCGACCCGACCAAGTGTGAGGCCAACGAGACGTGCGACGCGGCCACTCAAACCTGCAAGTGCGACAGCACCAAGTGTCCCGCCGGACAGTCCTGCACGGCGCAAGGCACGTGTACGTGCGACAGCAGCAAGTGCCCCGACGGCAAGGTCTGCAACGCGCAAGGGATGTGCGCCTGTCCCCAAACCAACCAACAGGCCTGCGCCGGGGCGACTTGCGGGACGACCGTCAATTCGTGTGGTGAGACGGTCAACTGCGGTACCTGCCCGGCAAACCGCACTTGCGACGGCGGGGAGTGCGTGTGCAACGAATCCGACGCCCAAGCGTGCAGCGGTCTAGCCTGCGGTTCGACGACCAACGACTGTATGGAGCAGGTGAGCTGCTCCAATACCTGTGATAGCCAGACCGAGCAGTGCTCCGGCAACCAATGCGCTTGCCGTGAAACAGCGACCCAGGCCTGCCAACGTCTGGGTTACGAATGTGGCCCGGCGACCAACAATTGCGGGGATGCCATCACGTGCCCCAACACGTGTACGGCGTACGAACACTGCACGGCCAACACCTGCATCTGCAACGAAACCCCGGAGCAGGCGTGTGAGCGTCAGAATCTGTGCGGTGACGTCGCGGGCGCCGGCAAACAAGACCAGTGCGGTGGCGCTCTAGGCAACTGCGGTGATTGCGCGGACGGCTACGACTGCGTGAACACTCAGTGCGAGTGTATCGAGACGGTCGCCGAGGCGTGCGAACGTCTCAACCTGTGCGGGCAGCTCACGGGGCAAGACGTGACGAACAGCTGCGGAGAGCCGATCCTCGATTGCGGAGAGACCGCGTGTTCGGCGACCGAGACGTGCCAAGACAGTCATTGCGTGTGCTCGAACACCGCGACCTGCGGGGCACGCGTTTGTGGGTTCGTGGTGGACTCCTGTACTGGCGACCAAATCCCGTGCGGGTCGTGCGACAGTGGAACGTGTGCACCCGACGGACTCTCTTGTTTACCCAGCGTCGTGGTCGACGGCGGGATGTGAAAGGCGACGGAGGCCGAGTCATGAAACGCAAAACGAGCGAGCTTTCGAAGCGCACGTCAGGCGCAATCAAGCAGCAGGCGTCAGCCCTCCACGGACGTCCTTCTTCGACGGCCAGCTGGGCGTGGAGGACGTGGTTGATAGCGACGTCCGTTCTAATGAGCGGGTTCGGGTGCACCTCTGGCAACGACCCCGACGCGACGGAGCCGAACACATCAGGGTCGACGACCCCGATGCCGACCGGCGTACTCACCGGAGATCCAGGAGTCTTCGAACCGCCAGCGAGCGGTTCCGGCAAAGGCAACGGCCCGAATCCGAATACCGTAATCTCCGCCAACCCGGTGGGGTGCAACGGTGACGGCGAGTCGTTCTCGGGCGTGCACCAATCGTGTTATCGCGTCGTGTCGATTCCGGCGTTGACCTGGGCCCAGGCATCCATCGATTGCACGCTGTGGAGCGCCGGTAGCGGTCATCTCGTCTCGGTCGCCAATGCAGCGGAAAACGAATACGTGCGCAACCTCGTGGGGGGCACGCACGTTTGGCTCGGCGCGAGCGACGCGAAGGAAGAAAGCGCGTGGGTATGGCTGAGCGGCGAAGCATGGTTTTACCAAGCGTTCGCATCGGCGCGACCAGACAACTTGGAGCGGTCCGAACACTGCCTCAGCATGCTGAACGACGGCACGTGGGACGACGCGTCGTGCGGAGCGGAGTTGCCCTACGTGTGTGAACGCACGTTTGCGCAGTGAGACGCCTCGCCGTGGTCGGAGGTTGGACATGAGTTACTCGCAGAAATGGGACCGCAGGTTCATCGAGCTGGCGCAGCTCATCAGCACGTGGAGCAAAGACCCGTCGACCAAAGTTGGCTGTGTGGTCGTCGGCGGCGACCGAGAGATCCGCAGCACGGGCTTCAACGGCTTCCCGCGCGGCATCGAAGACTCCGAGGAGCGTCTCAGCAAACGCGAGCTCAAGTATCCGCTGATCTGTCACGCCGAAGAGAACGCCATCATGCACGCTGCGCGAGTGGGCGTGTCGCTGCGAGACTGCACTGCGTACGTCACTTGGCCACCGTGCACGCGCTGCGCTCGTTCGCTCGTGCAGGCCGGGGTGCGCGAGGTGGTGTTTCCTCACGGTGAGGTCCCGGAGCGCTGGCAAGCCGACTTCGAAACGAGCCTTGGTATGCTCCGGGAGGCCGGTGTATTGGTTCGTGAAGTGCCTCGCGGCGAGGAATGAGTCCGCAACCGGAATCGAGAAGGATATGAAGCGACTGACTTTGGTTTGGGTGGGAGTTTTGCTGCAAGCGTGTGGAACGGAGAGTGACGCCGGCCCGACTACGCAACCCACCGTCGTGCAGCCATCGAACACCAATGGCCCCGGTGGGACGACTCCCAACCCAACGACCGTCGCGCCCTCGCCAAGCGTGCAGCCGTCGAGCCCCGGCGCCATCCCTTCCGGCTCGGTCACGCCGAACTCAACTACGAACGCAGGCACCACGTCCGAGCCGGCAACTCCCACGACGGGCACGAGCTCCTCGAACACCGCGACGTCGAGTTCACCTGGAACGAGTACCGTCTCTGAAACCTCGAGCCCGACCGGCCCCACGAGTACGGACACCGACACACCGACTTCCGAGAGCTCCGAGCCCACCTCCGCGAGTGAGTCCACGGGGCCGACTGAACCGAATCAGCCCGCAGGCTGTGGCAACGCGGTAGTTTGTGACGACTTCGAAAGCGGGATGTCGAGCGCGTGGGTGGTGCAACCCAACTCCACGCCTGCCCCGAGTGTCGACACCACCAAAGGCGCCAACGGCAGCGCGGCATCGTTGAAGGTATTGGGCACCTCACAGCAGTCTTTCGTCGCGGTGCCAGTTCCGGCCCAATCATTCTTCTTCCGCGCCTACATGAACTTCGAGCAGAGCACCGAGCAAATGAACGGCCACGGTTGGTTCGTCGTGGGCGCAGACAACGTCACCCAGGGTGACGAGCAGCAGATGCGTTTTGGTTCCAGCGGCAATCACGGACACAAGGAGATCGACTTCAACGTCTACGGCAACAGTTGCAGTGGCGAGAAGACGCAATTTTCCGACGGCGCGAGCGACGGCGCGGCGGGGTGGAACAACACGCAGTATCCTTCTTACAAATTCAACGCGGGCACTTGGTACTGCGTCGAGGGGCACTTCAACGGCCCAGCCAACGAATTTCAACTCTGGATCGATGACACCGAGGTGCCCGGTTTACACGTGACCGCTGCTAGCATGTGCGCCAACTGGTCGCCGACGTACACTCACGTCAAGTTCGGCGCTGGAGCCAACAGCGACATCGGCGCGATTTGGTACGACGACATCGCCGTATCCACCGAACGCATTGGCTGCAAGTGAGCACCTGCGTCGCTGGTAACCCAATGCAACTAATGACGGAGCGCGTCTGAGCCAACACTGAACGTGTCGGCTCGTTCGAGGCGAGTTGGTGCCAGGAACCTCCAGGTACTAGTGTTCGGAGCACATCTGAACCAACACCGAACGTTCGCTTCGCCTTTCTTTTCA
Source organism: uncultured bacterium (assembly GCA_966249405.1). Lineage (GTDB taxonomy): Bacteria > Myxococcota_A > Polyangia > Polyangiales > Polyangiaceae > SZUA-265. The sequence continues at coordinate 38,270 of CBINDO010000034.1, read as the reverse complement.
CCGCGAACCTGGCCTGCGGCGCGGTCTGGCCCGCCAGGGTTCGCTGGCTCCAGTTATTGTCTCACGCTACCCGCCGGCGATTCGTCCTAGCGTTCCCAGTCGTTCCATCAACACGTCCCACGGGTCACCGACTACGTGTTGTTGCGACGCATCGGTGAGCGGCGGTCTTCGCTCGTTGCAGCGCTCCGCACGACGCCGGTCACCGCGCCAGTTACACCAGCGTCTGTTTTCCACCACCTCGCGTGGCCCGTCGTGATCCGGCAAGCGACTGGCCGGGTTTCCAAAGCTTGCTCCCGCCGCGCCGCGCGTTGCTTCCGAAAGTAGTTCTCCCGGCAACATGGGCAAACGCCGACATCGTACGGAAATCGCCACGCGTCGTGAGCTCCGCGGTGTAGGTGGTGAGAAAGGCGAGCCGTCTTCCAAAATGTGGGATGAGTTGGTAACTCGGCTCCATGTCTGGACGACCTCGCATCATGGAAAAGTCATCTTTCATTCAGCGAGGGGCTTGGGGGCCCCAAATTCTCATCACCCTGTTCGTGGGCGCAGCGGCCTGCGACGACTACAACTGCGCCGACACCGCCACGTGCACTTCGACGCCCAACGCCAACCAAGTCGAGGCGGGGGTCGATGCCGGCGCGTCCACCCCGCGTCCCTCCACCACGACGGGTGCCCCACCCGTCGGGACGGGCGAGAACGTAGAGGTAACGAGCGACGGGGAGCGCGCCAACGGGGAACTGACCGGGCTCAGCGACGGCTCATCATCCGAACAATCGAGCAACGCTGTTACGAGCGAAACCGACCGCGACGCGGCCATCACCGAAGATGGCCCAGTGAACGAGACGTCGGCGGCCCTCGACATTACGACGTCAGAGCCTGATTTGGAGTCGGGGCACGAGCCCACGACCAGCGCGCCCGTCGAGGCAGAGCCTCTTGGCAGTGCTTGCGAGGATGACGCTAGTTGCGCGTCGGGGCACTGTACCGACGGCGTCTGCTGTGATGCCGCGTGCGACGGTGTTTGCTCGGCGTGCGACCTGCCGGGGAAACGGGGCACCTGCTCGGCGACGAGTGCAGACAACGCGTGCGGAGAGCTCGCCTGTCCGGTTTCTACGGAGTGTCGTACGGTCCAAGGCATCACGCTAGAGGACAACTGCTTGGACACGGGCGAATGTCGCACCGAAGCGCAGTGCAGCGTTGCTGACGTCGGTCAAGGCACCCCGTGCGCCGGAGGCGAGGGGGAGTGTGACGGCCAGGGCGAGTGCGTCGTCCCTGACAAACTCGCGTTGGGTCGAACGTGCACTAACGCCGACGAGTGTGGCTCCGGCTACTGCGCTGAGACCGCTAGCGGTGGCAGTGTATGTTGTAGTTCCGCCTGCGAAGGCACCTGCCAAGCTTGCGGCGCCGATGGCCAGTGCAACAAGGCCCCGGCACACGATGATGCCTGCACCTTCGCATGTCCGAGCGATACCAGTTGCGCTACATATCCTGATGCGCCGACGAACAACTGCGTCGGCTTTGGCGTTTGCCTGGCGAAGGCGCAATTCTGTACCGCAAGCTATATCCAGGAGGGCACAGCCTGCGGCGCTTCGCAGGAATGTGACGGTGCGGGGGAGTGTAGCTACGTAGACCGCGCGTCGCCCAGCGTTGTGTCAGTCAATCCGGTCAACGGTTCGACGGATGTCGACCGCGATGTCGTGATAGAGGTTACCCTGTCGGAACCGATCGACGAGGATAGCGTCGGAGATGCCGCAAAGCTGTACGGTCCGGATGGCCAAGTCGACGTAACGGTTACACTGTTGGATGCGACGACGCTCGTTGTCAGTCCCAACGCGAGTTTACCGTTGATCGCCGAGCATCAACTCGAGTTGACCTCCGCGCTCAAGGATTTGGCCGGGAACCTCCTCGCCGGAGCGCCATACCGCAGCTCATTCACCACGCGTGACGGCGTGTGGGACACGACGCCAAAGTTGTTGGAGACGAACAACGCAATGGCCGCATCTGGACCGATCGTGCGAGCCGACGATGCTGGGAACGCACTTGTGGCGTGGCGAATGAGCGGCGGTGGCCAAGACGAGCTCTGGTACGCCCGCTTCGACTCATCGAACGGATCGTGGTCCAATGGCAAATCAGTGGCCGGCGCGGTCGGGTACGTCACGTCCTTGGTGACAATGGCTAACGGTAACTCGCGAGCGATGACGACGTCACTCGCCAGTCCGTGGGCCTTTAGCGACTTTGCTTACGAGGCTGGGGCCGATGTGTGGGGGGACCAGGCCTCGGTGGCGAACTCAGTGACCTCGAACGTGTCGGGGGAAATGGTCCGTGGTCAAGGTGATCACGTGATGGTTGTGTGGGTTCAGACATCCGTCTCAGCACCCCTTCAATACTCTATATTGTCGCGCTCGCTGGTCGAAGGAGCTTGGGGGCCGACCAAAACCGTCTTGGCCGCTCAGAGCGATGCTGTTAGCTATGCTCGTGTTGCGGTAGACAACTCAGGTAACGCAGTGTGCGTTTGGCCGCGAGGGACGAATGTCTACAGGGCGACGTTGAGCAATGGCGCAGCAGTTTGGTCAGCACCATCCTCCCTGGACAATGGACAGACAGCGGGCGACGTAAGTGTCAGTGTCGACTCTGGAGGCAGTTTTTTCGCCGTTTGGCGGAGGCATGACGCGGCTGGACTTTCCGAGGGGACGCCCGTCGTTCGTCGGCTTGGCTCTTTCGGAGGAAATTGGAGCACCGCCACTCCGTTGAGAAGCGGAACGGGCTACAGAACATATGACCAGGCGGTTCAGGGTGACGCAAGCGGTGCGGCTTTCGCGTATTGGTACGGAACGACCCCAGAACATCCGGAGCATTATGTGGTCAACACCGCCGAGTATTCTCCTGTATCCGGGACGTGGGAGGATGTTGTGGCTCACTCACCAAGCGGCAACGACGCGGATGCGCGTTTTCCCGAGCTTGCGTTGGATGCTCGCGGAAACGGAGTTCTGACCTGGTCGCAGCCGGACGACGGCGAGTATCGACACTACGTCCGTCGGTACATCAAAGGCATTGGTTGGGGAGACATCAGGGAGTTCTACGCCCCCACCAATCCGGTGAGTTTCAATCAGAACAGCTCCGTAGCTGTAGCCCCCGATGGCGAAGTCACTCTCGTTTGGACTCAGAACGACGGAACCCGCGACAACTTGTGGTCACTCCGGTTTCATTGAGCCCGTCGAGCTAACACTCGGAGCGGCCGAACAGCAGAGCGCATCTCATCCTCGCAGCTCGACCGTGTGCCCGTCGGGGTCTTTGACCACTGCGTAACGAACGTTGGGTGAGCCCAGGGTCTGGACGATGTCCGCACCTTGGGCTCGTAGCGTCGCGAGCACCTCGCTCAGGTGCGTTACGTGAAAACCGATTCGAAGCTCGTTCGTGTCGCCGCGGCGGCGCGGATACAGCTCGATGGTTTGCTCTCCAGCCCTGCAGTCGTAGTGGTGCGAGCCGTCCTTGTGGCGCACGATCACGCTCTCTAATCCGAGCGTCTCGAAGAAGTGACGACTGGCGTCTAAGTCTTTGCAGCGGAGCGTGACGAAGGAGAGGCGCGTCATTGTCGGGAGACCCAGGTGTCTTGAAAAGGCTGACGTCCATGAAACGGGCTGAGGAGCGAGCCAGTTAAGGCAGCAGTTGAGACTGAATGGCCAGACGCGCGGCCGAAAAAACGAAGAACCCCCGTCGCCTGCGAGCGACGGAGGTTCTTCGGGGCCAGTGTAGGCGAAGGGCCTTACAGGCTGTTGACCCAGGCTTCGATCTTCGCGATCTCGTCGGCGCCAATCGCCGCCGCGGGAGGGGGCGGCATTGCATCAACGCCTTGCTCGCGCTTGACCGAGCGCAGGATGAGCGCCGCATTCGTTGCATTAGGCTCCGGCCCCGAGAGGTTCAAGCCGTGTGCGGGTGCGTCTGCATCGTGACAATTCGCCGCCGTGCAGCTGGCCGTGAAGATCGGCTGAATGTCTGCCGTGAAGTCGATTGCCACCGCACCCGTGTCGCCCGAGCTGTCGGCGGGTGCCGAGCTGTCGCCACCGGCGCTGCTGCCGGCGGGAGCCGACGTGTCGCTGCCGGAAGAGGCGCCACTCGTGTCCGAGCCGGTGTCACCCGTGCCGCCGGTGTCGACGACGGTCACCGCGACGACGGTGCCGGCTGCGTCGAGCCATTCGACCTGGCTCAAGCAGAAGTTGTACTTCTCGGGATCGTCGGTCGGGTTGTTGGCGACCTGGAACTGCAGCGAGTGGATCTTGGTCGGGTCGAGGATCTCTTTGCCTGCCTCGAGGGGAGCGCCGAGCCCGCTTTCGATCGTCTCTTTTGCCCAGCTCGGCAATTCGAAATCGGTGAGCGGAATGGTGTTTACACCCTCTTTGGCTTTGGTCGTGGACGAGCCGCCCCACATGAACCCGTTGGCCTGGTAGTTCTTGGCGCTGTCGGTGATGGCGGGGTCGTCGATGTTCGAGATCTGAACGCGCAGCGGACGGCTCGCGGACAGGTTCGAAATCGTGAAGCGGAGTTGGGTGATACCTAGCGCTGCTGCGTCCCAAGCCGCAATCAGGCCGCCGGTTGAGTCCGTCTCTGCCATTTGAAGGCCGATGCCCGCGCCCCAATTCTTGTAGTCGTCGGACGTGGCCGGATCCCCACCGTCGGAGGACACGCCGTTACCCTCGACGCACAAGGTGCCTGCCGTCGTGGTGTCGTCGGTACATGCCGTCGTCGTCATGTCGCCGTAAACGTAGATGCTGCGGACGCCGGAGAACGCCGTGTTGTCGTTGCTGATGTTCTCGTCTGCGTACTCCGTGACGGTGCAGCTGCTCATCTCGACTGCCGGTGGGGTCACGGTGCCGGGCGGGGTCACGGTGCCGGGCGGGGTCACGGTGCCGGGCGGGGTTACAGTGCCGGGCGGGGTTACAGTGCCGGGCGGGGTTACGGTGCCTGGGACGGTGGGCGTGGGCCCGGTGGTCGATGCCGTGGGCATCGTGGCTGGGGGATTGGCTGGCTCGCTGCTGCATGCTGCAGCAATCAGTGCTGCCGCGCCTGCGCAGATGCCGAGCATCACGCTTGTCTTCTTGTTCATCTTTTGCATGTCCTTCATGTCAAGCCTCGTAGTTCCTAAACAACCCGACGGGTTCCTGTGACGTCCTTAAGCCAATTCCGATCTAGTGCCGGGATTCCGCCTGGCCCCCCGCGTGAGAAACATCACACGCGCAAGACACCGCTGGAGACTACATGTACGCGACCGAATTCTGAGTGTCCAGCGAGGAATCCTGCCCTGCCCAGAGCGGGTCACTTCGGTATCGCGCTCCGCGATCTGGCAGGTGATGGTCAAGACGTCCTGTGCATCGGAAGTGGGTCATCACGTGTAGAACTTCAGGGCGGTGGTTCACGCAGCGTTTCCAGGGCTAGATCTGCCGCATCACACGGGCTTTTGGCGGCAAACGTGCAGGGCTAGGAGCGCAACGACGTCGGCTTTGCGCGAAGCGTTACAGCGCAGGTAATCGTTTTTTGCCCGAGCTGTTCTTGGCGTGATTGCCGCGCGGCGTCCACGGCGTGCGAAATGCGGGATCACCAGTCCGTGACACGACTGACAGGGGTGGGCGGGAGACGCGCCCAACGCCAGTCGCTGGGCCCAACCCCAAGCCGTCTGCTACGAGGATGGGTATGGGATTTCGACCGCTGCACATTACCGCCGAGGAGGCGGATTTTATCGGTAATCAAGGTAAGGGGCGGTATTGGCTGCTGCCTGGCTCCCGTTCACGAGCTGCGGCCATTGCAGGACAATTCCGGGACGCCACGTGCAAGAGCCACGGGCGTGGTCACGATTTACACACCGGCGTACTCGACCGCGACGGGCTGGCACTGGACGTCGGCGTGATCTCTACCGGCATGGGGTGTCCGAGCGTCGACCTGATCGTGACCGAGCTGATCGGCCTCGGGGCAACCACGCTGATCCGGGTTGGAACCTGTGGCTCGTTGCAGCCGTCGATTCACACGGGGGACATCGTCGCGGTCACCGGCGCGGTGCGTGACGAGGGCACCTCCCGGCAATATTTGCCGGTCGAGTTTCCTGCCTTGCCGTCCTTCGACGTGGTGCGGGCCATGGACGTCGCGCGCCGCGGCGCCAGATGGCAGTCCACGAGCGTACACTTCGGACCGGTACACACCAAGGACTCGTTGTACGCGCGCGAGTTCGGGTTCGGTCCGTTGGGTGAGCAACATCGAGCGTACCAGAACCTGCTGACGCAGGCCGGCGTCGCCGCTTCGGAGATGGAATGCGCTCACTTGTTCGTTTTGGGGGCGCTCGGGCCGCGCGCGGAGGCCAAATCGCGAGTGCACACGGGCGCGGTTTTGGCCGTGATCGGTGACCACGACGTGCCGTTCAAGGAGTCGCCCCAAGCCGGGGTTGCGGTGGATGCTGCAATCGAGTTCGCGCTCGATTCTTTGGTCGCGTTGCATCGCGCCCGCGCGTAAATTTGCGGCGATGAGGTGCGGTGAGTCACGTGCCGACGTGACGCGCCGCGAGTCGGGGGCGACGACTCGGGTTCGGGTGCTGCCAGTTACTGCGCCGCCGTGCTGGGCTGGTCGCGCGACGGGGTCAACGCCGTGGAGGCCAATAGGAGCCCGGCGCCGATGGCGGCCCAGAGTGTCCAGCCAGTGGTGTCGGCGAGCCGATCGCAGCAGCCAGCAATCGTCACTTCGGCGACGAGCACGGCACAGGTAAACAAATTGCGCTCGAGTCTGGTTGCGAAGCATGGGCGCCGGAACGCTGCCACGAACCCGGTAACTAGCAGCACTCGGGTCACGAGCGCGAGCCGTGGGTCCGCGGCGAGCTCGGTTCCTTCGACCAGCACAAGCAGGACCGCCTGGCACGTGAGCCAGCCTACCCAAGCTCCTTGCCAGAGCGGAGGCTGCGGTGGCGCGACGCTAGAACTGCCAGCGTGAGACGCCCGTGAGTCGCCGTTCCGCGGTCGCCACGGCGTGCCCACATTGGATCGTGGGAGTTCGTTGCGGTAGAGCCTCGAGATCGGCGGGCGCGGCGGCGCGCCATTCAACGGCGGGTTGGCGACGCGGGTAGGGCGCTCGGGCGAGGGGACGCGGGGCAAGGAGTGTGGAGCGGAGGCGACGGCGACGTTCATGGGCCAAATCGTGGGCCGCGCCTTCCGTTTTGCCTACGCCGCGAGCGATCCGCCTAGGTCAAACAATGTCCATCCCAGCGAGCGGACGGGTTCGCGCAGCTCGCGGCGAGATGCCCGCTTCGCACATTTTTCAGCCAAGGATGCCGAAGCCGACTAGCATCGCTGCATGCGCGAAACAACGAGCGAGTCGCTCCCGCGGCCAAACTGGGTTTGGCTCGCCGTGAGTTGCTTTGTGGCGGCGTGCACGCCCGCCGAAGTCAAGGAGTGTCGAGACCGTTATCTAGTAACCCACGCGGAGGTCGCGGCGGTAGACCCTCAAGACCTCTCCTCCGTGGAAGCGGCGCTCGGTTCGGTGCAGGGCAATTTGGCCGTGTGTGAACGCGCCAACTTGGCCGAGGAGAGTAAACAGCTGTCGATGGCCAAGCGCAAACTGGAGAGCCATCAGTCTTACTTGCGCTCGCGCGAGTCGCAAAAAGAACTGACGCCCCAGCAGCTCGATGCGCTCGAGAAGAACGGAGATCCCGAGTGCCCGAAAGGGCAAGCGTATCAGTACAGGAAATCGGGCAAGAAGATCCGCTGCACGGGACCGCAGATCTTGTCTATGAACGCCGCAGAGGCGAAGGCCTATTTCGGCGGTCGCGGCTTCAAGATCGTGGATACGGACAAGGGCCTCAAAGCGGAGATGGGGTCGGAGTCCTATACCTTCGAATACGGCGACACGGCGAGCGCGGCAGAGTGCGTCGTCATCTTTTCGCAGCCCGGCATCGCCTGGCAGGAGACGGTGGCGCGGGTTACCGGAGCCATGCCGAGCCGGCTCAAAGAGGGAACGCCAGTGCGCGTCGGCAAACTCGAGGTGCCGTATTCACTCGTCACCGACCCCGTACAAGCGATCTTGCGGTTCGGGACGTGTGCCAACACGGCTGCACCCAACGTCACGACGACTAACCAACCTGCGGCGGAGGCCAAGTGAAACTACGAAACCAGCGTCTGAACAACTGGGCACTCGGCGCGCTTTGTTCGATTTGGGGCGCTTGCGCGTGCCAACCCGCGACGCCGGCGGGTGCGGCTAACGCGGACAACGACGCGCGCGGCCCGCGTGATCATTGGGACCGCAAGTTCGAGCAATTGGTCCGTGCCAACCTGGTCGAGAAACGACTCGACGTGAAGCTCGGGGTCAACGAGGTGCAGGGGCCGAAGCCGCCGCTCGTGAACTTACTGCAAACCGAGCTCGATCACGCGGTGAGCGCGCTCGCGGGTCAAAGCGAGCCCGTGTATGCCCTCGCCTATCAAGTCACCGACCGCTCCGAGGTCAGCATCGGCGCGCAAGATGGCGGCTTGTTGCAGTCCAAGCGCGAGCGCAGCCGCAGCTTGGACGTCGACATGCGGGTCGGTGACTACAAGCTCGACCAGACCAAGCCACTGCCTGGCGAATTCGAGCGTGGCGGCTTTCGCGGCGTCGAGCTGTTACCCGTACCCGAGTCGAGCAGCGCTGAAGCAGACGCCGCGACGTACGCGGTCGGAAGTCCGTTCGTCGAGGCGACGCGGAACGGAATTTGGCTCGCGACCAACCGAGCCTACGACGCGGCCCGTCAGCGCTACCAGTTGGTTGCTCAAAGTAAACAACGCGCCCAAGGCCGTGAAGATCGCGACAAGGTCGAAAGCTTCACGCCCGCCAAGGCCGTGGTTCGATACGAGCCGCTGAGCCCGATGGTCGTCGACCAGGCCAAGTGGGAGGAACAGCTGCGGCGCTTGTCCAAACTGTCGCTGGGTCATCCGCGGGCGACGAGCGCCGGCGTTTCACTCGACGTCTCGACCGAGGTCCGTACGCTCGTGAGCTCCGATGGAACGCAGACCCAGATCCAGCAAGATCGCGCTCGCGTCAGCTTCTCTGCGGGCGCGATCGCCAAAGATGGTTTGCCGGTGGGACAATTCGACTCGATCGAAGCTTCGACCGTCGACCAACTGCCGGCGTACGAGGTGATGGAAGCCAAGTACCTCGCCGTGTTGCAGGACGTCGAGCGGCTGCTCGATGCGCCGCTGGTCGACCCTTACGTCGGCCCCGCGATTCTGGACGGTCGGGCTGCGGGAGTGTTCTTTCACGAAGTGTTCGGGCACCGCATCGAAGGTCACCGCCAGGACGCAGACAACGAGGGGCAGACGTTCTCCAGCCGGATGGGGCAACAGGTGATGCCTACGTTCCTGTCCGTCTACGACGACCCGCGGATCCGCGTTCTCAACGGCATCGAGCTGAGCGGCTTTTACTCGGTCGACGACGAAGGCGTCCTGGGTCAACGCGCGGAGCTCGTGGACAACGGCGTGTTGCGCGACTTCCTGATGTCGCGCGAACCCACACGCGCCGTCGCCAAGTCGAACGGTCATGGCCGCCGTAGTCCGGGTTATCAGATCGTGCCGCGCCAGGCGAACCTGATCGTCGAACCGAGCGAGGTCGTGTCGGCGAGTGCGCTCAAGCAAGCGTTGTTGCTGGAGGTCGAGCGGGCGGGCTTGGAGTATGGCTTGCGGTTTTCGGAGATCTCTGGCGGCTACACGCAAACGGCGCGCTACGAAACCCAAGCGTTCAAGGTGATGCCCGTGTTGGTTTATCGCGTGTACCGTGATGGGCGAGAAGAGTTGGTGCGTGGTGTAGACATCGAAGGCACGCCGCTGACCGCGCTCTCCAAAATTGCCCTTGCCGCCGACGATTTCCAGGTATTCAACGGCGTATGCGGCGCCGAATCGGGTTGGGTGCCCGTCTCCGCCGTGAGCCCGAGTTTGCTCGTCTCCCAGATCGAAGTGGCGCGGCAGGAGCTCACCGAACACCGACCGCCGATCTTGCCGAGCCCCAAAAGTGGCGCTCGAATTGGGAGCCGCGGGCTCGTTGGAGGTGCACAGTGAACGGCCGAGTGAGACAGTTTTCGACCATCGCGGGCGTCGTTGTCGCCAGCTTGTTCCCGCTCACCCCGGGCGTCGCAGCGCCAAACCAACTCGCACAGCCAGCCACCGCACAGCCAGCCACCGCACAGCCAGCCACCGCACAGCCAGCCGCCGCCGAAGAGCCAACGGGGGCGCGTGTGCCAACGGCAGACGCGGCCGCCAAACGCGCGGCCGTGACGCCCGTTCCCAATGCGCCGTCGGTAGGCGAAGCGGTTTCCGGCTGGCGGTGGCCTGGTAAAGCCGACGACGATGCCGTGAGACAAGCGCTCGCGCGACCGACCGTGGCTGCCCTAGTGACAGAGATGGAACGCGCGATGGCCGGCCTCCGCTTACCCCAGCGTCAACCGCCATATTACGTCGCGTACACGCTGCTCGACGTCGAGCAGCGGCTAGTCGTGGGACAGTTGGGCACGATCATCCAGTCGCAACACCATCGGGGACGGACCTTGCACCCCGAGGTGCGCGTGGGTTCGCCTGTCCTCGACAATTCTTACGCCGGCGGTGAGGGGGGGATGGGCGTCGAGTCCTTCGGGCAGGCGCTGGTGCTCGACGACGATGAAACGGCGCTGCGCACCGCGATTTGGACCGCGACGGACGGCGCTTACCGCGCCGCGACGTCCGCCCTCGAGCAGAAGACGACTCAGCGTGCCAGCGAGCGTGAACTCGAGGCACGCCCCTTCGACTTTGCATCCGAAGAGCCGCACCAGACGGTGGTGCCGGACCCGCCCCCCTTGCCGGACCGTGCGGAGCTCGAGCGCGTCGTCGGCGCGGTGTCGAAGGTATTTCTGAGTTTCCCCGAGGTCCACGAGAGCGTGGTGACCGCCGCCGCATGGAAGATACGCCGTACGCTCGTGACCAGTGAAGGGACGTTGGCGGTCACGCCGACTCAGGTCGTGGAGTTGACGATCGAGTGCAACACCCAAGCCGACGACGGGATGCCGCTCGCTCACGAGATCACTCTGTTCGGTGACCTCGACGAGCAGGCGTTGCGCAAAGCGGCGGAACGTCTCGCCACCGAGCTTACGGAACTGCGCAATGCACCGATTGCGCCGGATTATTATGGCCCCGTGTTGTTCTCGGGAGTGGCCGCGCCCCAACTCGTGCACGAGCTGCTCGCCAACAGCGTCGTTGGCACGCCAATGCCCATGGAAGGCCCGTGGGCGCGTCGCCTGGGCCGTCGCGTCTTGCCGGCGTCCGTCGATCTCGTCGACGATCCGAGCCTGGAGCGTTTTCAGAACACGGCGCTGCTCGGCAATTATGCCGTGGATGACGAAGGCGTACCGGCGCAGAAGGTGAACGTCGTAGAGCGCGGGGTGTTGCGGTCCTTGCTCATGTCACGGACTCCGAGCCGCGACATCGAGAAGAGCAACGGCCATGGTCGCGCTGGGTACATGAGCTGGGCGCGTGGAGCCGCGTCCAACTTGATCCTCTCGACGCGCGCGCCTACGCCCTTGACGAGACAGCGTCGGCAATTGATCGGCCAGGGCCAGACGGCGCTCGAAATCGAGCGCTTCGCGCCGCGCGAGTTCGCGACCAACGGCGGCGCGCCGCCGACGGTCGAGCGTGCTTTTTTGCTCACCCCCGACGGCAAGCGGACGTTGGTGCGCGGCGTTACGCTCAGTGAGATGCCGGTTCGCGATCTCAAGGACGTGATTTCCGTCGGCAACGAGCCGGCCGTTTATCACACGCTGCAGAGTGCCGGCGGCTACTCCATCCCAACGTCCTTCGTTTCGCCCGCGCTCCTATTCGAAGAGGTGGAGGCACGAAAGCCAAAGGAGAGCCCGGCTTTGCCCAAGTTCCTCCCGCGTAGAGTCACGAAACAGCCTTGACTCGCGGTCGCGGCAACCTGGGCTTGCGTCGGAGGTTAGCGCCAGGGCGTGCAACGCCGCACCCGCAGCGCCCGTTCACCCAAAAGGTGGGCGGGAGCCGCGAGTTGACGCACAGGTGCTGGGCCCAACCCAAACCCATCAATCCCGCTCGGTTCGAGGCGCGATCGCCGTGACTAACCCCAGAGTTCGTTTCAGTTGGGCCGAACTAACCCCAGAGTTCGGTTCAGTAGAGCCGAACTCTGCAATGTAGCAGCCCCACCGGCCGATAGCTTGCTGTACGAGTAGCGATTCGAACACCCTCGCACCTGGGGTGGCAGCAATCGCGGTATGGTCAACGCAGCCGTGCCGTGGGTTCGAGTGGAGCACCCGGTCTTTGGGGGTTGGGCCCAGCAAGGTGAGACAAGTTACGGCTCCCGCCCACCACTATCACGGCGAGCAAACGTCGTTGGCCGTGCCTGGGGTCCCGAAATCCGTGCCGTACGTCTTGGTGGCGAGGCACCACGCCGTCGCTGCGTCGTTTTCCGCGGCGGAGAGCGCACCCGACCCGAGCGCCGCGCTGATCCCCGATGCCAATGGCCACGCCGACGGATCGACCGAGAGACTGTCGACGAGCACGGCGCCACACTCCAGGCCAAGGGTGAACGCAGCGCTGTTCGGCAAGGTGAGCCCTGAATAGACGTACGCCGGCGTGAAGCCGGGTGACTCACCGTTGGCCAACGCTACGAATCCGTTCGCAGGGACGGATACTCCGGCGGGGACGGTGAAACCAGCGCCATCGCGCAAGACGCGACAGCCGTCCAGTGAGATGGGAGACGCCGACGTATTGGCGATCTCGATCCACTCTCCGGCCGTGTCCGAGACGGCGCTCGGATTGACCATGAACTCCGAGATCACGAGGCCCGGTGACTCCGTTTGTTCGACCTCGATGGCCACGGCAAGGTTGCCCGGCCCGAACGACACCGGAGCACCCGCGGTGCGAAACAGGTAAGTGACGGTGGTGGTTTGGTCGGGTGAGACAAGCGCCGACTGCGGGTTGGGCGTCTCCATCGATGCTTGCACCTCGACGTCGCCGGCGCCGGTAACCTCCACGAGGCGGTAGCCCGGCGCGAGCTCGACGGAGTAGGGGCCGCTCGGTAACTCGAGCGAAAGGGTTTTCGCGTCGGGGTCGGAGTTGCTATCAAGAGTGAACGACTCTGCGCCCGTGATCGTGAACTTTGCATCTCGGAGCGCGTACGATTTGTTCGCCGCTTCTGCAGTCAGCGCGAACTCTGCCTCGCCGAACTCCGTGGCGACGTCGGTGTCGCTACGCGGCACGTCGAAGTCGGGCCCGCACCCCGTTATGCACGCGGACAAGAAGAGCACGCGCGCCGTGAGGCGACGTCGATTGCGGCGCGCGATGCGCACGCGCCCTTGCACCGTGTATGCGAAAGACAGCGGTGGGACGATGGTGGCTAACGGGGAGACATGAGTAGCGGTCATGATGGCCTTTGGTTGTAAGTGGGTTTCGGGCGCGCCACGGCGGCGCGCCTGCACTTGCCACCTACAGCAAGCCTTGGGCCAACTGTCCTCGACGCACCCAGGGCGCTGAACGTCGTGTTATTTCGACGGAATGCCTCGCGATGGCGGCTCTCGCCGTGAATGTCGCCGCCAGGTTTGGCCAATGGCCGCCAGGGCCTCGTTTCGGAGAGGGTGCTCAGCGGCCGTCCGTCGACGGAGACGCCAGAAAGCAGATCACCCGGCCAAGCTCAGCAGCCATGCTTCCACGCGCTGCAGCAGCCAAAACGTGGAACACGTCGCGAGTGCGCCCACTGATAGCCACTCGACGCGCCGCTGTAAACCCGGCCGACTGGCAACTAGGCGGTACGCCATCAACACGCACGCGACAACGCCGAGTTGTCCCACTTCTACACCCAGGTTGAATCCAAGCAGAGACAAGGCCAGAGCGTTGCGAGGTAGCCCTACTTCCGACAGCGCGCTCGCGAACCCGAGGCCGTGCAGAAGTCCAAACCCGAACGCGACCAACCACGGCCAACGACGTGCTACCGTTTGCTCGTCGCGGGTTGCTTCGATCGCGAGTAGGAGCACCGAGAGCGCGATGCTGATCTCGACGGGCCCCGAGGGCACCTGCACCAGATTCAAACTCGCCGCTGCCAACGTGATACTGTGGGCCGCGGTGAACGCCGAAATCGTCGTCACCAGTTTCCGTACGCCGCGCGCGACGAGCAGGAGGCCGAGTAGGAACAGCAGATGATCGACGCCCCACAGGATGTGTTCGATACCGAGCAACCCATAGTCCCAGAGGATCCGCCCTGGGCCCGACGCGTGAGACACGCCACCGAGCGCGACTCGCGGTGGTGTGCCCTGGGTGAGGTGCATGGCTTGCGAACCGTCACGCCACTCGACGTTGACGCCAATCGGGCCGAGTTGGGCGGCCGCCGAGGTGAAGCGCAGCTCGCCGCCGAGCTCCCCGTCGCATTGCATCGGGCTCGGCACGACCGGGGCGTCATTGTACCCGAAGCTAGTCTTGCCTTCGAGCTGGCACCCGTCCGGCAGGTGAACGACTAGATCTTCGACGGGCGGCATCGGGTTCGTCCAGCGCACCAGAAATTGGTTGTCGGCAACTTCTTTCAGGGCAAGGACGCCAGGAGCGCTTTCGTGCGCGAAGGCGACGGCGGGGGCGAAGAGAAAGACGAAAAGGACGATCAACGAGGCCATGGCGAGCTCCCGCCTCCTCACGGCGTCTCGCGCACTGGGTATTGTGCGCGTAGGTCTGTGACGAACTGCTCGAACGCGGCTTCTCGCTTCTTCGCTTCGACGTCCGACGCGATAGCGGCCTTGAGCGAGTCGAAGTTCGGTTTCCCGCTGTTTATCCGGTCGAGCCGCAGCAAGTAACTGCCTCGAGCGTTGGGTACTCGTTGCCAACGGCCTTGGTTCTCTGGACGTAGTTGTTGCTCGAGGTCGACCTTCAGGACCTGCTCGAGCTGCAACAACAAGACGTCTTCGAGCGCGGGCCCGCGAGGAAAGTGATCCCCCGCGCCCTTGGGCTCGAGCCCTGCCGTCAGTTTGTCCAGCACCTCTTTGGCGCGGGTTTCGTCGGCCTCCGGCGACGGGCCGCGCGCCAGGAACACGACGGTAACGTCGAAGGTGTCCGACTTCACGTACCGCGCCTGTTGCGCATCGAACTCTTGCCGCAACTCTTGCTCCGTGGGTGGGGCGACGATGGTTCGCTGTTTCACCAGGTTCTTCAGCTTGGTGGCGAGATGCGTGCGAATCTGCGCGTCGTTCTGATCCAGGCCGAGCTTGGATGCTTCTCGGAACAGGAGCTCCGTCGTCGTCCAATCGGCGACCGCCCGGTCGAGTTCGGCTGCCGTTGGCTCCCGGCTCAGAGTGCGCCTCAGCTCGGACGTGAGCTCTCCCCGAACGGTCGTGTCGACCTCGATCGTTTCGTCTTTTCGTCTCGACCACGCGTCGACGACGAAGAGCAGGGCACCCAGGATTACGAAATAGAGGAGCGGTTGGTTGGAAAAACGCATGTTCAGAGCGCACCGAGGCGCCCGGATTAGCTACGGTATCGCGCGGCGAGCGTCAACTCGGCGCGCTCTTCTCGACAGCGTGGCCAGCGAAATGGCGACCAACCACCAGGATACGCCGGTCGAGGTCGAATTCTCCACGTTGCAACCGCTCTCCGAAGACGTGGGACTGCCCATGGGCTGCGACGCAGGCGAAGGAGATGACGGGGCCGACGGGGTGGGGCCAACCGGTGCTGGCGCTTGGGTGAACGTGGGTTCGGTTCCAGTTACTGTAGCCAGCGGTGGTTCGGTACCCGTTTCCGACGAGGAGCCCGAATCACTCGGAGGTGCGTTGGTCGACACGTCCAGCGACGTGGACGGCGCCGAACTCGCGGGACCAGACGACTCGCCAACGGATACGCACGCGCCAGCTCGGCAAATCTGGTCGTCAGCACAGCCGGCTTCGTCTGTCTCACCGTTGCAGTCGTTGTCGATGACGTCGCATGCTTCGATGGCAGCGGGGTTCACGGCTGCGGAGCGGTCGTCGCAATCCAGCGCGTTAGCCACGTACGGTTCTCCTTCCACGCACGAAGTCGAACTTCGAGACGGGTCGCCGTAACCATCTCCGTCCGCGTCCCAATGGAACGATTGCCCATCCGCAGCCTCGTCCGTCGCGCCGTCGCAGTCGTCGTCGAGGCCGTTGCATTGCTCGGCAGCGCCCGGGTGGCGCGCTGGGTCGTTGCTGGCGCAATCCCCGGGCACAGCGACGTAGTCTGGTTCTGCCGAACACGTGATGCGCCACGCTTCGGTTTGCCCGAACCCGTCACCATCGGAATCCCAATACAGAGTGAGGGGCTCGCAACCGTAACCGATGGTCACCGTCTGAGCGCCAGCGCGATCACCGCTGGTACGGCCGTCGCCGTTGGCTCCCAGGACCATCACTTCGAGGGACGTGACACCTACTTCCCCGGGCGCCGTCCAGTCGACGTGAAACTCGACACGGCCGTCCACTGCCGCCTTGGGTTGGTTTTGGGTTACCCAATCCCCCGAAATCGAGAGGGGTTCACCTGCGGGAATGGTCCAGGTTCCGACGCCCGGCGTCAACAACGCGATTCCCCCCTCCACTACGTTGGGACCGCTCAGCGCGACGACGAGTGTTACCGTGTCCCCCGGATTGACTTCCGGCGGTTGGAGCTCGACCGTTACGTCCGCCATGGCGTCGCCCTCGTGACAACTGGCGCAAGTCGTCGCGGTGAGACCTTGGCTGCGAGCCATAGCGGCGGAACTCACGAGCAGGGACGACCAGGTGGCGAGCGCCAGCGCGGCGCCGACGTCCGTACGCCCCCACCGCGTGCTCCGTAGCGAGTTAGAGGGCTTCACGTTCGCGGGTTCCTTCGTCAGTGGTCGAGCGCGCAATCATGGTTCGGAGCAGCTCCAATTCTTCGTTGTGCCGAAGTCTGCCCGTTTCCGTCGAACGGAAGCACGACGACGCATCCAGGTGCGAAGTCGACAGCTCCGGACGGGTGCTGAAACACCGGATGCGTGACTGTCACAGTGCCAACTTACGCGGATGTTGAATTGTGCGGCGACAGGGGGCGAGGGTTGCGGTTTGGGCGAAAGGGGCGTCCAGCGCAGGCGAGCGGAGCAGATGACGTCTCGTGGCCCACCGAGCGTCAGCCAATGCCCAATGCCCGGCCGTCCCTTGGACGTCGCGTGCGTACGAACACGAACGACGCAGCCGTCGTCCTGGTCCCTGGCTCCTGAGTTCCGAAAAGCCGAGCGTCTCACGGATTCGAAAGCGCAGGCGGACATTGGAAGTACACTGGGCGAACACTGGGCGAACTCTGCGGGCTGCGGTGAGGTGAATGCCAGCGAACGACCGCAGGCACCTGGTTCCGCAGGCGGTCGGCGAAACTTACCGCTGCCGTGCTGCGCTTCTTAGGGAGCGCGTGTTGGCACTCGGCGGCCGCGGTCTCGCGAGAACGACGCTCAGCGCCTTTGGGGCGAGAAGTCGATGCGTAGCCTGCGGTTTGTCCGTCGCGTGCCAGGGGGAGTGTTGTTCCAACGCCACTCACAGCGGTGAGCGTCACGTCGACTCGTGCAGCGACAGCGAAACCGTGGGCGGAGTGGAACGCTCGTGGATTTCGGAACTCGCCCTGACGATGCGTGCCGCTCGCGACGGCAAGGCGAAGTTCGGAATGGCCGGTGAAACGCGCGTCGCGGTCCGGTGGAATTTGTTTTCTCGCTGTTGTCTCGCGGCGCGTTGAAGTATGCAGGCGGCACTTGGAGGAGTATGTCGATCACCACTAAAGCATCGGTTGCAACTGTCTTAGGTCTAGCTGCTCAAGTAGCACTGCTTGGTGCACAGGGCTGTCGAGAGTACACCTGCCAAGACCTGGCGAATTGTCCCAACGAGGGGTCGGACGCTGCGGCCTCTAGCTGCACGGGCACGGATTGCGAGGTGTCGAGCGGCGGTCCGGGGGGCAACAACACCGTTGTGGTCACTAATCCTGCGGTTGGGCAACCCGTCGTCACCCCGCCAGCTGGTGACACCTTCGATTCCGTCGAAACACTGGGGTCAACAGGGGGCGAAGCGAGGGAGTCAGACTCGCCGATGACACCTGCCGTCACGACGGAGCGATCGGATTCGACGATGACCGTCGAGGTCACTTCGAGCGACCTTCCCAACTCCGAGACGCCGGAGGAAACGACACCAGCATGTCCCGACGCTCCCGGTGGCGTTTGCGAGTGCGCTTCTGGAGAAACTCAGAAGTGCGCTCTCAGCGGCTCCAAGGGCGCTTGTGCCGAAGGGATCCGAGTTTGCACCGCGGATGGTGTGTTCGGCCCGTGCGACATCACGCCAGCGGCCAGCGACGACTGCTCGGTGCCGGGTAACGACGCCGACTGCGACGGCACGCCGAACTCGGGGTGCCCTTGCGTGGATGGTGAGACGCAGGCGTGCGGCCCAGACACCGACGTCGGCGTTTGTAAGTTTGGAGTCAGCACCTGCGCCAGCTCGACTTACGGAGAGTGCATGGGTGCCGTCGATCGGGCGCCGCGGCAGTGCGACTCGACTCAAGACAACGACTGCGACGGCGCGCCGGACAATACGCTCGACGACGTTTGCAGGTGTGTGCCCGGCGACGTGCAGCAGTGCAACAAGCACCCCGGCTTCGATGGTGTCGGACCGTGCCGTGCCGGCAACCAGACCTGCGAACTCAGCGCCGATGGCACTCGGAGCTACTGGGGCGAATGCTCGGGCGATGTCGCTCCCGCCGCTTCGGACTCGTGTATCGAAGGGGACAACTCCGACTGTTCTGGGTCTGCCAATACCAACTGCACATGCCTCTCCGGACGCACTGAAACCTGCGCGAGTCGCTACGGCTCGATGGGGATCTGCGGTTCTGTCATGTTAACTTGCCAAAGTAACGGCACGTGGCCCGGAAACTCGAGTTGCATGGCCGCCTCCAAGCAGGAGATTTGCGGTAACGCTCTCGATGAGAACTGCGATGGCACACCGGACGATGCCAGCTCTTGTCCCTGCAATCGTCAACCGTCGCCGTGTGCGCACGGCTCGTGCAACGCCGGCTCGGGCAGCGCCTACACTTGCGACTGCACCGGAACGGGCTATGAAGGGACGCTGTGCGACAAGCCGATTGCGTTGACGGTGGCTGGTCCCACGGAAGCTACTAGCTGCGCCGTTGTTGGGGTATCTGACGACGGTGCTACGGTGGGGGCAAATTGCGAAATCGGAGAGTCGTTGGGACGGGCCTACTTTTGGACGGGCGGTGCGTGGGTCAAGGCTGCAGTGCCGGCCGGATACCCTCAGGCCTACTTGGCCGCATTGAGCTCTGACGGGACGAAAGCAGCGGGGAGCCTTCGGAACGCGAATAGCACGCCCCACGCAGCAAGATGGTCGGGGCTGACAACCACCGCGCAACTGCTGCATACCCCAGAGTGGAAGGATGTCTGGTCGATGAGCGCCAATGGCTCCACGTTCTCGGCGAGCGACCCTGGCGGAAACATGTTCATTTGGACCGGGGGCGGCTCGAACGCTCCCGTCACCTACGTCGCAAACGGAGCAGTCACCGGCATCATGAGCGGAGACGGCTCCAAAGTGTTTTCAGCCGAACCCGGTGATGCCGAAGGGTTTCGGATTTGGAGTTCGTCCACTTCTTACACCAGCCGAAGCCTGGCTGAGGATCTCAATCCTGTAGCTGCATCAAACAACGGATCCATCATGGTGGGTCACTTCTGGTCGGCGGCGCTGAACCACATCTACATCTACAGCAGCTCGGGTACAGCGAGCCTCAACTCGACCGACAATTGCAGGCCCACGAGCATTAGTTCAGACGGCCGCTACGTGCTTGGGAAGTGTGCTGACGGGCTCTATCGTTGGGCCGATGCGAATCGGACATCAGTGCAGAGTCTGATAGCGTCAACCGGGTCCACCGTAGACATCCGCACCGATGTGGATGGGCGGATGTCCTACAACGCCAAGTACGTCGCGCTTCCGTCCTCGAGCAATGGTATCGTCGTCGTTCACTTGCCCAGTCCTTGAGCGCTACCGGTGGGTGCTTGCTCGCGCACCACTACGCGGCCCAAACTGAGTGGGTTCAAAGGTAAACCTACGACCAACGCGTCGGGGCGCGCCTGCAGTAGCGCTAGTAATGGGTGTTTCAGGCCGGCGCTTCCACGACGTGGTTTGCGTTGAGTGCCTTCGCCCAGATTAGTGCTCGCCAGGCGCGCGAAAGGCGGCCCAGTCGAAACTGGGTCGCCCTTTGGGTCGCCATCCAGTCGTTCTGGCAGCTTTGAGTGCTGCCTACGCACTTCAAGGAGTAATCGTCAGCTCGCCTACGTCGAGCGCGACCTCGTAGAAGCCGTGTTCGTTCCACGGCAGCGGCACTCCGTCCTGCGAGAGTGTGCCGCCATCAACTGCCACGCGGACGTATTTACCTGGGGGAAACACCGCTGGCAATGTCCATGAGTAGACTTGGCCCCCGCCTTGCGCTTGAGGGGTTGCCGCTTTCACCAGTTTGCGACCGATGAAGTAAGCCGCGACGTCTTCCATCGTGCCAATCCAAATGTTCTTGGTTTTGGCATACGCGATGTGGTCTTTGAATCCGTTCCAATCGACGGGCTGATAGCACCCGTTGCAGCCGGTGAACCCGTGGATGCACACCGTCTGCCATCCCCCCTGGTTAACGGCTGCGTCAACCTTGGGGTTGAACTGCGCAGTGCCCGCACCAGTAGGCGGAATGTAGTTGTTCAAAGCGAACATGTTTGGACTTGCATCTGGCATGATCAAGCCATCGTTCCCCGCCCCACGGTCAACGAGGAACAATTGCTGCGCGATGCTTGTATAGTCCCCTGTCGATCCGTTTGGCGCTGCCATGGTGTAGGCCACGACCTCGAAATCTTCGAGGAGCATGTCCTGGAACGTCTGGACTTCTTGAGCGCCCTGACCACCGTGGTTCGAAGTGTGGTTCCCGATTTCGTGGCCGAGCGTGATCGCTTCTTTGTACATCGGGTCAGTGAAGCTGCCGAACTTGCTGGTCAGGTACCAAGTGAACGGAACCTCCATAGCGAAGAAGTCGGCCTTATGGGCAACCTGTGTCGCATCAGCGTCGTCGAACGAGTAGGTTATCGCTCCGCCGAAACCCGCCCACGGTAACACGGTGAGATTCCCAGCGGCTCCGCTTGGTCGCGCCACGCCGCCTGCCCCAGGCTCCATCAGCCCCGACGGATTGGGGTCGCCCGACGGTTCCGGCGGGGCAGAAGTATCGTCGGGGGGCGCCGATGAACCGCTCGGGCCGGAGCTACCGGTACCGCCGGTCGTGGAACTCGCGGGCTCACTGCTGGAGCCGGTGTTACCACTGGGGCCAGCTGTGTCACCCGTCGAGCCGGTGTCGCCTGTAGCTCCCGTATTGCCCGTGTCGCCGGTGGGTCCGGTGTTGCCAGGAGGAGTGACCGGCGGAGGGGTCACGGTGGGCGGAGTGACGCTGGGCTGCACCTGGGGGCTCGTCGGTGTGACAGGAGGCGTCACCGTCGTCGACCCCGTCGTGGAAGTCGTTGGCTCGGTGGGGCCTGACGAACCGTCTCCGCCGCAGGCGGCAACCAACAAGGCAACTAGTGCCGAAGTGTAAACACTACGGGGAACCACAATAGAACGCAGCATGAACAAACTCCAATCCGTTTGCAGTTCAATAGAGGATCCGCCCCGGGGCATCAAGGCAACTTCTCCGGAAACAGTCGACGACAGCTCGGAAACGGTTCCAACGGTTCGTCCGAGCTGCCAGATCGAAACATCACCAGTCGCAAATTCGCGTCAAAGCGGCCGAAATTGAGCGTGCTCGAGTACAGGCTCGCGCACCCCGCGATCGAACTCGAGCGGGTGAGGGCTGGGGGAAGTAGACACCTACATTCGAAACCTGCCGCACCGGTAAAACTCAGGTGGATCCGGTTCCATCGCGGATTTGGTGCCGTTTGTGGTCGCTTGCCGGAGCACTTCGTTGCGAGTCACCAACGGCTGCCTTGGGGTTAATCGCCGCGCTGATCACCTGCTGCGGTTATTCTCGAATTCAAAAGCCGTTGGGCGCTCGAGCCGGGCCTGCCCGAGGCACCTGTGGATGCGGCGTTTGTGGGCCGGGTAACGCCTGCCCTCGCATCACGCCAAGTGCGCCGAGCAGCTAGATCTCCGCGACCTAACCCCAAGGTTCGGCTGTGTTGACCTTGCCGCGATTGCGGCCGCCCCAGGTGTGAGGGCGTTCGAATCGCTACTTGTAGGGCAAACTATCAGCGGGTGGGACTGCTACGTTGCAGAGTTCGGTCCTACCGAACCGAACTCTGGGGTTAGACCAAGAACTCGACTAACCTAGCGTACCTGCGACGAGGCGATGACTGTGTTATTGGCGACTTCGATTGGTTTGCTTGGGCTCGTCGGGATCCTGCTGAGCGCCGCGATCGCCTGGACGGAATGGCGCGCGCGTCGGCAACTCTTTTCGGAGGTGAACAGTGTGCCCAAGGTCGAATTTGGTGTCGTACTCGGGTGTGCACCCGTGCTCCGCGATGGAACGCCGAACTTCTACTTCGAGGCGCGTCTCGATGCGGCGGCAGAGCTCGTGTCGTCTGACCGCGTCGTCAGGCTGATAGTGAGCGGCGGGCCCATCTACGCGGCCTCCGACGGGCGCGAGTCGGAGTGTGACGCCATGCGCGACGGTTTGGCTTTGCGGGGCGTTCCCGCCGAACGGGTGACGTTGGACACGTCGGGAACGCGCACGTGGCTCTCGGTGGTGCGCACACGAGACGTATTCGGAGTGTCGCGAGCGATCTTCGTAACGCAGCGCTTCCACGCCGTCCGCGCCGTGTTTCTGGCACGCCGCGCGGGGCTCGACGCCTATGCGTACCTCGCCCGCAGCCCATCCCTCGCTTCACGCAGTCACGTCAAGGTCCTGATGCGGGAGGTCTTCTCACGAGCGCGCGCCATCCTCGACACCGTGGCCACAAAATAGAACGTGCCCGGACGTTAACCCTGAGCAGGGTATTGTCCGGGCACTGACTGAGATACTACGGGCGCGTGACGGCCCTCTTTGCAAGGTGCGCTAGAGGGGTAGCCGCGTGCTACGTAGCGCGAGATTCACTACACGGGTCTAACTACACTGCCGCTTCTACAGAGACTGCGGTCGGTGTTTCCATGACAGGACGAATGATGGCGTTGACGATTTCGTTCTTTAGGTCGCGCTCCAGGAGATGTTTCTCGATCCGCTGTGGACGTCCAGCCAAACGCATTTCGCGCTTGTCTTGGGCGCTCAGATGGCCGGTTCCTTCCCGGACGAGTTTGGTTACCTGACGGCGTTTACGGGCGGCTCTGTCGCGACTTCGTCGAAGCTGTCGTGTCATTGTGTAACTCCTCTCACCAGATCAGCCTGGATCGGCTTGGCGCCGAGTCAAGGTTCGTCCAATCAAAGCATCGAAGAAAACTTTCTATTCCCTGAGGCTAACCTTCGAATGTACCGGGAGGATTCCAGGGTCGTCTCCGAGAGATACATCTACGGTAACGGCAACAGGAAGAGGCGCGCCTTCGCGGCCACCAATGGCGCGGTTCTTGAAAGAGCTGAAGCAGTTGAAGCAGCTGAAGCCGCCGAAAGAGTTGGACGAGTTGAAAGAGCTCGAGAAAGCTCGGGTGCGGCGAACGAGTTCATGTGAAAGGGGCGCGTGTCTCACGCCGGTCGGCGCGAACTTTGCAGCTGGCCTTGTGCGGAGCTTCACGTCGTGACCCTGGCCGGGACAACATCTGGCCCGCCTTTTGCCGCAACGGTTACTTCACGAAGTAGTCAGCTATGACGAAGAGTCCCGCGGACTTTGTGTTGCCCAACCGGGGTGCTACGTCGTGGGACGCATCCCTGCGATATTGCACGTTTTTCTGAGGGCGTTTGGATACTTCGGTGGTCCACCGAGTCGGCTTCGACCCGGGGTAAAGCTCATCACCTGGTCGAGAAACGGGAGGCCACGAGACCCCGGGTCGGAAGCTCGACTTCGAACAGGTCACCCGCGTTCGGAAATTGCTGCAATTCTTCGGGGCTCGTCGCGAGTCTGGCGGTGCTTATATACAGGGTGCTACGGTTCGCCCCGCCGAAGGCGCAGGAGGTCACGTTCTTCGCCGCAACGGATATGCGCCCGGTGAGCTCACCAACGTCAGGCTCGAGGCGCACCACGCTGCGCCCCCCGAAGAGCGCCACCCACAGATGGCCTTCTTCGTCGATCGTCATCCCGTCCGGGGACCCCATCGCCTTCGGGAACTCGAATACCACGCGACGATTGGTGAGCTGAAGCGTCGAGAGGTTGCAGTCGTAAGCCCAGACTTGCTGCGTCTGAGTGTCGATGTAGTAGAAGCGGCGCCCGCCGTCGGTCCAGACCAAGCCGTTGGAAATGGTCACACCTTCGATCAGTGAGACAACGCGCGCTTGGGCGTCGACGCAATACAGGGCCGCCGATCCGGGGTCGCCCTGTTCCACCATCGAGCCCACCCACAGCCGCCCGAGTGGGTCGCACTTGCCGTCGTTCAAACGGTGCGTCCCCGTGCGCCGCTCCACGTCCGCGAACGGAGTCGTGGTCTTCGTTTCCGGGTCGAAGGTGGCGACCTGACAACCCTGTGCAAGTAGCGGTCTGCCGTCATCGCGAATGACCACGGTGCCAGCAACGTGAGGCACGTCGAACGCGACGTGAGACCCATCGTGAGGGTTGTAGCAAAACAGCCGCTTGCCGTAGATGTCCACCCACCACAAGCGCTGCTCTACTTCGTCCCACAACGTCCCTTCGCCGAGAACGTTCTGCTCACTCACCGCGACTTTTGCTGTCCACTCTTTCACGGCAGTGACCGTGCCCCGAAGGGCCTCGGGTTGCAAGGTCGGCGTCGCGCGTGCCAGTGACGGTGCAGGCTTCTACTTGCGCAGCTTTCCAGCGGCCCTAGCCAGCTACTCCCGAGGCGCGTGGCACGCCGTTGTTAGGTCGGGCCTGGTCTGACCACTTGGGACCCCACGCCGTGGCGACTTGGCGTGGCGGCCGTGACGTAGCTAGGTCACGTAGCGGCCGTGACGTAGCTCGGTGACGCCGTGTGTTTCACGGGTTTACGTTGCCCTTGGCGAAGTCGCGGAGGACTGGCTCGCGGTGTCGAACGCCGGAACGGAGCCGTCCACCGAGATGCCGGATCGCCGTCGCGACAGAGACGTCGCGAAGACGGCGTCGAAGCCGACGGTCATGCGACTGCTTCTCCCGTCTCACCGTCGGCGGCGCCAGCGCGAGCGCAGCAGGAGTTGGATGGGCCCAGCTCCGTGAGACGCGTGACGGCTCCCGCCCACCACGCCATCGCGGGGAGCAAGCAGCTCGGAGGTGCCACGTCTGCGGTCTGCAGCGGCTCCTGTGGCATGCCGGGGTCGGCCTCGGGCAGAGGCGACAGCCGCCGCGTTTGCTCAGGTGGTGAGGTCGGGAGCAACGGCTGCGTAACGACGATTGAGCGCATGGGTGACCAGAAACGCGACCACGTAAGCCAGACCACATGCGACCAGAAACGGCTGATACGAACCAACTACATCGAGCAACCAACCCAGACCTTTGGACGCGAGAAAACCGCCCACTGCTCCGGAGAACCCACCCAATCCGACCAAGGTACCCTGAGCGTAGCGGGGGAAGAGATCACCGGGGATGGCAAACAAGTTGGTCGAGAAGGCTTGGTGTGCCGCCGTGGCGAGGCCGATCATGCCGACGATCCACCAGATGTTCGGCGCGTAGGCAGCGAAAGCCAGAGGAACTGCCAAAAACGACGCGCAGCACATGGCCGTCTTGCGTGCGCGCCCCAGCGCCCAACCTTGTTTCAACAGCCGCGACGAGTACCAACCACCGACCACCGCACCCACGTCTGCTAGGACGTAAATGAACACCAGGGGCAGTCCGAACTCCTTGAGGTTGTAGCCGTATTGCTTGTTGAAGAAGTCTGGTAACCAGAAGAGGAACGTCCACCAGACTGGATCGATGAGAAAACGACCCAGCATGTACGCCCAGGCCTGACGGTGTCGCAACACTTGCCGAAAGCTCGCGCGTCCCACGTCCACCGCGGGTTCGGCTTGAATCAACGCGAGTTCGGCTGGCGTGACGTCGCGGTGCTCGCTGGGCCTCCGGTAGTACCGAAACCAGAAGAACAGCCAGATGAAGTTTGCAAGTCCGGTGAGCACGAACGCGTAGGGCCAGCCCATCGCCAGGGTGATGACTGGGACCACCAGGGGCGTGAGGATGGCGCCGATGTTGGCTCCCGAGTTGAAGATGCCGATCGCCAGGGCGCGTTCTTGTTTGGGGAACCACTGCGAAGTTGCGGCCAACGCGGAAGGGAACGTTCCAGCTTCCCCGAGGGCCAATGGAATCCGAACGACAGCAAACGCCGTGGTGCTCGTGACCAATGCTTGCGCAAAGTGGCCTAACGTCCACACTCCCATCGACAGCAAGTAACCAAGGCGCGGCCCAATGCGATCGAGCAACCAACCGAAGTACAAGAAGCCGACGCCGTAGCAGACCTGGAAATAACCGGTGATGTCGCCATAACCGCTGTTCGTCCAGCCGTAGAGCTCGGTCAAGTGGGGCTTGAGCACCCCCAGCACCAGCCGATCGACGTAACTCAAGACCACTGCGAAGAACAAGAGAGCGCAGATCCGCCAACGAACGCCGTGCATTGCCGGGGGATTACACGAACCCTCGAAGCGGCGCAAACGATGACTCGTTTGGCCTACCCGCTGCGCTCGATGTTGCCATCGCGTCCTAACGACGAGCTCGGCAGCCGCCTGCCGGCACGCCCCTCGCACTTCGGCGCACACTTCTTCGTCGCGACGCCCGGCGGCCGCCAACCGGGC
This sequence comes from uncultured bacterium, assembly GCA_966249405.1. Lineage (GTDB taxonomy): Bacteria > Myxococcota_A > Polyangia > Polyangiales > Polyangiaceae > SZUA-265. Next base: position 11,451 of record CBINDO010000034.1, on the reverse strand, counting down.
GCTCAATCAGCGTCATTTGCGACGTTGGTCGGTCGACGCAGCAAACCACGTCGGACGGATTCAGCACCGAGGCGATACCCCGGAACGACAGGTTTCCGCCCGGTGGGCGTCTGCTCGCTGCGTTGCGGGATGCGCGATTGAACGCGCGGAGGTCAGTTTCGCCGCCGCGCGACCCGCGTCATGGGCAGGCGCGGTTACAAGCGAGCCTACCGTCGGGGCATTCCGTGACGCTTCCCGAACAGCTGTCGAACTTGCACTTGTCGCCGCCCGCGCTGCACGTCAGCAAACATTGCGCGCCGGCAGGGCACTGCGTCTTGCAATTGCCGTCTTTGCACGTGAACTCGCACCTGCCATCGGGACCACATTCGCAGGTGCCGTTGGAGCACTCGCCAGTACACGTCGACCGCGCGCCGCATTCCACATGGCACGGACCCGCCTGGCAGCCGAAGTGGCACTCGGAGTCTGCGCCACAGCTGCAATCTCCGTTCGCACACGTGCCATCGCAGTTGGCGCCGGAGCCGCAGTCGACGTGGCACGGTGGAGCGTCACAGCCGAACGAGCAGTTGCTATCCGACGCGCATTGGCACGAGCCGTTGGCACATTGGCCCGTGCAATCCGAACCCTCCCGGCACTCGATGTGACACGGCGGTGCAACACAGTCGAAGTCACACGTTGCCCCCTCCGCGCAGATGCAAGCCTGGTTCTCGCAATCCTCCTCGAACGAGCAGGCTGTGGCACCGTTGAGACTCGCCACCGCCAGCAAACAGCTCATCGAGAGACGCATGGACCTAACAAGCGGGCCAGCGAAGGCCCTCGCGGGTTCGGCGACTTTCGACCGGGCGGCCCGGGCAGCCACGTATGCAGCGTTATGAAGCCGATGGAACATCTGGTAGGCTGAAAGCATGTGGGGTCTCCTATTTGATCTCGACGGTACTCTGGCGTTAACCAACGCCTGGCACGAAGTCGCATGGCGAGAGGTGCTCCAAGAACACGGGGTTTCCCTTAGCCCGGAGGGTTATGCAAACGAAATCAGCGGCCGGTCCAACGTCGAGATCGTCGGCCGATTGCTACCGCATTTGCCGCAGCCAGAAGCGGAACGGGTGTGGAACACGAAAGAGCGCAGGTTTCGACAACTGGCGCGTGGCCTCATGGCGCCAGCCGGACTGCGAGAACTCGTGACATGGGCATTGACCGAGCGGGTGCATCTCGGTGTCGTGACCAACGCGCCTCGCGCGAACGCAGGCCACGTGATCGCCGACTTGGGCCTGGATGAGGTTTTCGAATGCGTCATCGCCGTGGAGGATGTCGTTTACCCGAAGCCCCACCCCGAGCCCTACTTGCTGGGGGCGCAGCGTTTGGGGCTGGACCCCAAGCGCTGCTTGGCGTTCGAGGATAGTCCTTCTGGGGTGCGATCTGCCGTGGCAGCGGGAATGGACGTGATCGGGTTGCTCACTGGCCATGAACCGCAGCAGCTGCTGGATGCTGGCGCGACGCGCGTGGCGCGCAATTTTGCCGACGAAGCAGTCCAACAGGCGCTGAGTAGGTGGTTTTCATGATCTTCGAACCCGAGCAACTAGGCTCGCGAGGAAGTTATCAACTGTTGACGGCGACGCTGGTTCCTCGACCCATCGCGTGGGTGGGTTCGGTGAGCGCGGACGGGGTTCGAAACCTAGCGCCGTTTAGCTTCTTCGGTGCAGTCTCGACGGCGCCGCTGCTGATGATGGTCAGCATCGGGAGGCGGCGAGGGCGCCGAAAAGACACGGCCGCCAACCTGCTCGTCCAAAACGCCTGCGTCGTTCACATACCGCATGAACCGATGGCTGGTCCCATGGTGGCCACCAGCGCGGAAGTCGCGCCCGAGGTCGACGAGTTCGAACTCGCTGCTCTTGCCTCGGTGCCTGCCGATCTCGTGTGCGCACCGCGCCTGGTGAACGCAGCCGTCGCGTTCGAGTGCCGAGTCGTCCGGCATCTCGAACTCGGGGACGGACCCAACGACGTCTTCTTCTTGGAAGCCCTCCGCGTTCATGTGGCAGATGAGCTCGTCGGTGCCGATGGTCTGCCCGACGCGACGCGCTGGGCGGCCGTAGGACGGCTTGGCAAGAACGAATACTGCACGACGGCTGCGCCGTTCGAACTCGATCGCCCGACTTGAATCGGACGGCTGGAAGGTTCAGCGGTGAGGCAGGAGGGTCGCGGCCGGGCTCGATGTGGAGCCTGACAACGGGACCCGTTGGCGCTAAAAACGCCGCCGATGTTGGGACCGATTCGCGAAGTTCGCCTACTCGAGGCAGCACGGAAAGCGTTGTTGGCGTCGGGGCTGCTTGTGGCTCTGGGCGCGGTGGGCTGCAAACGTGGGCAGGTTTCGTCCAAGGCTCCGGAGCGCCCCGTCGCGGAGATCGCTCCGGTGGTGGGCAACCCGTTCCAGGGCGCCACGTTCTTCGTGCCGCCGTATACGAACGCTGACCAGGCTCGACGGCGGCTTCAGGCGAGCAATCCAGCCGAGGCCGACCTGATCGCGAAGATTGCGGACACTCCCCAAGGGCGCTGGCTGGGTGAATGGAGCGGCGAGCCGAAGACGGCCGTCGGCAACTTCATGCGCTCCGCGGCGAAAGCCAATCAGGGCGCGTTGTTCATCGCCTACAACATCCCCAACCGCGATTGCGGTCAATACTCCAAGGGTGGCGCCGCCGATTCCGAGAAGTACAAGGCGTGGGTGCGGTCCTTCGCCGAAGGCATAGGTCGCGACAAACGCGCCGTCATCGTGCTCGAGCCGGACGCGCTCGGCCACCTCACCGAATGTTTGTCGCCCACCGACCAAGAGCAGCGTCTCGCGCTAATCCGTTACGCCGTCGAAACGTTCGAAGCCCTGCCGGGAGTCAGCGTGTACTTGGACGCGGGGCATTCGCGATGGGTGCCCGCCGAAGACATGGCCAAACGTCTGCAGGCAGCGGGCATCGACAAGGCGCGCGGGTTCGCGCTCAATACGTCGAACTACATCGCCGACGACGAGCTCATCGCCTACGGTGACAAAATCGTCTCACTCATCGGTGAGACGCACTACATCATCGACTCGAGCCGCAACGGCAATGGTGCGGCAGAGGACAACGCTTGGTGCAACCCCGCTGGGCGCGCGCTCGGGCGCAAGCCCACCGCCGACACCGGAAACCCCAACCTGGACGCCTACGCGTGGCTCAAAAACCCAGGGGAAAGCGACGGGGAGTGCAACGGTGGTCCGGCCGCCGGGCGTTGGTTTCACGAACGTGCCGTGGAGATGGCAAAGAATGCCAAGTGGTGAGGCATCCACTGCGGCAACTTCGATGGTCAACGTGATCCGATTCCCGTTTGACTGCCCAATCTCACCGCACTTATGTAAGGTTTCAGCCCATCGGCAATTGTTCCGCTTGACGTGCTCCTGGGAATCGAGCACTGAGGGCATGCTTTCCGGCCAAGCGGGCCGGATCTGAATGAGGTAACTATGAAACGTTCTGATGCAGCGCGCAAAATCCGTTTGCTGAGTGCGTCGTGCCTGATGGCGACCGCCGCAGCAGCTTGCGGTGGCGTAATCCAGTTTAGCGACCAGTCAGCCCTAGCAATCGTCGGCACTCCGCCGGCGCCACCGCCTCCTCCACCAGAGGAGAAGCGAGTGGTGGTGCGAGATGATCGCATCGAAATCAAGGAGAAGATTCAGTTCGCTTACAACGACTCGAAGATCCTGCCCGCTTCCGACGGTCTCTTGACCGACATCACGACGGTCCTCAAGGACACTCCGCGCATCAAGAAGGTCGAAATCGGCGGACACGCGAGCAGCGAAGGTAGCGACTCGCACAACCTCGAGCTCTCCGATCGGCGCGCAAAGTCGGTCATGAAGTGGCTCGTCGACCGCGGTGGCGTCGAGGCTGGCCGACTGTCGGCCAAGGGCTACGGTGAGACGAAGCCGCTCGTTACCCCAGACGAGACGGAGGCGGATCGCGAGAAGAACCGTCGCGTGGAGTTCCTGATCACGGATCAAGATGTCACGCAGACCAAGGTCGAAGTAGATCCCAAGACGGGCCAGGAGAAGGTCGTCGAGCAGAAGAAAGTGAGCGGAGGAAACTAAGCCATGACCCTTACCAAATCGGCAAAACGAGTTTCGGCTGTCCTCGCACTCGCGAGCTTGCTCGGTACGACCGCTGGTTGTGAGTTTCATGCTCGCAGCCCCGAAGACTACCGCAGCGTGACCCGCAGCTTGATCGAGACGCGGACGTCGCAGATTCAGAGCTGTTACGACGACGCGTTGAAGACGAACAAGGAAGCCAAGGGCACCGTGACCGTGCACTTCTTCGTCGTCGAAGATACCGGCGCCCTCGACAAGATCGAGGCACTGCCATCGAGCACGGCCCCCGAAGCCCTGCAGCAGTGCGTCGTCACCGCGTTGCAAGGGCTCGTGCTTCAGCCCCCGGACGCTCGCAAAGGCGACGCGACGTTCAGCTTCGAGTTCAGCGCCAACAGCGTAAAGGCGCAAGAGGGCTGAACCCCTCGGGCGACGGAAACGCGACGAAGCCGTGTCCTCTGGGCACGGCTTCGCTCATTTGAGGTATGTCGAGCGCGTGCAATCGAGTTTGGACGTCATCGTCGTCGGCGCCGGGCCCAACGGGCTGACGGCGGCCGTCCTTCTTGCGCAACGCGGGTTGCGCGTGCACGTGGTCGAAGCCGCCGACGAACTCGGGGGTGGTGCTCGCTCGTCTGCGCTGACGTTGCCGGGTTTCGTCCACGACGACTGCTCGGCGGTGCACACCATGGGCTGTGTCTCACCAGTGTTCGAGCAGTTGCGGCTCGAGGAGCACGGCTTGCGTTGGATTCATCCGGCGGTGTCGGTAGCGCACCCGATGGCCGACGGCCCAGCGGCGCTGTTGCACGGCGACGTCGAGGAGACGTTTCGCGATTTGGGGTCGCGTGACGGTGAGACGTTGCGCGCTTGCCTGAGGCCATTCGGCGCGGTGCCGGGCCTGATCGGGGACTTACTCGCGCCCCTAGGCGTCCCCAAACACCCAATCGCGATGTTGCGCTTCGGCCTAGATGCCATGCGCTCCGCGCGAGCGTTGTCGAGGCGCTTCGAGACCGACCGAGCCAAAGCGCTGTTCGCGGGTTGCGCCGCCCACGCGATTCAACCTTTGGAGCACGCGTTCACCTCAGCCATTGGACTGGCGCTCATGGGCGCCGGCAGCATCAAGGCATGGCCGGTAGCCGCCGGAGGATCGGGGGCGATTGCGAAGGCCCTCGTGGCAGTGGGTGAGCGGGCTGGGCTTACCTTTCAGTGCGGTTACAAGGTGACCGCGCTCGATCAACTTCCTTCGGCACGGGCGTACGTGTTCGATTTGGCGCCCTCTCAAGTCGCCGAAATCGCGGGGCATCACCTGCCGGCGCGGTTCAGAGCGCAACTGTGTCGTTACCGAATGGGGCCCGCCGTCTTCAAAGTCGACTACGCCCTAGCCGGGAGCATCCCATGGCGAGATGTCGACTGTCGTCGCGCCTCGACCGTTCACTTGGGGGGAACGTTCGACGACATCGCACGAGCCGAGAGCCAGGTCTGGGAGGGGAAGGTGCCGGACGCGCCTTTCGTGCTGCTCGCCCAGCAGAGCGAGTTGGACCCTTCGCGCGCGCCGGCGGGCAAACACACGGGTTACGCCTATTGCCACGTGCCTGCCGGCTGCGACGTCGACATGACGGCCGCGATCGAGCGTCAGATTGAGCGACACGCGCCCGGCTTTCGTGATCTGGTTCTTGCGCGGTACGTTCGGTCGCCTCGGCACTTGACGGAGCACAATCCGGCTTATGTGGGCGGGGCCATCACCGGCGGGGTCGCGGACGTGAGACAGCTGTTCACTCGGCCCACGTTGCGTTTGCGGCCGTACGCGACGCCGAATTCGCGACTTTTTCTGTGCTCGCACTCGACGCCACCCGGGGGCGGAGTCCATGGCATGTGTGGCTTCCATGCCGCGCGAACCGTGCTCCGTCGTGTGTTTGGTCAGCGCTTGTGAAGGGCTACTGCCGAAGGATCTGCCGCCTGGGCAATTGCCGTAAAGTGGTACAATGTAGGCAACCTTGGTAGGTGGCGCGCCGTGAAGCGCGAATCGAGACGCCGCATGCGGCATCGGAAGTTAATGAAGTGGTGGGCGTCGTTGATGTTGTGGCTTGCCATCCCGTCGGCCGCGTTCGCTGCGAAGCCGACGCGCGCCGCCGAAAGCCCCGCGCAGACCGCGTCGAAGTCCAGCAAAGAAGACCGCGCCAACGGCCCTAAGCGGACCAAGGTTGCCCGGGCATCGGCTCCAAGCAAAAGCAACCTTGCCCCACCGTCTGGCAAGGTCGAAAAGCGTGGTGGGGAAGTCGAAATAGCGCCCAGGCCGTCGGTCAGCGTCGAAGAAATCGAGCGACTACGGCGCTTGGGCGCCATGAGCATCGGGTTACCCAACACCGGATACTTGGTCAACGGCGTGAGGATGCCGGAGGGCGACGACTGGGTGCTGACGGTGCCATCTCACGGCTACGGTACAGAAGAGACGGTGCGTCAGTTGAGCCACTGCATCTCTGCGACGCGCGCGGCATTTCCGGATAGCCCGAGGGTCATGCTGGGCTCGTTGAGCGGGGAGAACGGCGGCAAACTTCCGCCACACAAGAGCCATCGGACGGGGCGAGACGCGGACGTATACTTCTTCCGCAAACCCGGGGCGCAGTGGAGCAAAGCCGCGACCGCCCGCGACATCGATCTACCACGCACGTGGTCGCTGCTCCGCTGCTTCGTCACTCAAGCGGACGTCGATATGGTGCTCATCGACCGTCGCGTGCAAGAGTGGCTTCAGAAGTACGCGCTGTCGGTTGGGGAGCCTCCGGAGTGGATCGACGAGCTTTTCCACGACCGGCCCCACACCAAGAGCGCCATCGTGAGACATGTTCCGGGACACGTCGCCCACATGCACGTGAGGTTCGTCAGCGCTCGAGCACGCCACTTGGGGGTGAAGAATTATCCAGCGCTGGTTCGAGCGGGGATGCTTCGAGAGCGCGTCGAAGAGGTCCGGCACAAAGTCGTGAAGGGCGACACGCTCTTGGGGCTCTCCAAGCGCTACAAGCTGTCGGTGGAGGAAATCTCGAGGTTGAACCGGCTCAACGGCACGCTGATTCGGCTGGGGCAGGTGTTGCTCATGAAGCAGGGCGTTCCGATCGAGGGCCTGGACGCTCCGATCTACGGCCACGCCCGTGTTTTGCCGCCGGAACCTTGTGAACCAGGGCCCAAGGCCTGCCACGCGGGTTTGGCGCTCGTGAATCGGCACGTGGGAGCCCTTGTGGGGGAACCTGCGCCGGAAGACGTCGCGTTACTTTCGGCAAGTTTGCGGTAGTTTTTCGACACGCGCGCCTGTTCTCGCGCGTGTTGTGCGTTATGCCTAAGGGGTCCGAGCGAGACCTCGTTCAAGTCGTTCGTAAACGGGAGAAACCATGGCGGTAGTCGTGCGGGTAGCAGGTGTGATTGGCGCAGGGGTGATGGGCAGCGCAATTGCTGCGCATCTGGCTGGCGCGGGCGTACGTGTTCACCTCTTGGACATTGTGGCACCGGCCAAAGACGGCAAAGCGCCGCCCCGCAACGCGATCGCGCAAGGCGGGGTGGACAAGGCTCTCAAGGCCAAGCCGGCCCCTTTCTTCAGCGAGGATGCCGCGCGTTTGATAACGGTCGGAAACCTCGAAGACGACTTGGGTCGGCTCCGCGAGTGCGATCTGGTGATCGAGGCGGTCGTCGAGAATATCCAGGTGAAACAGCAGCTGTTTCAGCGAATTGCCCCGCACCTCGGCAGCCAAACCGTCCTAGCGTCGAACACGTCGGGCCTGAGCATCGCGGAGATGAACGCCTCTTTACCCGAGGCGTTGCAGTCCCGGTTCTTGGTGCTGCATTTCTTCAACCCCGTGCGTTACATGCACCTCCTCGAGGTGGTGCCCGGTCCCAAGACCAACCCCGACGTATTGCGGCGCATGGTGGAGTTCGGCGAATGGTTGGGCAAGGGCATCGTGTTCGGCAAAGACACGACCAACTTCGTCGCGAACCGCATCGGCGTCTATGGGATGATGCTGTGCATCCACGAGATGTTGGGTCGTGGCCTCCCAATTGAACACGTCGACGCCGTTGCCGGTAAGGCGCTCGGTCGCCCCAGCTCGGCGGCCTTCGGTACGGCAGACCTGGTTGGTATCGACACGCTCATTCACGTTGCCAAGAACTGCTACGATTCGCTGCCCAATGATCCCGAGCGCGAGGTCTTCGCGATGCCGGAGTTCGTCAGCAAGATGGTGGCGTTGGGCGCTTTGGGGCGCAAGGCAGGCGCCGGCTTCTACAAGAAGGTCGACAAAGACATTCACGTCCTCGACTTGAAGACCGCCGGGTACCGCCCTCAGAGCGAGGCACAGTTCGCTTCGTTGGCTGCGGCTGCCAAGGCCAAGGGCCCCGCCGCGCGTATCGCCGCGGTAGTGAGCGGGGACGACGAAGCAGCGCGGTTTGGCTGGGAAATCATCGCCCGCACGCTCCTCTATTCCGCTCGCCTAGTCGGTGAGATCGCCGATGACGTGGTCAACATCGACCGCGCCATGCGCTGGGGATTCAACTGGGATCTCGGCCCGTTCGAAGTTTGGGACGCGCTGGGAGTGCGCGCTACCGTCGAACGAATGCGCGCCGAAAACCGTGCCGTGCCGGAGTGGGTGACGAGCATGCTGGACGCGGGCCAAGAGCGTTTTTACGGCGGTTCGCCCACCGCGCCGACCTTCTACGATCCCCGAAGGAGCGCGCCAGTTGCGCTGCCTCAGCATCCCAAGCAGCTCACCGTCGCCAAGGCCAAAGCCACCGGCGGCGTGGTCAAGGAGAACGCGGGAGCCTCGCTGGTCGACTTGGGTGACGGCGTGTTGGGCGTCGAGTTGCACACCAAGATGAACACCCTGGATGGCGACGTCATCGCGATGTTGAGCGAAGCCGTGGACGTGGCCGAGCAGTCGTTCCGGGCGATCGTCGTCGGCAACGACGCCGAACACTTCAGCGCTGGGGCCAATCTGGCGATGATCGTTGGCGCTGCAATGAACAAGCAATGGGACCAGATTGACAAGATCATCTCCGGTTTGCAGCAGTCGCTGCAGAAGCTAAAGTACAGCCGCGTACCGGTAGTGTCGGCACCTTGCTCCTACACGCTGGGCGGTGGCGCCGAGCTGGCGATGGCGTCCGCGGCAACTCAAGCGCACGCCGAGACGTACATGGGGCTCGTCGAGGTTGGAGTCGGCTTATTGCCGGCGGGTTGTGGCTGTCTCAGGTTGGTCGAGCGTTTCACCGCGCCCGTCGCCGACTTGCCGACGGTGGACCTGCTGCCCTTGGTTGCCGAGGCTTCGCTCAACATCGCGATGGCCAAGACCTCGACGAGCGCAGCGGAAGCTCGGGCGTTGCGCTACTTGCGCCCAGCCGACGGCATTTCCCTCAACCGCGACTTCTTGCTGTACGAAGCAAAACAACGCGCCATTGGCATGGCAGAGTCGGGCTATCGGGCCCCAGTGCCGACGTTGTTGCGGGCCGCGGGCTACGACGCCGCGCAGACGATCGGGATTCGGATTTGGGGCATGGTGCAAGGTCGGTTTGCCTCCGAGCACGATGCGTTGATCGCCAAGAAGATCGCCCACGTGTTGTGCGGCGGTTTGAGCGCCGAGGGGGCGATGGTGTCCGAGCAACATTTCCTCGACCTCGAGCGCGAGGCGTTCTTGGCGCTGTGCGGTGAGAGAAAGACTCACGAGCGCGTGGAGCACATGCTCAAAACGGGCAAACCATTGCGCAACTAGAGCTGTCTCACGGAAAGACGATCAGGAGTACCAACATGACATTTCCAATGAATGTGGTGATTGCGAGTTCGGTTCGAACCGCCGTGGGCCGCGCCATCAAAGGAGCGCTCCGCCAAACCAGGCCCGAAGACTTGGCCGCGACCGCCATGGTCGGGGCACTCGAACGCGTCAAGGGCCTCACGGCCGAGATGGTCGAAGACGTGCTCTTGGGCTGCGCCATGCCCGAGGCCGAACAGGGGTGGAACATCGCGCGCAACGCCGTCTTCGTGGCGAAGTTTCCAAACTCCGTCCCAGCCGAGACCATCAACCGGTTCTGCTCGAGTGGTTTGCAGACGATAGCCCACGCGGCTTTGACGGTACACGCAGGGATGAACGACGTGGTCGTCGCCGGCGGCGTGGAGTCGATGTCCAGCGTGCCCATGGGCGGCAACAAGATCCGCGTGAGCGGCGCTCTGGCGGAGGTGATGCCCGAAGCCTACATCTCGATGGGTCACACGGCGGAACGCGTCGCGGCGCGCTTCGGCGTAACGCGGGCACAACAGGACGCGTTCGCTGCCCGTTCCCACGAACGCGCGCTAGCGGCGATCGCGCAGGGCAAGTTCAAGGACGAAATCGTACCCGTGCAAGCTCGGGAGCTCGATGGTAAGGCCATCAAGTTCACCACGTTCGAGGTCGATGAATGCCCACGCGCCGGCACTACCGTCGAGGGCTTGTCCCAACTCAAGCCGGTGTTCCAAGCCGGGGGCACCGTAACCGCGGGCAACAGTTCACCTCTCAACGACGGCGCCGCTGCGAGCGTGCTCTTGTCCGACCGAAAGGCGGCCGACCTCGGGATAACGCCTCTCGCCCGAATCCGCGGTTTCGCCGTGGTTGGCGTCGATCCGGATATCATGGGGATCGGGCCCGTGCCCGCGATTCGCAAGCTCTTGGCCCAAACCGGCCTGAGCCTGGCGGACATCGACTTGTTCGAGATTAACGAAGCTTTCGCGGCGCAGGCGGTGTATTGCCAACGCGAACTCGGCATTCCGGACGCCAAGCTCAACGTCAACGGTGGCGCGATTGCCCTCGGGCACCCGCTTGGCTGCACCGGCGCAAAACTCACGGCGACTCTGATCGCCGAGCTCCGGCGCCGCGGCGGTCGTTTCGGCATCGTGTCTATGTGTATTGGCGGTGGCATGGGTGCGGCAGGGTTGTTCGAAATTCCCGCGTAGCGCCACTGCGGCAGCGCTTACTCACACGCTCGGGGTCTTCGGCCGCAGCCGTCGTTGACCCCACGTCGCAGCTCCCGTAAAAATACGCCAACGTGGCTGACTCAGGAGCACAACTATTGTCCACCGAAGCAAATACGGAGACGGCTTCGGCTCGCCGCGTCGAGTTGGAGCGTGACCTCTACCGCGGCTTGTTGGAGTTGAGCACCGAGGAGCGCCCAGAGGACTTCATCGAGCGTGCGCTGTATTTGGTGGTGCAGATCATCGGTGCGCATCGAGGATACCTCGAGCTGACCGACCCGAACGCCCCCGAAGTTAACGGTCCCGAAGGTGACGAGGGCAGCAACGGTGGCCAGTGGTGGACGTCCGCCGGATGGTCCGAAGCCGACCTCGCGCGGGGCGCGGCCGGGCGCGG
>CBINDO010000033.1:0-43428 GCA_966249405.1 uncultured bacterium | reverse complement strand
TAGTCGATTGGGGGCTAGTCGATTGGGGGCTAGTCGATTGGGGGGCCCCTTGGGGCTCGCCGCAGGCGGGGCCGTCGGCGTTGGTTCCCACGCTGAGCTGGTTCACATGCTCAGACGAGTGCGGTTGGTGGGGCTGCTGGGTCTCGAACCGCGATCTCAGGGCTGGACAATCCCCTGCTGGGCTGACCTAGTCCCAACCCGAGGCGCCGAGGGCCTGTTGCGTCTTTCTGCGGCGGGGTCTCATCGTGCCGCAGCCAAGCTACGGGCGAGGGCGAAGCTGGGCGCAGGGTGAGAGCGCGGGTTGAACGAGCGGTCTCTTATCTCGGGTTACGCTGCTCGGCGCGGGCGAGGAAGGCCGTTGGGACCCTGTCGCTCGTGACGAGCAGGGACGGTTAGCGCCCTAGGAGCGGGTCTCGAAACTCGAGACCCGCGATCCATGTAACCGGTGAGCGATCGACAAGCGGATGGCGAAAGCCGGTCACGGCGCGCTGGAGTGTGCCTCGAGGGGAACACAGCGAGAATCCCGTGCACCGTCGGCGAGACGTGGTCGAGGTATCGAGCAAACGTGGGGTCGCGCGCAGCGCGACATACGTCACTTGACGAGGCTGTTGATGTCCAACATCTCTTCGACGTTGGGCATGACCACCAGCTCGACGCGGCGGTTCTTCATGCGGCCTTCGTCGGTGTCGTTGGTCGCCACTGGATCCCGTGAGCCGTAACCTGCGGCGCTCCAGTTGCGTTCGTCGAGGCCACCACCGTCCTCTTCCAAAGGCGCCACCAGGAACGTGAGCACCGAGCGAGCACGCATCGCCGACAAGCCCCAGTTGTCCTTGTATGGACCACGACGCAGCGCGATGTTGTCGGTGTGCCCTGCGACCTGGAACTTGCGTTTGGACAGGTCGGAGTCGTTGCGGATGACGTCGGCGACCTGAGCGAGGATCTCGATGCCTTCTTTGCTCAACTTCTCTTCGCCCGAGGCGAACAACACGTCGCCGGGCAACTGAATCAACATGCGGTTGTCGCGCACTTCGACGGACAAACCGAGGTTGGTGAGTTTCTGAAGCTTGCCTCGCAGCACCTCGAAACGCTGACGGATCTGCTCGAGCTGCTTGGCGCGACTCTCGTACTCGCGGAGCGCACGCTCCTGCGCCTCGAGGTTCTGCGTTAAGTTGTCGAGGTTAACGCCGCTCTCGAGCAGCTTCTTCTTGAGATCTTGGATCTCGCCCAACGCCGACTGGTAGTCCGCGTCGCACTTTTGGTTCTGTTGTTGCTGGGCTTGGAGCTGTTGACGCAGGGATTCGTTCTCGCGCGTCTTTTGGTCCCACTCCTCCTGGGAGTAGCCGCAGGCGGAAAGGCTGCCCGCGAGGGCGATCAAGAAAGAAATACTGACCCGTCGACCAAATTCGCGCTGACTCTTCCGCATCGTTTGCACCCTTTCCGGCAGGACCGAGTTTGGCGCCTAACCCGCTTCGGTGGCACGCGTCAAGATGCGCGAAAACATCCGTGATTCTGAGCTTTTGCTCGCGGGCCGGAGAAGTTTTCAGAACCGGATCTTATCCGGACTTAGTGGCCGGCCGTCTACTAAACAAAGACTCCGTATGAAAACTTTGCGGAGTGGGAAGGTGGGAAACGACGGCGTTATGCCGGACTCATTGCACATTTTTCGTTGACACATCGCAATAGGTGGCAATATACGTCGTGCAACATACCGTGGATGCTCGTCTTGTGATGTGCTCCCACGGACACAGGAGGCAAGAAAAACATGGCCGCAAAGAAAGCATCGAAACGTACCGCAAAGAAGAAGGCGTCTAAGAAGGCGTCGAAGCGCGTTGCAAAGCGCGTAGGCAAGAAGACCGGCAAGAAAGCTGGTAAGAAAGCCGGTAAGAAGGCTGGCAAGAAAGCCGGCAAGAAGAAGGCACGCCGCGGCAAGAAGAAGGCCCGCAAGGCCGTTGCTGCTGAAGCTGCTCCGGTGGAATGACTCTGAATTCGACCCTCGTTGAGACTTGAGGGATTTCTTTGCGGGTCCGCGCCTCGTTATGAGGGCGGGTGCGGATCCGTGAGAATCGCAACGAGGTGAGATTCGGATTCCGCTGAGTCTGGGCGGGTAATGCTTTGGGTCCGCGTCATGTTGGCCCGCAGCTCCCGCCCAGCAGCATTTCTAGCGAAGTTACTGCGGCTTGAAGTCGAACGGGTAGTTCACCTGTGACTCAAACCCGCGGGACGATGGGGGAAAAGCGATGGTGCGCAGGGCAGACAGCGCGCATTCGTGAAGTGATGGTCGTTGCAGCGTCGAGCGTTCGGGCACGACGTTCGCTTGGACGACGTTGCCCTGGGGATCGAGCGTGAAGTGCAGAGTCAAGGTGCCGCGGAGGCTGGGATCCTTGGCGCGTTCGAGTTCGTAGCAGGCGCGGATCTTTTCGCGGTTTTGCACCACGACCGACGCGATCACCTGCTGCGTGCGGGTCTCGCTCCCGCTGCCCGGCGTGGTCGGGGTGCGGGGAGCCGGCACCGGCTTGGGGTTGGCCTGCGGCGACGCGTAAGGAGGCGGCGTGGCCGGCGCTTGCACTTCACACGGCGGGCACGACGCGCAGCTCGTCGACACGGCAGCCCAAACGCCCAGCCATCGCAGTTTCATTGCAAGGCAAACTACGGGAACCAAGCAGCACCGGCCCAGTTTTCGGGTCGACCCGCGAGCACAGATCGACTATGGGCGCTTCGACCTAGTATGATGCGCTCGAAGTTCTGGTTGCTTGCGGTTGGCGGTTTGGCTTGGGGCTGCGGCGGAGGCGGCGTCGCCGGTGAGTCGGAGTGGCCCGTGGAGTCGAAGCGCTGGTACGACCGCGCCCTCGCGAGTTATCAGTCGCTGGACGGGGAAGACGCGCGAACCGCCGTGAACAAGGCGTTGCAGGTGGAGCCGCAGCGCTTGGAGTTGCAGGGCCTCGCCACCCGCATCGCGTTGTCCCAACTCGATTACGATGGCGCGCTGCAGTATTCGAGCGGGTTGACCAACTCCGAGGCGCACTCACTGCGTGCCCGAGCGTTTTGGTACTCGGGTCGCATCAGTGAAGCAGGCACCGAACTCGAAGCCTTGCTGTCGGACCCCGACGTGAAGGACGCTTGGGCCGAAGAGGTGCTGAAGCTCGTTCGTCAAGGCGCCGGGCGGCAACCGTTCACGATGCGAGGCAGCTTGCTCGCCGTGACGGAGATGCCGCGCCTGCCGAACTCGACGGCGATGCTGGTGCCGATCGAGCTCAATGGGCAGCCCGTGCTGGCCATGCTCAGCACGAGCAGCGGCGAAGTGGTCATCGACTCTGCGGGTGGCCGTGAGTCCTCTTGGGTGAGCATCGTGTTCGACGGTCGTGTCGAAGTCAAAGACGTGCCCGCGTTGGCCAAGGACCTGTCCGGGATCTCGCGTGAGGTGAATGCACCCGTGAAGGTGTTGTTGGGCACCAACATCCTGCGCCACCTGAACGCGACGTTCGACTACCTCGGGCGTCAGTTCGTCGTTCGTAACTACGAGCCGCCGCCGCCCCCTGTGGCCACCCGCGTGCCTCTGGCTTACATCCGCGGCGGTGAGATGGTGTTGCGCAGCACGATAGGCACCGACGCTGAGGCGCCCGAGTTCAACCTGTTCCTGGACTCCGCCTCGACGTTCTCGATCGCCCTCGACGACGAGGCGTGGAAGCGGACCAAGGTCGACCTCAATAGCCTGTTGCCGGTGCCAGGCGCCGACAACGGGATGCGTCAAACGCGGCTGAGCCAGGTGAAACTCGGCGCTTTTGGCGTGCCGAGCGTGCCTGCGGTGAGCGGCGTCGCGTTGGCCGACCTCGAGCAGAGCCTCGGGATCGAGCTCGACGGGCTACTGGGCTCCGGGTTGCTCAGTAACTTCCGCGTCACGCTCGCCGAGGGCGGCCGCACGTTGTGGTTCGAAGACTTGCCGACCGTCGACGTCGAACCAGCTCCCGAGACGCCCGCCGAACAACCCGTAGAAGCTCCCGGCGGTCCCGAGCTCTTGCCTCCCGGTTGAATCATGAACGGCCCCACCGCGGTTTACCCTGGCAGCTTCGACCCCTGGACGTTCGGGCATACCGACATCTTGGAGCGATCGCTGCGGTTGTTTCCGCGGGTAGTGGTGGCGTTGGGCGTACACCCGACGCGCACGCCGCTGTTCGACGCCGAAGAGCGCGTGGAGTTGTTGACCCGAGTGTGTGCCGACTATGCGGGCGTGACGATCCAGAAGTTCGACGGTCTGCTCGTGGACTTCGCGCGTTCCGTCGGGGCGACCGTCGTGGTGCGGGGCCTGCGCTCGGCGGCGGACTTCGACTACGAAACGCAGATGACCGCCGCCAACGCCGACTTGTGTCCCGAGCTCGACACCGTGTTCCTGCCGGCCAAGGTCGGCCACCAATTCATCTCCGCATCTTTGGTGCGTGAGGTCGCGCGCCACGGCACGGATGTCTCACGGTACGCGCCGCCGGTGGTCGTCGAGGCGCTGCGCCGCAAGTACGCGCGGTGAGACGCTGGCCCGGATACGCGCGGCGGTAACGCGGTGGGCGGGAGCCGTAACACGCCGTGTGGTGCTGGGCCCAACCCCAACACACGGAACCATCGACGTCAGCGCGGCTCGCCGCTGACGCGTGGTTCGATGATCGTGAACGCGGCGCCCATCGGATCTTCGACGATCGCCAGATGACCGCGCGGCGTCTCGAACGGTGGATAACACAGCCGGCCTCCATTACCGAGGACGCGCTCGACCGTCGCCTTCAAATTGCTCACCGCGAAGTACACGGCCCAGTGAGACGCCATGTTCCCCCACGCGGTGGTCATCTGGAGCACGCCGCAGAGCGCGGGCCCGCCGGGGAGTGTCGTACTGTGCAGCGTGGAGTAGTCCATCGCGCCGAGCCGGTGCGGGACCAGTTCGAACACGCTGGCATAGAAGGCTTCCGCGCGAGGGCGATCGCGCGTGTTCACCTCGCACCACGCCAGCGAGTTGGGCTCGCCCATGATCTCGGCGCCGATGTGCTCGCGCGCTTGCCATAGGCCCAGGGTCGCGCCGGTGCAGTCGCTGACCACGGCGAGCGACCCGAGGTTCAAGATCGGTGTGGCAGGCATCACCATGTGGCCCCCTGCGGCTATTGCCCGCGCTGCGGCGGACTCGACGTCGTTAGTCGCGAAGTAAACTTGCCACGCCGTCGGAAATTGACTGTTTGGGGGCAGTTGGCCCAAGCCGGCTACCGTTCGGTTGTCCAGGCGACACATTGTGTAGCCCCCCATCGCCGCGCCGCCGACCTCGAACGTCCAGTCGAAGACCTCGCCGTAGAACTCGCGCGCAACCCCAGGGTTTGGCGTCATCAAGTCGGCCCAGCAAGGCGTGCCGGGCGTGTGGACCTGGATGATCGGCATGGCTTGCGGTTACTCCAAAATCTCCGCCAAGCCCAGGGTGGAAAATTGGCTCGGTGGCCCTACCACTCACTACAGCGCCGACCTTGTTTTGGTCGCGTTGGGCTAGTCACGTCCGTATCGGTACGGGACTGTCGTAGGAGTATTATCACTATCGTTGGGCAGGGCCTTCGGGTAACCTGAAATACCAGGAGTTAGCGTTGAGTTCATTCGCTGCTGGTACGACTTCTGGCTCGGGTGTGGTGTTGTGGGTCGAGGGCACGCGAGTGGAGTCGCGAGGTTGGCAGTGGGCAACGCAGCAGATGTGGGGACTAAGGGGGCGCGAGGCTGAGGAGCTCGGCGCTACCAGAGGAGGGGGCAGATGAGTTCGCGAGCGGGTTGGCGGAACTGGATAGGCAGTTCGGAGCGCGGCGCTACCGAGCAAGACGAGGTGGCCGAGCTGCGGCGCTCGTTGCGCGAGCGCGACGCCGAGATCGGCGCGCTCACGCAGCAACTCCAGCAGTGGGCGGACGCTGCCGAACGCGAACAGGCGCGTGCTCGAGCGCTCGAAGAGCGCACCGACGAGCTCGCGGAGCTCTTGGGTGAAGCCGAGGCCGCCTGCGCGAATCTGGAGAGCAGCCTGCGCGCTGCCGACCTGCGTTGCGCCGAGAACGAGCTACGTCTCACCACGGAATCGGGTCGCGCCGAGGTGGCGTCCCAGTTGGCGACGACCGCCGACGAACGTTACCGCGACGTTGTCGAACGTTGGAGGAGCGCCGAACGCGCGTTGTTGCGAGCACAACAAGAGCGCACCCTGGCGAGGGAGCACCAGGCCGAGCTGCAACTAGCGCTGAGCAAGTCGGTGCAGGAGCGCGAGGTGCTGCGCACCGCCAACCAGAAGCTCCAGGCGCAGTTGAAGGTCGCACAGCACGACAAGGAGGACGCAGCCGCTGTTTCGTCGCAGCGCTTGATCCAAGTCGAGCAGCGCGCGCGCTTCGCCTTCGACGAACTCGAGTGTTTGGGTGACGACGCGCACCACTTGCTTCGTATGGCGTGCGAAGGCCTGTGGAGCGGACTCGGTGAACAACTGGCCCATGTGTTGCTCCAAACCCGCTCGAACGCCGTTCAGGATTGGATCGGTCGGCGCTTCGAGGGCTGCGCCACGACGCAAGACGTCGTGAGCGCAACCAGTGACGTGTTGACGCGCCTCGGGCTGGCTCGGGTGAAACTCGAACAGCAATTGCCGTTGGAGGTGAGCATCGCGCCGTTGGGTCAGGGCATCTCCGATGCCCAAGGCGTCGCACATCTCGCGGTAGGGATCCTCCAAAGGGTCGTCAAGGGCCGTTTGGGCGTCGAGTTGGCGGCGACTTGGGCTACGGACAACGGCTATCGAGCGACGTTCCGCGTCGAACGTAAAGTTTCGTAGCTCACGCGGCTGGCTCGCGTGACACGCGCGTGGTGGGCAGCTCGTAGCGAACGATCGCTTGAGGCCTACCGCTTCGCAGCATGCGACGCTTTACGGACGTGACCTTGCCGCCGCGGAGCGACAGGGCTCGCTCGAGATGTGACAGGCGATGCTCCAATTGCAGGGGATCCGCGCCGTCCAAGCTGTAGGTGTGTCGAGTGACCTCCGGGCCAAGCCGGGAGTCGTCGTTTTCGGCATCTAGAAAAAACATGGGGTGACGCATACAACCTCTGAAGAGAGTGCTTCGGACCGCTCCCGACCGTCGGACATAAGCCGCCTCGGGGCGCGTGGGCCAAATAAGCGAAAGCTCTCTGAGTCGACGCTCAGGTTATGCGAATCATAGGGTACGTAGGTTGAACCGGAAGTTGTCGGCGATTATTCCGCGCTCTTTGTTTCGTAAACGATTCCCAAAAGTACGAGGATCGCACCAATTGCCGGTACGAGCGCGACGGAGCTCACGACCTGCAGAGGATTCTGCCCGGACCGCACTACCCATCCCACAGCAAAGGGAAATGCAGACGTGAGGATACGTCCCGCGTTGTAGCAAAAACCCGCGCCCGTACCGCGGAGATGCGTCGGGAACAACTCGGGCAGATAGAAGCTGAACGAACCGAACACGCCGAACACACTGACGCCGATCAGAAACAGCATGTAAAGGCGCGTGATGGGTTCGTGATCGAGGCCGAACGTCGTGAAGATCGCGACCGCGCTGAGCGCGAAGTAGCCGACGAACATCGGCTTGCGGCCGAGATGCGTCGCGACCGGCACCGTCAGCAACGTCCCGATGAGGCCACCGATGTTGAACGCCGTCGTCCCTATCGCGATGTACTGGGCGCGTAGCTTCCCGAGCTCGAGTGCCGTTAAGCCAGAGCCGCTTGCGAGGTGAGCGGCGACCACTGGGATGAACGCGCTGCAGCTCCACCACGTGATCAGGGCGACCAGCGCCATGCTCAAGCCGGACCAAGTGCGGCGCCGCAATTCGGGCGTGAACAGTGCCGAGATGCGCGGCTGATTGCCGCCGTGGAAGCCTTCGGGCTCCTTCACTCGCCACCGGATGGCAACGGCGACGATCGCTGGGACGAGGCCCGTCAGGAAGACCACGCGCCAAGATAACGCGGGGTTCGACGCCAGGCTGTCGAGTTGCCGCGTGAACAAGTCGTTGACGAACGTCGCCAAGAACAGCCCGGCCGGTGCCGACGTGTAGAGCAGGGCCCCGCCGAGCACGCGCCGCTCCTTGGGCATCGTCTCGGCGACCAGTGCCGCGCCAGCCGCCCATTCACCGCCGATACCGAGGCTGGCCATGAACCGGAACACCGCGAGGGTCTCGATGTTGGGCGCGAACGCACACGCCGCGGTCGACAACGAATACGTAAGCATGGTCAGCATCAACGTCTTGGTGCGTCCGAGCTTGTCCGTTAATCTGCCGAACATGATTCCGCCGATCGCCCACCCGAGCAGCAGTAGGCTGGTGAGCAAAGCGGTGTAGAACAACACCTCGGACTTGGTCGCAGGGTCCGCTGGGTCTAGGCCGAGCAAGTTGGGGACGCAGATTGGCGCGACGTAATTGAAGAGCAGACCGTCGAAGACGTCGAATCCCCAACCGAGCCAGGCCGCGAACAGAACCAACCACTGATATCTAGTCAAACCGAGCATGAGTGCCGGCGCCTCGTAGAACAACGGGCGCCGTGGCGCAACCAATGGATGGGCTGCGCCACCTCGGCGAGACGAAAAGCTCGGCGAGGCTATTCGCTCGGCGTGCCTTTGCCGTCGATACCCAGCGCTCGCTCGAAGTTCTTGCGGCTCTTGCTCTTGCCGGCTTTGCCTTCGGGCGTCGCTTCGGCGGGCGCTTCTTCGAGCGGAGTTGGCTTGGACTTACCGCGCTTCTTGGTGGCGGGTTTGCCTTCTTTCGGTATCGCCAAGAGCGTCAAGCGCCGGTTGACCGCAGCCTCGGGGTTCTTTGGGTCGAGCAGCGCGCTCGAACCCAGGGCATAAACTCCCACGATCGCCGACTCTGAGAAACCGCTGTTCGTCAGCACCTTGCGCGCCTCGTCGGCGCGCTCGTAGGAGAGATCCCAGTTGGTGCGATCGGAACCTTTGGGGAACGGTCGGGCGTCGGTGTGACCCTCGATGCGAACGCGATATCCCGACGCCTGCAGCGTTGGCCCGAGCGCACTCAAGATGCGGACCAAGCCGGACTGGAGCTTCGACGAGGATAGGCTGAAGAGCACGTCCTCGTTGGTGTCGCGGAACTCTATCTGGACACCTTCGGGCCGCGCCGTAACCGTGACCACGTCGTCGAAGCCCTCGAGCTCGACGCTTTGCTTCATGATGCCCGCCAGCTTCTCCCGCAGCTCGTCGGCGTTGGCCGCCGTCCACAATTTCTCGAGCGGGGAACGCGCAGACTCCTCGAGAAACCCTTGGTCCAGCAAACCCGAGCCGCCCTCGAGGATCGCGGGGGCGCCCGAGAACACGCCGGTGCGGAAGTATTCGCTGAGCTTCTTGAGCTCCGTTTCCTCGGTCTGGGACAGCAGCCAAAGCACCATGAACAACGCCATCATCGCCGTTACGAAGTCGGCGTAGGCCACCTTCCACGCGGCGCCGTGGGCGCCGTGACCCATGACCTTCTTCTTGACGATGATGATGGGTGCATTCGACATGGCTCAGACACTTTCTTGGCTGCCGCGCTCAATCGCGTTTCTCGAGCAGCACTTGGATTTCTTGTGCGTTCGGTCGTTCGTCGCCGAACATGGCGCGCCGCGCGAACTCGACGGATAGTTGCGGCGTGTTACCGCGCGCCGACGACAACAAGCCGTCGCGGATCGCGAGCATGTACCGCGTCTCGGCGACCAACTGGTTCTCCACGTTGGTGACGATGGGCGTCAACATACCGTAGCACATCAAAATGCCGAGGAACGTTCCTACGAGCGCCGCCGCCACGTGGTGACCGATGACTTCGGCGCCGCCGTCCATATGGCCCATCGTCACCACGATACCGAGCACCGCAGCCACGATCCCGAGACCCGGCAGCGAGTCGCTGGTGGCGCGGAGCAGGTTCACCGGTTGATGCTCTTCGGCGTGACGCGTCTCCATCTCGCTCTCGAACAACAACGTGAGCTCGTGAACGGGGCAACCATCGACCAATTGACGTAACCCGCCGGTGAGGAGTTCGACGGCGTGGTGCCGCTTGAGCACCGAGGGGTATTTCTTGAAGATGGCGCTGTCTTTCGGCGAATCGACGTGCTGTTCCATCGACAACATGCCTTCACGACGTACGACCTGGAAGAGATCGTAAAGCAGTCGCAGCAGGTCGTCGTTGTCCTGCCGTTTGATCATGTCGCCGTTGAAGCCACGCGTCAGCGTGTGCAAAACACGCTTGCCCACGATGCCAGGTGCGCCGATCACGAGGGTACCAATCGCCGCACCGCCGATCACGACGAGCTCACTCGGTTGAACGAGCACGCCGAAGGGGCCGCCGGCCATGGCGAAGCCGCCCAAGACCGAGCCAATCACCACTATCAACCCAACGATTGTTGCCATTCGTGTTCAAGTACGGTCGCGGTCCCGGGCAACTTCAGCCCCACCCGACCGACACACGATCCGGCCGCCGCCAGTCGTTTGACGGCGCCGACTCGTTGACGTCTATGGCACGCTCGATCGCCAGTGCGATACGGTGCGGCGAGCGGCGCCGCTGGGCGGCTGGAGTAGCGTTAGGCAGACTCACCGAGAAGGTGGTCGGTTCACCGCGCCGTCTCGACTGCACGCCCGTCACCCGTGGCGATAACGCGTCTGCTCGTTTCAGGCTTAGCCGCCGAGGTAAGCGCTTTGTACCCGCGGGTCGGCGCGTAGCTCCGCGGCGTTTCCTTGGAGCGCGACGCTGCCCGTGACGAGCACGTAGGCACGGTTGGCCGTCTCCAAGGCGAGCCGAGTATTCTGCTCCACGAGCAACGTGGTCACACCGCTCTTGGCGATCGCCAAGATGCTCTCGAAGATTTGCTCGACGAGCTGCGGCGCGAGGCCAAGGCTCGGCTCGTCCAGTAGTAGGAGCTTGGGATCACTCATCAGCGCGCGGGCGATGGCCAGCATCTGCTGCTCGCCGCCCGACAGAGTGCCGCCCTCCTGATTCATTCGTTCACCCAGGCGCGGAAAGAGCGTGAGACATTTATCGAGGCGCTGCTTCCGAGCCGCTGCCTCGCGGTTCGTGAAGCTACCGAGCTCGAGGTTCTCGCGCACCGTCATGTTGGCGAAGATCGCGCGTCCTTCGGGCACCAGGGCGACACCCTGCGCCGCCAAACGGTGAGTGCTCACACCAACTACACTCCGCCCGAACACCGCGACCGTTCCCGATGCCGGGCGCACGAGGCCGACCACCGCGCGTAACGTCGTGGTTTTACCCGCGCCGTTGGCCCCGATCAGCGCGACGATTTCGCCCCGGTTGACGGTCAAGCTCACGTCGCGAACGGCGCTGATCCCGCCGTAGCGGACGTGGAGTTTGTCGACGTCGAGAACTACTTCGCTCACGACCCAGCCCCCTGCGGTGCGCCGCTGTTGCTGCGATACTCCTTGCCCAGGTATGCCGCCAGCACTTTTGGATTCTCGCGGATGTAGGCCGGGTTGCCGTGCGCGATCGTCTCGCCGTGGTCCACGACGTGGATTGTGTCACAGACGTTCATCACCACCGACATGTTGTGCTCGACGAGAACGACGGTGAGCCCGAGTTCGTCTCGCAAGAAGCGGATCTGACTGGTCAACTCCGACGCCTCTTGGCTGTTCATGCCAGCCGCGGGTTCGTCCAACAGCAAGAGCTTGGGGTTCAACATCAGCGCGCGGGCCACCTCGAGTCGACGTTGGGAACCGTAGGGCAACGAGCTCGCGATCTCGCCGCGGACGCTGGAGAGGTTGAGCAGCTCGAGGAGTTGTTGAGCGCGATGCAACAACGCACGCTCTTGGTCGAGGTGGTGAGGCGTGCGCAAGACTGCATGGAAGAGGCCGCCGAGGCCGCCCGCGGGGCTCGCTGCCATGACGTTCTGCTCGACGGTCATCGACTTGAAGAGCCGAATGTTCTGGAAAGTTCGTCCGATGCCTCGCCCAGCGATGGCTGCCGGCTTCAACCCGGAGATGTTCTCGTCGTCGAACACCACGCTGCCAGCGTCGGGACGATAGACGCCAGTAATCACGTTGAACAGGGTGCTCTTGCCGGCGCCGTTGGGACCGATCAATCCGAAGATCTGATTTTTGGGTACCTCGAACGTCACGCCGCGCAGCGCCTGCAAGCCGCCGAACACCTTGCCGACACCTTCGAGTCGGAGCAACGTCATGTCGACTCCGGACGTTTCTTGCTCGGGAACAGCGACGGCAACTCCCGAGTCCCGAGTAAACCTTGCGGGCGTAGCAGCATGATGGCGATCAGCAACAGGGCATAGAGCACCAGCCGGTACTCCTGAAAATCTCGCATCAGCTCCAGCGATGCAGCCACGAAGATCCCGCCCACGACCGCGCCTGTGATGGAGCCGAGCCCACCCACGATGATCATCACAATCATGTCGATCGACTTCTCGAACCGGAAGTCCTCGGGGCGGATCCCCGATTGCATGTGAGCGAACAGGCCGCCAGCGATGCCCGCGGCTGCGGCGCTGACCGTAAACGCCAAGACTTTGAGGCGCGTCGTGGGAGTGCCCATGGCCTCGGCCGCGATCTCGTCCTCTCGGATGGCGACCAAAGACCTGCCGGTGCGCGAATGCGTGATGTTCCAGACCGCGGCAGTGATCAGCGTGGCCCAGGCGTAGACCCAGAAGAAGTTGGTGTACGCCGGCAACCCCGCCGGGTCGTCACCGAAGTACCCCGTCGCGGCGCCGAACATGCTCGCGTTGTTGAACAAGATGCGGATGATCTCACCGAATCCCAGGGTCACGACCGCAAGGTAGTCACCCTTGAGTCGCAAGCTGGGTATGCCCACGACCAAGCCCGCTGCTGCGGCCAGGGCTGCGCCGACGAGTAACGCTGCGTTGAACACGACGGCATCGCCGATGGCGCCCGAATCTCCGACGACGCCGCGCAGCAGTGTCGCCGTGTACGCCGCGCCGTAGGCGCCAACGGCCATGAACCCGGCGTGCCCAATCGAGAATTGCCCGGTGGTGCCGTTGATCAAGTTGAGACCCACCGCCAGGATGATGTTGATGCCGGCGAGCAACACGACGCGCAGCACGTACTCCATCATCACCGCGTCCGCGGCGAGTGAAAGGCCGTAGATTAGACCTATCGCGACGACCGTGACGCCGAGGCGGCGCGCCCAGCTGACGGACCCCGGCGTCGTCATACCTTCTCCTGACGTACGGTGCCGAGCAAGCCCTCGGGTTTGACGAGCAAGATCCCGATCAGCACCACGAACGTGATCGCATCGCGGTAGTCCGGCGATAGGTAACCCGCCGTCAGTTGTTCCGCGAGGCCGATCAACAAACCGCCGAGCACGGCGCCGGGGATGTTGCCGATGCCGCCGAGCACCGCGGCGACGAACGCTTTGAGACCGGTGAGCACGCCCATCAGCGGATTGATCAGCACTTGGTCGAGCCCAAACAGAATGCCGCCGGCTGCCGCCAAACCGGAGCCGATGGCGAAGGTCTGTTGGATCGTACGGTTCGGATCTATGCCCATCAGGCGGGCAGCGTCGAGATTGGTCGAGACGGCGCGCATGGCTTTGCCCGTCCACGTGTGTTTCACCAGCAGGTGCAAACCCACCATCAGCGCCAGGCCCACGACGAAGATCGCGACCTTGATGTTGGTCAGGATCACGCCGCCAATCTCGAAACGCACCTCGCGCAGGATGGCCGGGTAACGGCGCGGATTGGCGCCAAAAACCAGCATCCCGGCGTTCTGCAGGAACAGGCTCACCCCGATCGCCGTGATGAGCGGCGTGAGTCGCGGAGCCCGCCGCACCGGGCGATAGGCGAACATCTCAATCACGAGTCCGAGCAACGCGGCGGCGCTCATCGCGGCCACGAGCACGACCACTGCAAGGTACAGGGGGAAAGCTCGACCGCTGCTCTCGAACTGCTCGATGCCGAGGAGCGTCGCACAATAATAACCCGCGTACGCCCCCACCATGAACACTTCCCCGTGAGCGAAGTTGATGAGGCGCAAGATGCCGTACACCATCGTGTAGCCCAACGCGATCAGCGCGTAGATCGACCCCAGCGATAGTCCGTTGATGATTTGCTGGATGAGGAGGGTCACGGGTGAGCGGAGTGGGAGGTTGTTGGTCGAGCCTTCAGGGCGCGATGCTCGTCAGGTATCGGGCTTTGCCGCCTTCGATCTTCAGCACCACTGCGCTCTTCTGCGCGTCGCGGTTGGCGTCCATCGTGATCGTGCCGGTGACCGCTTCGAAGTTCTTCGTCGCGGCCAATGCGTCACGAATGGCGCTGGGCTCGACGCTCGTGGCGCGACGCATCGCGTCGGCGAGCACCATCATCGCGTCGTAACCGAGCGCCCCCAAGCCGCTCGGCGCCTGTCCGTATTTGGTCGTGAAGTCGGCGACGAACCGCTTCGCCTTCTCGGTGGCGGTGTCGGGTGCGAAGTGATTGGAGAAGTAGCAGCCTTCGAGCGCGTCGCCGCCGATCTTGAACAAGTCGGGCGCGTCCCACCCGTCGCCGCCCATCAGCGGAACCTGGAGACCCAGCCGCTGCGCGGTGCGCGCGATCGCGCCGACTTCGGAATAGTAACCTGGGACAAATATTCCGTCCGCTCCTGCGCCTTTGATGGCGGTCAGTTGCGCGCTGAAGTCGGTGTCTCCTTGCGAGTAACTCTGCTCGACCGACACGCTGCCGCCTGCCTCTTTGGTGCCCGCGACGAAGGCCTCGGCGAGGCCCAACGAGTAGTCGTTCTTGATGTCTTTGAGGACGGCGACCTTCCCGAGTTTCAGTGTCTCGCGGGCGAACCGCGCCATCACCCGGCCCTGAAAGGGGTCGAGGAAACAGACGCGAAATACGTAATCTCCGACTTGGGTTACCTTGGGGTTGGTCGACGACGGCGAGATCATCGGGATGTGCCGGCGTTGCGCGACGCGCCCTCCCGCCAGCGACAAACTCGACGCCACTTCCCCGATCAAGGCCACGACCTTTTCGACGTCGATCAAGCGCGTCACGGCATTCGCCGCCTCGGCCGAGTCGCCGCGCGTATCGAGCGTCACCACGCGCAGCTGTCGGCCGTTGACGCCGCCTGCGCCGTTCAGCTGCTCCAGAGCAAGGCGCAGCGCCTTGTCCGTGTCCTGACCAAAGTGGGCGGTACCGCCGGTCATCGACGCGTAGTGGCCCACGACGATGTCGCCCGACGAAGCGGCGCCTTTTTCGCCCGAAGGCTGGCCGCTCTTGCATCCAAAACTCGATGCCGCGGCGCCCCCGGCGAGAACCAACCAATCACGACGTGTAAGGATCATCCCACATCGCGTCATATTATAAACGGCTGAGATCACGCAACGTTCGTGGCACCACGGGGCGGGCGTTTAACCCCCGACTGCGGCACGGTCGAACCACACCCCGCCGATGCAACAAATCCTGCGGGCGTCGCCCCACGCGGGGAGCGGTAGCCGCGCCCCGCGTGCGGCCAGGTCGCAGCCGAACGGCGGGTACGGGCTGCGAGGGGTCGCACCCATCGTCGGCATGGCGGGCTGCCCCGCCCTTTGGCAGCAACCGCTGTTTCCCTCGTTACGGACGGTAGCGCCGTGTGTCACGACGGAGCGGCGACGTTCATTGCGCCTCGCATTGACGCGACACGTTTGCGGTCGGGGCTGGCCATTCGCGGCTGTTAATCTGGCTACGCAAGCGACGGCGACAGCGATAACTCGTGGCAATGTGGCAAGGCTCGCTGTCGGGCCGACATCTCGCACCCTGTCCGACGCTGGCTCGGAGCGTGTGTGGTTATCTTATGCCACTGTTCGGCTGAGTCGACGTCACCGCGAGTCGAGCCGCTCGCGTGGGTCGAGGGCGTTCGAATCGCTACTTGTACGGTGAACTATCACCCGGTGGGACTGCTACACTTGCAGAGAGCAACCAAACCACAGCGTTATTCTTTCGGGGCTGGCGCCGTTACCTCGTGTTACGTTTCAAGAGTTGGCCGGCGTATGGCCTGCTTTCGCTTATGAACTCACGGTCTGGTTGGGCCTCTTTGGCGCGCGTCAATCCTGAACTTCGAACTCGCCCCACCGCGGCGGCAGGGTTGTTTGCCATGGTGCTGAGCTTCTCCACGTTCGACGTTCGTGCTCAAGGTCCCAGTAGCACTCGTGCCTTGCCGGGGTTGATCCGTCTCGGGTTACCTGTTGCCCCGGAGCACTCCTTGGCGATCGGCGTGGGAGGTGGCTTCGGGCTACTCGATGAAGCGCAGAATGCCGATCCTGGAAGTCGGCTCGTCGGTGATCTCGCACTCTCGTTCAGTCCTAGCCCGCACTTCGCCGTGGCCTTGGACTTCAGCGGGCAGCGCGACGACTTTGGATCGGAGGCCAACGCCTACGGAGAGCCGCGCTTGACCGGGCGGTACGTCGACACGTTGGCCCCCGACCAACACTGGGGCCTCCAACTCGATGCTCGTTTGGTCGGAGCAGAGGTGCCTTCGATCGAGTTTACGGCGACGAGCCCTTCGTTGCGCGCCATGTATGGCTACCGGGCGAGCGCGGACGTTTGGGTCGGGGCCGAGGCGGGGTTTCATCTGAATCGGTCTTCCGAAGCGCTGCCAGACGTGTCCGTGTTGTCGGCCAACGATCGCCGGAGTTTGAGCGCGAGCAGCTGGAACGGTGTACCTTGGGGGCTTGGCGCGAGTTACCGTGTCGCACCGACGACGTCCATACTCGGTGAGGTGGGCGGTGAGTGGTTGGTTGGCAGTCAAGCGCCAGGTTTGGGCGCTTCTCCGCTGCGGGCCGGCGTCGGCGTCCAGCATTGGCTCGGCTCCAGCCTGCTGGCGACGGCTGGTGTCGAGGTGGGGCTCAGCCGTCGCCCCGAGCTGAGACGGGACCAAATCCTCGTCCAAGAGCCGCGTCTGCTCGGCTTCGTTGGCCTCACGTGGGTGCTCGTCGACCCCGATCCGCCGCCGCCACCTGCGCCCCCGCCGTCACCTGCGCCCAAACCAGTCGTCGCCGCGCCTCAGCCCGCGCCCGCGGTGATCGCCGCTCCTGCGCCCGCTGTCTCACCGGTTTCGGGCACCATCGTAGACGAGGGCGGGCGGCCGCTGCCCGACGTTGCCGTCGTCCTCGAGCAGGAGGGCCAAGCGGCGCGCACCGAGCGCACGTTGCCGGACGGGCATTTCGAGTTTACCGGCGTTCCCGAGGGCAAGGTCACGCTGAAAGTGAGCGAAGTCGGCTTCGACGAAGTCGCGGTCGAGCTCGCCAAGGAGCAGCCACGTAGCTCGGAGCTCGTCCTGCGACCTTCGGTGCCGGCTGGTCAGGTCCGAGGTAAAGTGCTCGACCTCCAAGGTAAGCCCGTTGCAGCGCAGGTGTCCATCACCTCCGAAGCAGGGGGGCCGAACCCACCTGCGCCACAGACCGTCGCGGTTGCAGCGGATGGATCGTTCGAACTCGATTTGGCACCTGGACGTTACGTCGTGCGTTTCGAGCACGGCGACTTCGCCGGCCAGCGGCGGACCATCGTGGTCAAGGACAAGGGCGTGGTGATTCTCAACATCGCTTTGATCCGGTGACGAAAGAGGTAACCCATGACAACTACCGCTTCCGAGCCGAACCCCACGACCGCCCAACTCCGCAACCGTCTGCCGGAGTCGGCACCGCGCGCCTCGCGGTTGGTGATCAAGGTTGCCGGCATCGTTGCCGTGTTTTTGGGGTTGGCTGGCGCCGGGTATTGGTGGGGCACGCGGCAGGAGCCATTGGCAGAGCTCGTGCGCTTCGAGGGGCCAACCGAGCGCGACGAAGCCACCGCGATAGCCAAGTGGTATGCCGCCAAGTCGGGCGACGACTTTCACGTGGGTGACGGCGCGCGCACCGCGGCCCAGGCCGAAGCCCACTTCGAGTTGGCGGGTGGCGCGCGTCTCAAGCTCAAACCCGCTTCGATCGTGCGCTTCCACCGTCGCAAGCCAGGAGGCCCAATCAAGGTCGACGTCGAGATGGGTGAAGTCGACGTGCAAAGCGGGTCGGGCGCGTTGACCATCGACTCGGAGTTCGGCGCGCTCGAATTGGACGCCAACTCGTCCGTGAACTTGACTCGGCAGGGTGCATCGCTCCTCGTCGACGTCGAGCTGGGCGGTTTGCAGATGAATCAAAGGGTCGTTGGGGCGGGGAACAAGCTGACTCTGGAGCTGGGCGGCATCGTCGTCGACTTGCCGCCGCAGCCGACGGCCGCGCCAGAACCTGCGCCGACTGCGGCCGCGCCGACGGAACCCGAGGCGCCCCGAGTCGACCCGGGGGACGGCGTCGCGTACGCGGATTTGGTCACTGCGGCCGGCGCGAGCATCGTCATCCACGATCCGAACCCACCGACGGCCGTTGGGATCTCGACCGCCAGCGTGTGCAAGGGGCCCGCGCGCCTGAAGTCGGGCGAGCAGAGCACGGAAGGGGTTGGCCAGCTGAACCTGAAGTTCACCTCGGGCCAACACGGCTACGAGGTGAGCTGCCTCGACGCGCCGGAGCGTCCGGTCGCCAAAGGTCGCATCAGCGTCCTGCGCGATTCGGGCACTCAGCGCCTACCCACCTTCGCTCCGACGGCAAACATCGTCACCGATGGCCGCGTTTACACCGTCATGTACCAGCACAAGCTGCCGACCGTCAGCGTGAGCTGGCCCACGGCGCCGCAAGCCGCTTCGTACACGTTGTCCATAGGCAATCGAACCATCACCACCAAGACGCCGAACTACACGCTCCGCTCGCTCAGCGCGGGGCGGCACAAGGTGACGTTTTCGGCGGCGACCAGCCCGGTGCGCACGTCGCGTACAACGACCGTCGAGATCCAACACGACGCTCAGGCGCCCACGGGTGAAGTCGCACAACCCGCCGTCGACTTTGCGCCATCGGCCTCGGTCGAGGTGTCCGGCAACACGTTGCCAGGTTGGACGGTGTCCGTCGGCGGCAAGGAGCTCCGCGTCGACGGACAACGCACGTTTTCCACGCAAGCCAGCGGCACGCAAACGATCCCGATCGTCTTCACACACCCTACCTACGGCACTCATTACTACCTGCGTCGGCCCAAGGCGGCGCCCTGAATCGCTGAACGCGACATGAGCAACTCGTTCCATCCCCTCGACAACAAGCTGCTGCTGAGTCGCTACCGCGTCATTCGATTGTTGGGCGAAGGCGGCATGGGAACCGTTCACTTGGCGCGAGTTGAGGGCGCCGAAGGGTTCACGCGTCCGGTCGTCGTGAAGCGCATGAAGCGCGACCTCCGAACGACGGAGGAGGGCAACCGACTGTTCATTCGCGAAGCCAAGATCCTGTCGAAGCTCCAACATCCGAGCATCGTCGGGATAAGCGACTTCGGCATCGATGACGGCGTCCCCACGATGGTGCTCGAATACGTCCACGGCTACACGCTATCGCCGTGGCTGCTGTACCGCGTCGAAAAGAAGCTACCGTTCCCCGTAGACATTTGCCTGTATCTGGTGCGTCGCGTGTTGGACGCCCTGCACTACGCCCACCGCTTCAACACCGAAGAGGGCAACGAACTCGAGATCGTGCACCGCGACATCTCGCCAGACAACGTCTTGGTCAGCAACCGCGGTTACATCCATCTGCTCGACTTCGGAATTGCCAGCATCCGCGGCCCTCATGGTCAAGCGGCGACTCAAACCGGCGGGTTCCGCGGCAAGCTCTGTTATTCCGCACCAGAAACCGTGATCGGCGAACAAGCCACACCACGGTCGGACCAATATTCGGCCGCCGTCGTGCTGCTCGAGATGCTGACGGGGGTCACGCCGTTCCAGGCCAACTCCGTAGCCGAGACGTTCATGCGCATGGTCAACGATGTCCCCGAGCTGCCGTCCAAGAGTCGCGACGACATCCCGCCCGGCCTGGATGCGGTGTTGGCCAAGGCCCTCGCGAAGAACCCGCTCCAACGTTTCGACAGCGCCCTCGCCTTCTCCAGGGAGCTGCGGCACTTTCAAAGCAAAGACGATCAAGACATCGCCGAGCAACTGCGCGAACTCGTCCAGACGGACTTCGAGCTGATGCCCACCGTGGTTCAGGTGGAACCACTGCGCGAGCGACAGGCGGCGCTCGAGCGCTTGTTGTCGGTGGCTCCCGGTCCGCTCCCGGTGCTCGAAATCCCAGACGACGCCGCGTCGAGCGCCGGGCGTGCGCGAACCGGGGAGGCCGCCACCATCCTCGGCACGGCCGCAGCGGTATCCCCGCCCGTGGCTGCACCCGCGAACCGCCAAATCACTGGATTGCTTTGGGGATTGATTGTCGTAGGTGGACTGATTGCCGTTGGGTTGGGAGCGACCGTTGCCGCGTTGTCCAAGAACACCGACGCGGGGCGCGAGCAACAAGTCGTGGTGGTGGGAGGAGGCCGCGACGAAGCGCCCTCTGCCACGGCAGCGTCGCCAGAGATGACGGCTGCGGCGCCTGGTACCGCAAGTGTCGATGACGCGACAACCGACTCCAAGGCTGCGGGTGAGCCCCCTGCAATCGAAAAGTCCGGTGCACGACCAGAGCTGTCCACCGCCCACACCCGACCTTCCCCCACCTCCGGCGGATCCAGTGCAGGGCAGGCGCAACTGGCCCAAGCCGTGCAACAGAAGAGTGGTTCATTTCAGGCGTGCTTCGTTCAGCACTTGGAGGCTGGGCAAACCGCGCCCGCAGCGGTGTTGCACTTTGAAGTAGCCAAAGCGGGAGGCGCGGCCCAAGTTAAGGTTGAACCCCCGGCAGTGGCCAACACTGCGTTGGGGCGTTGCTTGGCTCGAGCCGGGGATTCCGTGCGTTTTCCCTCGCTCGAGCAGCCAGTGTCCTTTCGAGTACCCGTTCGAGCTCGGGTGTCTCGTACTTCGGGAAAGTGAGTTGCAGTGGCAGAGCTTAACTTCGTCGGGGTGATCGGGCGCAACGCGGCGCAGCTGCGGAGGGCTCAGGGTCTGGTCGGGGCCGTCGTGCTGACGGCCGTTGCCGCGTTCAGTCACGGCTGTGGTCACTACGGCGTCGATCTCGACGGATCGACGGACGCTTCAGTGGAGCCCAAGGGTGACGGCGGCAAGCCCAGCGTCACCGATGAGTCGAAGCCTTACGAGGTTACCACCAACTACGACAGCGCACCGACGACGTCGCACTCTGCAGACGACAAGTCAGAGAAACCCAAACCTCCGAAAGATGGAGGCGGTATCGGTGAGACGATGGGCGACGCCGCCGTGACGGGCGACGCGTCCAAAAGCGAGACGACGGGCGCCGACACCGGGGAAGTGCCGTCGAAGGACGCCTCCGTGGACGACACGTGGCTGCCCGACGGTGGGCAAACGCTCGAGGCCGGTACACCCCCGAACACGGGTGAGGTTCACGACACGAGCGAGCCGCGCGATCCGACGCTACCGCCCTTCGATGCAGGGGCCTCGAGCGACGCCGGGCCGCCCACCTGCGATCCGAACTGCTCCTGTGTCGAGCAGGGGCAATGTGAGCTCATCTGCCTTGCAGAAGAGTGCGTGGCCGACTGTGAAGCCAACGCCGTGTGTGACGTGGTGGTGGGTGTCTCGCCGACCGTGAAGATCGACTGCGCGGAGGGCGCCGTTTGCTCGGCGGTCGACGTGGTCGCCGAGGTATTCGACGTCACTTGTCTGGGCGAAGGAGACTGTCACACGCATTGTGGCGGAGAGCAGAGCTGCGCCGTCGAATGCAAGGGGCCCGGCCGCTGCATCACCAAGTGCCACGACGCCGCCACGTGCAACGTGACGTGCAAGGACGGCGCGGACTGCTACGTGCTCTACGACAACCTCGACAACGTCGAGTTGACGTGTGAGACGGGAGAGCTCACGCAATGCGCGAGCTCGGTGACGTGCGGCTCAGCGTGTCCGTAGTGCCCGTACTACTGGCCGTAGGCGCACGGTTCGTAGGTGGGACTGGCTATCGCCAGAGTTCGGTTCAGGTGAACCGAACTCTGCGCCACGTGGCGCTCAGTAACACGACGGGTCGCCACCGTTGTCGGGGCACGTGCCCGCCGCGCTCTTGTTCAACGACACATTGCAGGCGTTGGTGATCGATTCGAAGGTGTTCCCTGTCGCCAAGTCGACGGTCACGTCGGATTGCCAACCGCTGACGATCCCGCCCGTCGAAGAATGACGGAAGGTGCAGTTCGAGATGAACGAGCTCGACGGCTCCCACGCCAGGAACAACAGCGAGTCGTTGTCGCCGGGGCCGCAACCGAAGCCGTTGGTCGCCGACTCCCCGCCCCCGTATTCGATGACGACGTGGCTCATCACGCTGCCCTCGCTGGGGCCGGACTCCCACCAAATCCCCGACCAGTCGCCGGCGGCGGGGGATTCTGTGCCGGAAGTAAACACGATGGGTGCTTCCTCGGTGCCTGCCGCCAGCAGCTGCAGCGGCCGGTCCAAGTCTCCGAGCACCATACCCGTTGCTGTGCTGTAGAGTTCGTTGGCAAACTTGATCGTCACGCCGGGCTCTACCGTCAGCGCGATCGGTTCGGACGTCGGTGGACGCATCGAAAACGATGCCACCATCTGATAGGCGACACCGCGATCGGGGATCGTCTCCGGCACCTGCAGGATGAATGGCGCCTTGAGCAAAACTTCCGGGATGGCGTTCGACGTGTAGTCGCCGAGCGGCCAAGTATGGATCGCCGGAGCTTCGACGTAACCAGCGTACGTCGTCACGACGTCACCGCTGCGCTCGCCCTCCAAGCCGGCGTTCGTGACGGTTACGTTGGTCGAGTCCGACGTGAAGCCGCCGGAGGCCATCGCGGCCAAGCCGAGGCTCGCCGATTGGTCGATGAGCACATGCTTCAAGCTGACGTTCTCGATCACCTCGGCGCGGTTGTCGTCGCCGTACGCAAGGACCGCCGAAGATACTCCGACCCCAACGCCATTGGAATGACCTGCGCGTGAGACGACCGCGAGCTCGAGTTCGAGCGAGCCCGTCGGCAAGGCAGAGATACCTCCCCAATACGTATCCTCCACAGCCGGGGAGAACGTGACCGGGCGCAGGACGTCGCCGACCATCTCGCCCTTGGCCACCAGCGACGCCGCGGGGCTGTCTCCGGTTTGCCCAACCGAGATGTACGCGCCTTCTGCCACGAGTACTACCGCACATGGCTCGATCGTGACGTTTGCTCCCCTCACCGAGACGTTCGACGTAACGACGTGCGGGCTATCCGCAGCCGACCACACTTCGTCTGCCTCGATGAACCCGGCGTGCTCGGTCCCTTCGCCGGTCGGGGTGGGACAAGCGCCCTCGGTCTCTCCCGCGTCGGTCGTCACGGTCCCGTAAACGCACGCTTGCGCCTCGAAGCTGCAGTTCTCGAGCAGGCACGCGTCGTCCGTGCACTGGAACGCCACGGTGCACGTGTAGAGATAATATGCATAGAGGACGTCCTCGTATTGCTGACCTTGCGCGCACACGTCCAAGCACTCTTCCGTTTCGCACGGCAAGAAGCAGTTGTAGATGTCGACGCAACTCGACGCCTCTCCGCTCCCCGTCGTGAGTTCGCCGCCCGAGGTATCGACCGTAGGCTCGTCGGGGATTGTCGTCTCACTGCTCTGGGTCGTGTCGGCTGGCTCGGGCTCGGTCGTCACCGGCACTTCGAGCGTCTCTTCGTCGGGCTCCGCCGTCGTGGCGGCATCCTCCTCCCGCTCGTCGTCCTTCGGGCCCGAGTCTTTGTCCGGTTCTTCCGTCGTCGTCTGTGCTGGTGTCGGGTCAGCGCTGGGCCCGTCGTCGGAGCAAGCGCTGACCAAAACGAAGGGAGCGAGAGGAAACAAGAAGTAGCGAAGGCTCATGGTAGGCAAGCCTAGGCCAAAGTCGCGCCGGAACACGAACAACTCGCGCTCGTTGCGAGCCGAAATCGTCGCACCGCCGCCAAGTTGAACTCGGAAGGTGAAAGCGTCACAATCCGGCACAGCCTGCAGGCCCGTCATCGGAGAATGTTCTGACTAACCCAGGCTGGATCTCCGTGTCTCCAGGTGTGGGAGTGGTCCCTGCCGGGCGTTAGCTTGGCGGACCACCTGGGCTGCTCCCCGGAATGTGGCAGTCCGGCAACAAAACGAAGCGACGGTCAACTGGTATTTGCGGAGTAACGCACTGGTCGCGGAGCTGAAACCGCGCCGTTACTTAGCGTGTGGTTTTTCTCCTACACCCATGAGCGAGATCAGTTGCAGTTGGTGGCGATGGTTGGCGCGGCGAGCCATCGAAGTAGTCGCCGGAAGCGTAGCTTGTGTTGGATTGGTAGCGGTTGCGGCCGCTCAATCGAACGCTGGGGCGCTCGACGTAGAGGCGACGCCGATGGGGGCAACGGGCGGGTATGCAGTGAACGTCGCGTGGACGCTCCTCAGCGGCGCGTTGGTGTTCTGGATGCAAGCCGGTTTTGCGCTGCTGGAAGCCGGGTTCACGCGGGCCAAGAACGTCGTCAACATCCTCATGAAGAACTTCATGGACTCCGCCGTCGGCTCGATCGCGTTTTGGGCGTGCGGCTTTGCGTTGATGTTCGGCACGAGCTCCGGGTGGATTGGCACCGATGGCTTCTTTTTGAGCGGCTACGCTGATCGCACCGAGACCTACAGCTTCCTCTTCTTTCAGACCATGTTCTGCGCGACGTCGGCCACGATCGTCTCGGGGGCAATGGCCGAGCGGACGCATTTCCCCGCCTATCTCTGGCTCAGCGTCCTCATCACGGGCCTCGTGTATCCGATCTTCGGCGGATGGGCTTGGGGTGGGTTGTTCGCAGGCGGCGGCTGGTTGCAGGCGCCGGACGGTGGGCTCTTGCAGCGCCTGGGGTTACCGGCGTTCATCGACTTCGCCGGCTCGAGCGTGGTGCACAGCGTGGGTGGTTGGTCGGCGCTCGCTGGGGTGCTCGCGCTCGGGCCGCGTGTTGGCAAGTTCGACAAACTCGGTCGTCCGCAGCCAATCCTCGGTCACTCGATGGTCCTGGCAATGCTCGGGTGTTTCATCCTTTGGCTGGGTTGGTTTGGGTTCAACGCGGGCAGCACCGGTGGGGTCACGGGTTCGGGGGGGTCACCATTTACGGGCGTCGGTAAGGCTGCCGGCTTGATCGCGTTCAACACTCACATCGCAGCGTGCGCTGGGGCGACTTCGGCGATGTTCGCGAGCTGGAAGCTCAATGGCAAGCCGGACGTCAGCTTGACGATCAACGGCGCGCTGGGCGCCTTGGTGTCGGTAACGGCTGGGTGTGCTTTCGTGACGCCACTTTCGGCTGTCGTGATTGGAGCGACTGGCGGGTTGATCGTGACCACGTTGGTGCTGTGGATCGAGCGGCGTGGACTCGACGATCCAGTGGGCGCCATCAGCGTGCACGCCGGTTGCGGTACCTGGGGGACGCTCGCGGTCGCGATTTTCCACCATGATGGGTTCAAGTGGACTCAGCTCGCGACGCAGCTCATCGGCGCGCTCGCGTGCTTCGTGTGGACGTTCACCACCGTGTCGATCGCGCTGCGCATCATGCGCGCCACGATCGGGCTGCGAGTGTCGTTCGACGCCGAGGTGGAGGGGCTCGATTGGGCGGAACACGCCGCCGAAGGTTACCCGCCCGAGTTCGTTTCGGCTTTGCCGGCCGCGAGCTCCGCTCAGACGCAAAGGGAGTACGCCAATGCCGAATGACGGATCCGACTTCCCGTTGACCCCTGGATTCTCGGCGCAACTGAACGGCGCCTCGGTCGCTGACCTCGTGCAGATGTACTGTCAGACGCGTGCACGCGCCGCGATCGAAGTACGTTCTGGGCTGCAAATTGGCTACTTGTTCTTCGACCAAGGGCGGCTCGTTCATGCCGAGTTGGGGACTCTGTCTGGTGAGCCTGCGGTGGCGCGGATTTTGGGTTTTTCCGCCGGTGCCTTTCAGCCTTCGCTGCGCGCGTGGCCGACGCATGCTTCGATCGCGTGTTCGGTCGAAGCATTGTTGCTCCGCCACGCACAAGCCGTGGACGAAAGTCGACGGCGCCCCGCGCCGAGTTCCGACAACGACCTCACGCCTTCGAACAACGCGGTGAAGGTGAGTGTAACGCGCTCCGTTGGAGCCGGTCGTGACTACGCTGACGGCGCGCACGACGCAACCGATCGGCCCACTCCGACTCGTGCCGTGTCCGCGTCGGGCGTGCGAGTCGACCCGGCGGGAGCCGTGATCAGCCAGCGGGGCGCCCAGGCCGAGGCCCTGGCGGACCTGGTTGCGTTTGCAGCCTCGACGCTCGACGCGATCGGTAAGGAGCTCGGCCTGGGCGACACTCGAGGCATCGATCTGTTCTGTGCCGCAGATACCGAGTTGCTGCTGCGACACGAGCCCGACGGCAGTTGGGTAGGTGCTCTCGGCGCAACGCACGAGCTCTCGGAGCTGCGACGTCGAATAGGAGGAGTGTGATGGCCACCATTCTGGAGAGCTTGAAAGACGTCGCAGGAGTCGCTGGCAGCTTCGCGATGGACGAGGACGGTGAGCTGGTCGCCGTCGCGATGCCGAGCTACGTGCAAGCCGAAGATCTGGCCACCATTGCGCCGCGCATCCAGTGGTTGGTCGAAGCTGCATCGGAGCTGAAGGTGCAAAGTGAATGGTGCGTCCTGTATTTCTCGGACTACCATCTGCAGGTAGCTCCGTTCCATGGCGGCAAGCTGGTGATGCTCACGGCACCGGACGTGAACGCACGTGCTTTGCGGATGGCTGCCAAGATCTTGTGCCGGAAGTTAGAGAAACTCGTCGATGGCACGAGCAGTCATCGTAACTCCATCTCGCCTCCGCCCCAGCCGTACGGGGCGCCCCCGGCGGCTGCAGGGCAGCTCGCAGAGCCGCCAACGTCGCGGGCCGGAGGCAGACCCAGCGCCCTCCAGACCTTCGAGGTGCGAGCGCGCGGGCGCATGCACGAACGGAGGTCGGAGCCGCCCCCGGAGGCGCCGCGTCCCGCGGACCAACGCCACACTCAACCCAGCCTCGTTCCACCCGCCGTCGAGCCCGACCCGCCGACGCCGCGTCACGGCCCGGAATCCGTCTCACCAGAGGCTCGCTCGTCACGTCGCACTGCCGGCCCCCGAAGCATGGTGTATCGCGGGCGCCGTTACGACGTCTCCAGTTGAGTATTAGCGGGCCTGTGCGACAGCTGCGCTTCGCGAGTCCGATACCCGACGCAGTCGCGGCACCACGACTTCACTCGTCGTGGTTGATCGAGCGACGGGGCGCCAAAGTGATGCGTGCCAGCTTGGTCGCCTGATGCGAGTGACGCGGTGGCTCGATGGGGACGTCGTAGGCGTCGCCATCGAGCGGCACCAGCGGGTAACCCGCGGCATTGAACCTGACGTTTGCCAGCGTGACCGCGTCGCGCAGCGTCGGGAAGTACTCGACGCGACCGGCGTCGCTGCACAGCCAGTTGATGGCGGTGAGCACCCCGCGCAGGATTGGCTTGTCGATCACGACGAACACGCCGAGCATGGCTTCCAGCGTTCCGACGGACTGAGAGATCCGATCAGCCCAAAATCTGCGGAGCTGTGCGGAGGGAACGTCGACGTCGCGTGCGTCGACCACGTGCAAGACTCTGCGGCCTTCGGCCAAGGAGCGAACGATGACCTTGGTGCTCACCTCGTCGTGCCAACGCGCCGCGTCGACGTCCAGCGGACCACGAAAGGTCGAGATCATCAGGGGCAAGTGGCTGTCGTCGAAACCAACCAACATGTTCTCGCGTTGTCTCACTTCGAACATCGAGCGTTACCATCCGATTCGCGGCATCGAGCTGCGTTCGGAAGCTAAGGAAACGGTACCGGCCGCGCAAGGGATTTGCTCGAGGTTAGCGATGCAACACTCGGTGTTGACCCGATTCGACATCACGAGCGGCGCTCTTGCCACACCTCGATCCCAGTGTTCGGCTGAAGTTGACCCACCGCGGTCCGAGCCGCCCCAATTGGTCAGTTGGCGTTCGTACCGCTGCGTTTGCGCCGAACTACGATGCCTGGGATCCGTAACCCAGGCGGACGGTAATGTTTGGGTGCTGCTTCACGAGGCGACCAGAGCCGTGAGATTGCCGGCCACTCGCCGATCGGGGCAGATCGTGCCGAGCGTTTGGCGAGCGGCGGGGGCTGCGGTGACGGGCCCTAGCGAACGGGGGCAGGCACCTCGCGACGTCGAGCCCCCACCAAAACCGCGGAGGCGGACGTCGATTCGACGCGGACGTCGATTCGGTGCGGACGTCGATTCGGTGCGGACGTCGATTCGACGCGCGCGGCGACGGAGGCCGTGCGCGCGGCTCGATTGCGGGTCGCCTCACGGCGATGCGGTCACGAGGCTTCGGGGACGCGACGGGCGCGCCAAACTTCGATCACCGCGGGCAAGATCGACAGGCCGATGATCGCCAAGATCACTAGGCTGAAGCGCTCTTTGACGAACGGTACGTTGGCGAAGAAGTAACCTGCGGGGACCAAGAGCACGACCCACAGCAGACCGCCGAGCACGTTGAACTTACTGAACGTGCTGAACGTCATGCGTCCTACGCCCGCGACGAACGGCGCGAAGGTGCGCACGATGGGCACGAAGCGCGCGATCACCAACGCCTTGGCGCCGTACTTCTCGTAGAAGGCGTGAGTCTTTTCGAGGTGCGAGGGTTTGACGACGTTGGGGAACCGTTGGCTCAACCATGCGCCGCCGTGTTTGCCGATCGTGTAGTTGGTGGCGTCGCCCAGCACGGCCGCCACGAACACGGTGAGGCCGACCAGCCAGGGGTCGAGCGAGCCGGCAGCCGCCACCGCGCCAGCCGCGAACAGCAACGAATCGCCCGGAAGGAACGGCGTGAACACCAACCCCGTCTCGCAGAAGACGATGATGAACAGGGCCAGATAAACCAACGAGCCGTAACTCGCCGTGAGCTCTTCGATGTGCTTGTTGATGTGCAGCACGAAGTCGATAACTTGTAACGCGACTTCCATAGTGTCTCTTCAGGATAAGCAGGGTGCTCGGGCTACGAGCGAGAATTGAGGGCGCTTGACGGGAATGGCGCTTTCGCCAATGATTGCGCTCGGATGGGAACGGTGAAAAGTGCTCGGCCCCGGTTGGTCGTGGCTCGGCACAAGGGGTTGCCCCAAGGCTTGGGGCGTGTGTGGTTTACGCGCCCGATGGTGGCGTCGCAAGGCAAATGCGGGGCGGTTTCGGCTCGTGCGCGGGGCGGCCGTCGGTTTCGTGACGTTGGCACTGGACGTCGAGGGGTAGCGCGAGTGACGGGGTCCGCACGCGGAAAGTGACACGAAAGTGCCTGCGTCACGACTCGCAGGGCAGAGGCGCTGGATTGATGGGGCAAGACTTGACTTCCGTGGAGCTAAGTTGGAGTAGGTGCACATGACAGATGGCTGGAGTCGCCAACGGCTGATATTCCTCGTAGTGAGCGCGCTGCTCGTCGTTGCGGTGGGGATATGGGCCGGGCGAGTGCTGTTGCCGTTTCTGGTCGCCGCCGTGATCGCCTACGTTCAGACGCCGATCGTCGATTGGTGCGAGCGCAAAGGCGTGGCGCGTTGGGTCGCCGTCGTGCTCGCGTGCGTGGTGACCATGGGCATGGTGGTGGGCACCGCCATGATCGGGATCCCGCGGCTGTACCGTGAGGCAAAAGAGCTCCACGAGACCTTGCCCGACGTCGGCCATCAGATCGCCAAGGAGTGGGGACCTTGGGTCGAGAAGAACGCGAGCTTCTTCACTCGCCAGCCTCCCGTCAGTGAGACATTGGAGCCCGGGCCCGAGCTCGAGGTGGCGCCTCTGTCCAACGGCGGGTACGGCGTGTCTCTCAAGGGGCCGGTCGACTTGATCCAGAAGGGCGCCAAACATTGGGAGCTCCGTCCACGTGAGGTGGCCAAGCCGTTCGAGTTCGAACGTTGGGTGCACGGCATGGTCGACAGCATCCTCGAGTATTCGCGCCAGAACACTCAAGAGATCGTCAAGCTCGGTACCGCGGCGCTGAGTGCCGTGTCGCGCGGCATATTGCTGTCGTTCATGACGCTGATTTGCGCGGCCTACCTCGTGTACACCCGCGACGATATCGTCGGCTTCTTCCGGTCACTGCCTCCCGCCGCCGCGCGCCCGGCCTTCGACCGCTTCCTCGAGCGGCTCGACCGCGGGTTGAGTGGCGTGGTGCGCGGACAGTTGATGATCTGCGCCGTCAACGGCGTGCTGTCGGGCATCGGTTTTGCGCTGTTTGGCCTCAAATACTGGCCGCTGCTCGCAATCGTCGCGGGCGCGTTCAGCTTGATTCCCATCTTCGGTTCGATCCTGAGTTCGATCCCCGCCGTGATGGTGGGTCTCACGCAAGATTTCTGGACGGCGTTGTGGGTGCTGCTGTGGATCCTCGGCATCCACCAGCTCGAGGGCAGCTTGCTCAATCCGCGCATCATCGGGACTGCCGCCAAGCTGCATCCGGTGCTCGTGGTGTTCGTGTTGATCTTGGGTGAACACAGCTACGGGTTGTGGGGCGCGTTGTTCGCGGTTCCGGTGTTGTCCGTCGTTCAAACCACGTTCCTGCACTTCCGCGCCGAGCTGTTCCTGGAGCCCGCCGACGAGACGCCGTTTCCGATGGGCACCTCGCCCTTGTCCTACTACTGGACGGGGGACGATCGCGAACCCTCCAGCAAGCGTAGCACCGGTATTCCCATCGCGGGTCCGGACAGCGAAGTCCCGAAGAAACAGCAACCCTGAGCGCCCTCGTTTGCGTGGCCTCGTGCGGAGCCGCGCCGTCGAAGGCCACCCCAATCCGCTGCTCAGCCGATCGAGTTCAAGGTTCGGTGCAGATCGTCGAGCATCACCGGCTTGACCAGGTGGGCCACGAACCCCTCGCGCAGGGAGCGATTGCGGTCGTCGACTTGGCCGTACCCAGTGATGGCGACAAGCGGCAACGGCGTCGCGGGCTTCATGGCGCGCAGGCGTCGTCCCAACTCGTAGCCGCTCATCTCCGGCAGGCCGATGTCCAACAACGCGATGTCCAACGGTTCGCGCGACACCGTCTCGATGGCCTCGAACGGCGTGCTCGCGACGAACACCGTGTGGCCGAACTTGCGGAGCAACTTCGCCATCACCTCGGCGGCATCGACGTTGTCGTCCACGACGAGCACGCGCCGTTTGATTTCCGCGCTCGGCGCGACCCTCGCGACCTCGACGGTAGGGGCATGCGCGCTCGCAGCCAACGGCAGCCGGACCTCGAAGGTCGCGCCTTTGCCGATACCTTCGCTGTGAGCGCTGACCTGGCCGCCGTGCGCGTTGACCAAGCCCTGCACTATCGATAGTCCCAGACCCAACCCACCGCGTGAACGATCGAGAGCTTGCGGCTCTTGCACGAAAGTGTCGAAGACCTTCTGCAACATCTCCGGTTCGATGCCGATGCCCTCGTCGCGCACGGTGATGAGCGCGAAGCCGCGCTCCTCCGACACACGCAGCCAGATCGGCGAACCTTGCGGGGAATATTTGCACGCGTTGACCAGGAGATTGGTCAGGACCTGAGCCAATCGGACGGGGTCGCCGCTCACTCGCAAGTTTGGGGTCGCCTCGATGCGCAGGTCGTGAGACGCGACGGTGCCCGCGGGCCAAACCATCTCCCGCACCTGTTCGACGATGCTCGCGACGTCCACTAACGTGCGATTGAGCTCCACGCGTCCGTGGGTGATGCGTGAAATGTCGAGCAGGTCGTCGACCAGTCGCACGAGGTGCCGCAGCTGACGGTCGAGGATCTGGAACTCGGTCGCGTCCGTGTTGCCGCCGTTGTTGAACCTGAGCACTTCGAGGGCCGTTTGGATCGGTGCCAGCGGGTTGCGGAGCTCGTGGCCGAGCATCGCCAGGAAATCGCTCTTCGTGCGGTCGGCTGCGATCGCCTGTTCGCGTGCGGCGTTCGTTGCCTCGAAGAGCCGCGCGTTCTCGACTGCGACGGCGATACGGTCGGCCAGCGCGGTGGCCACGGCGTGATCGTCCAGGGCGTACGATCGCTTCGAGTCGCTGAGCGCGAGCGTGAGGACGCCCAGCCGTTTGGCACCCTTGGTCAACGGGATGCGCATCAGGCGATCGGACAG
This sequence comes from uncultured bacterium, assembly GCA_966249405.1. Lineage (GTDB taxonomy): Bacteria > Myxococcota_A > Polyangia > Polyangiales > Polyangiaceae > SZUA-265. The sequence continues at coordinate 11,440 of CBINDO010000033.1, read as the reverse complement.
CACGGTCTGCGAGGCTGCGTCCGGATCGTGGGGCGCGTCGAGTTCGGCGATCGCTTCGCGCGAGGGTGATTGCGTCCGATTGGCATGAACGGAGACCATGCGCTCCGAGGTGGCGCCATCCAAGAGGTCGATCACACACGAATCGGCCAACAGGGGGACACAGGCGTGAGCTACATTTTGGAGCGTGACGCGGTAGTCCAACGAGGAGTTCAGCTCTGCCGTGACGCGCACCAGGAACGCCTGTTGACGCTCGTGCGACCGCTGCGCCGAGACGTCACGAAAGACGAGAATCACGCCGCGCAGGTTGCCGTCGCGGTCGCGGATGGGTGCGGCGCTGTTGTCTACCGGGATCTCCTTGCCGTCGAATCTCCGCAAATGGGCGGGCGCACCGAGCTTGAAGGCAGTTCCGGTGCGCAGCACTTGTGCGACGGGGTCGGGTACTGGCGCGTGACTTGGCTCGTCGAAGACCTGGAACACCTCGTGTATCGGACGGTCGTAGAGGTCCGTTGCTGGCGTGCCGAGCAGCGTCTCCGCGACGCGGTTGACCATGTTCACGTGGCCATGTTCATCGGTGGTGATGACCGCGTCGGCGATGCTTTGGAGCGCAATCTCGAACCACTCGTGCGCCAGCGCCAACGCCTCTTCTCGGCGACGCGACTCGGTGACGTCGTAGAAGACCGTAACGACCGAATTGACGCTACCGTCTTTGGCCAAGATCGGGTTCGCGCGCACACGCGACCACCGTATCGGCGCGGAGGGGTTGCGAACCGAACGAAAGCCGATGATATCTTCCGCCGGTTGACCCGTGCGTAGCGCGAGCTCGCTGGGCGATTCACTCATCGTGTACGGCCGGTTCTGCAAGTCGTAGAGCTCGAAGTTGGCGGCCATCTGTCGTTGGGTGCTCCCCACGACCTCCTGGGCCGAGCTCTGATCCAAAAGTTGAGCCGCGCTCTCGTTCGCGAACACGCACCGACGTGACGTGTCGTGAACGGTGATGCCATCGCGGGTACCCGACACGATGCCGTTCAGGCGCTCGCCGGCCTCCGACAGCTCGGAGATCAGGTGACGTGAGCGTTGTCGCTCGCGGAGCAAGCCGTCGAACAGGAAGACGAAGACGAGGGCCTGCGCGCAAAACAACGCAACGCGTGGCACCGTGTCCCCCCACGGTCCTTGACCGTCGGCCACGAAGAACGACCCCGCCGCGACCGATGCTAGGCAAGTGGTGAACACCCCGGCGACCCAACCTCCGCGCAGCGTCGCGAACAGGATCGGCAAGGAATAAAGCAGGAATGGCGTAGGACGACCGATCGAATAGCTGAACAGCCATTTGGGTATCGTCGCGACACCCAATGCCGCGACTCCCAACACGCAGCCCTCTAACCAGCGCCGGATCCGAAGTCCGCGCGGCGGCGAGGTTGGTGCGGGGATGTTAACGGTCACCATAGGGGCGGGCGCGCGCGCCGGCGGCACGAGCCTAGCGCCGTTTCGTATTCGGATCGACCAAGGTTTCGCTAACCGCGCGAACGATTTTGGGGCCGCGTCACAACCGGCCCGTGGAGAGCAGAATTGCCACTGCCAACGCCGCGAGTAAACGCCACCAGCCGAAAACGGTCATGCCGTGTTTCGTCAACCACCCGACCATCCATTTGACGGCCAACATCGCGGAAACCCACGCCGCGCCAAAACCGATGAGCAACTGCGAGACGCCGTATTCGGCGAGCAGCACCTGACCGCTGTCGAGCAACTTGTATCCCGTAGCTGCACCGAGTGTCAGCAAACCGAGGAGAAACGAGAACTCGACGGCCGCACCGAGCCCGAGACCAGCCAAGAGACCGCCCAAGATCGTCGACAAGCTACGACTGACACCGGGCCACATCGCGAAACACTGAATCGTGCCAATCAACAGCGCGGCCTTCCAAGTGAGCGCAGTCAATTCGACGCCGCGCCGGCCTTGGATGTGCCGCGCAATGGCCAGGATGAGTACGCCGCCGACGGCCCATGCCGCGATCACCGGCCAAGGCCCAAACAGATAAGCTTCGATCTTCTCGTCGAACAGCACCCCGAGGACGGCCGCCGGCAAGAACGCGACCAGTAACGAACGTGCGAGCCGGGCTCCGGTCTCGCTCTTTCCGACCATGCCGAGGACAGCGTCTTGCACGCGTTCACGATACAATGCGAGCACGGCGACGATGGCGCCGGCTTGAATCACGATCGCATAGGCGTTGGCGGCTTCACTCTCCGGGATGCCGAGCAGCCTTTGAGTGACGAGCAAGTGACCGGTGGAGCTCACCGGCAGGTATTCCGTCAGTCCTTCGACGAGCCCGAGTATCAGCGCCTGCCACCAGTTCATGCGCGAGACACTACGCGATGCGGCGTGGCCTCTGAAATGGGAAAGCTGACCTTGGGCCGTGCGACGCTGGCCGTGCGCGGGTCGAGAAGAAGGCTCGCCGCCGGTGTGGGGGACCGGCGGTGTCCTAGGCGGCTACAGCTGCGAGGCGGCTGTAGCGACGCAGCGCGAGCCAACTCATTCGGCAGCGGTTGCCGCCGGAGCCGCCGCGCGCGGCGATTGGGTCGTCCACCAAACCACGACGCCGAATGCTGCCACCCCGGCCGCAGCCCAAGTGAACGCCGGCGACCACGGGGTCGACGACTCGCCCCAAAACAGCTGCGGCAAGACGCCCAAGATCAAGGTGCCGGCAACGCAAGCGAACATACCCGTGGCTTCGCCCAAGCTGGGGCCCGCGTTGGGTTGGCTCTCGGGGCTCTCGAGCCAGATCTGGCGAATCGCGCGGAAGTAGTACGCCATCGACACGACGATGCCGAACAACGCACACACCAGCGCGACGACGTATTCGGGGCCGTGGAGCCGCAAGTTGGGTAGGGCGGTGATCAGCAGGAACTTGCCGAAGAAGCCGCTCAACGGCGGGATGCCAGCGGCGGACAACAACGAGATCGTGAGCACCCATGCCGTGATGGGTGACCGCTGACGCAAACCGGTGAGCCCTTCCAGGGTGGTGTTGCCACCGTGTTCCACCACGTTGCCGAGCGCGTAGAACGCCGCGATGTTCGTGAACGAATACTGCACGAGGTAGAAGATGATGGCGCTCTCGGCCTTGACGCTGCCCGAGCTCGTGGCAAGCAGCAGATAGCCGCTGTGAGCGATCGAGGAGTAACCGAGCACGCGAGTGAGGTCCGTCTGCTTGAGCGCGCCCATGTTGCCCCACAACACCGTGATGGCGGCGATGATCAAGAGGCCGCGAGTCAGTAGCTCGTGGTATGGGGTAAACACGCGGCCCAGTAGGCCCACGAGCACCACGAAACCAACCGCCTTGCTGAGCGTCGCCAAGAGCGACGCGACCGGCAGCGGCGCGCCCTGGTAAACGTCGGGTGCCCACAGGTGTGCCGGGAACGCAGAGATCTTGAACAGCAGAGCGCCCAAGACCAGGCCCGCGCCCAGCAACACCAACGGCGACTGTTCCATGGCGCCGCGGACGATCGCGAACGACGTGCCGCCGGAGGTGCCGACCAGGTACGCGAGGCCCATGGCCAAGAACGCCGTGGAGAGCGCGCCCATGATCAAATACTTGGCGCCTGCTTCCAAGGTCGCCTCGTCGCGGCGCGCCTGCGCCACCAGCACGTACGACGCGGTGGTTCCGAGCTCGAGCGCCACGAACAACACGACGAAGTCGTTGGCTGCAACGCTGACGTTGAAGCCGACGCACGCCAGAACCACGAGCACCAGATGCTCTGCGGACCTGCGCTGGAACGTCGCGGGTTGCGACGCTACTTGCAACAGTACAATCGAGCAAACCGTGAGACACAGCACACGCGCGCCGTGAACAAAGCCGTCAATCGCGAGCAGCGACGTCGGCGTGGCCTCGACGAGCACTGGGTTCAGCGTCTCGTAGATGCTCAGCCCGAACACGCACGCTGCCATCAGCGCGCCGTGCACGCGCGGACGGAATTGGCCGAGGGCTTCGAGCGCGAGGGTGACGACCGCGAGGACGACGAGGGCAACCTCGACGTTGAGGGCGGGAAGCAGACTTTCAATCGGATTCATGACTTGGGCCCCTGGAGCTGTGCGGTAGCGACGGTTTTGGAACCGGGGAGGAGGTCAGTGAAGATGCGCGGGAACACGCCGACCACGACGACCGCCGCGATCAGCAGCCACACCGCGACGAGCGATGCGGTGCGTGGGGTCTTGCTCACGAGCTGAACGCTCGCTTCGGACTTGCCGAAGAAGGTCGCGTGCAGTGCGCGGAACATGTACACGGCGCTGACCACGACGCCGAATGCGCAACACAGGATCGCGACGATCGAGAGTGGATGCTGCGCACCCCACACCCCGAAGAACACCATGAGTTCACCCACGAACGTGGCTGAGCCGGGCAGACCACACGCGCAAACCGTGAACACCGCGAAACCAACACCGAGGCTCGGCGCAGCCGTCGCGATTCCCGACAACGTCGTGGTGTCGCGGAAGCCGGTTTGACGCAACAGTTCGCGGCTCAGCGCGAACCCGACTGCAGCCGTAACGCCGTGCGCGAACAACAGCAGCGGGAGCGCCGCGAGCGCCTGCTCGGTGCCGATGCCCAGCGCTACGAACGCGAAACCGGCGTGGCTCACCGATGAATAGGCGAGCAAGCGGTTCCAGTCGGTTTGACGGAAGCAGACGTAGGCGGCGTAGAGCACGCCCACGCAACCTAGGACGATGAGCACCGGGCTCAGCACTTCGACACCAGCCGGAAGCACGTTGCCGAGGCGGATCAACCCATACACGCCGAAGGCTTTGACGACGCCGCCGTAGAGCATGTTCGCGGGTGCGCGGCCCGTGCTGTAGACCGAAGGCGCCCAGCCGTGGAGGGGCCACATCGTGCCCCACATCCCAAAGCCGGCAACCGCGAGGCCAAACAACCATGCTTGGCTCTCATCGTCGATGCCGTTGGTCGCCATCTTGAGGTCGGCCATGTTCAAGGTGCCAGCGTGAGCCGAAAGGAACGCGAGGCTAGCCATGACTGCCATCGCGCCGAACACGATGTAGATCGTGACCTGCAGCGCGACGCGAGTTGCCGGCGTCTCTGTGAGCCAAGCTCCCTTTTCGGGGTAACGCTGGATCAAGAGGAACTTCGGCAGCGTTGTGAGCTCGCAGAAGAAGAAGAACCAGAACAGGTTCGTCGACAGGAACGCCGTGTTGCACGCCGCGAACGTGAGCAGCAGCAACGCGACCTGAGTTGGGCTCTCTTTGTCGTCGGCGTCGACCAACAAGATGGCAGCCGCCGTGACCAATGCACCCGCCACGAGGAGCGGGAAGCTGATGGCATCGATGCCGAAGCCCATCGTCAAGCCAGGGAACGTCGACCAAGGCAGCTCCAAGAGATACTGGGGCCCAGTCGTGTTGGCGTCGAAATCACGCCACGCCAAGGCTGCGGCCAAGAGCGACAGCACGGGCGCCAACAATCCGACGAAGCGGAGCAGCCCGCTGTCTTTGGAGGCCACGCAAGCCGCCCAGAACGCGCAGGCGAGGGGCGCGACGATCGGAAGCCAAGTCATAAGGGTATTCATACCTGTGATACTCAAACTTGGGTGAGGAGCGCGATGAGCAGCACCATGCTCACGCAGAAGGTGACAACGTAAGAATCGACGTTGCCGGTGTGGAATACGGTGACGAGGCGCGCGAAGAAGGCGGAGAGCCCGCGCGCCATCGACAGCGGGAGGACCTGGAAGGCCACGCGTTCGATGGCGTTGAGTGCGATCGCGAGGCCCTCTTGGAGCTTGAGCACGGTCGCCTCGTACAACTCGTCGACGAAGAAGCGGCGTTCGAGCACCGTGTACGCGCCGGAAGCGAGCGGCTCGGAGCTACGCGGCTTCAGTCCATAGACGAGGAAGCCGACCGCGATCCCGACGACGGGTACCCACGGCATCACGAGCGCGAGGGTGCCCTCGTGATGTGCGGCTTCGTGCATGCCGATCCAGCTCGGGGCCGCGAACGACCAACCGCTACCAATCGCAGCTACCGCGAGCAGGACGAGCGGAGCGAGCATCCGCCACGACGCCTCGTGCGGCGGGTGGTCGTGCTCTACGCGCGGCTTGCCGAGGAACGTCAAACACCACGTGCGAGTGACGTAGAAGGGCGTGAGACACGCGGTGATGATCGCCATGATCTGCGCCGGACCTTCGGGCATCCCGAGCAAGATCGACTCTTTGCTGTAGAAGCCGGAGGTCGGCCAGATACCGCACAGCGCCAGTCCGCCGATCGTGAACACGGCGAAGGTCACCGGCAAGCTGCGCCACAGGCCGCCCATTCGCCAGATGTCCTGCTCGTGATGCAGTGCATGGATGATGCTGCCCGCCGAGAGGAAGAGCAAAGCTTTGAAGAAGGCGTGCGTGGTCAGGTGGAACAACGACTCGTCGGGCAACCCCGCGCCGACCGCCATCACCATGTAACCGAGCTGCGACACGGTCGAGAACGCGAGCACGCGTTTCAGGTCACGTTGACCAATCGCCGTGAAGGCCGCGAACAAGCTCGTGATCGCGCCGGTCAACATCACCACTTCGGAGGCGATCGGGCTGGCTGCCCACAACCAGTGCATGCGCACGAGCAGGTAAACGCCAGCTGCGACCATCGTGGCTGCGTGGATCAGCGCGCTGACGGGCGTGGGGCCTTCCATCGCGTCGGGAAGCCACACGTGCAACGGCACCTGCGCGCTCTTGCTGACGACACCGCAGAAGATCAGTACTGCCGCCACCGCGAGCACGGTTTCGTCTTGGCCGATCAGGTTCTGAGAGATGCCGGTGAAGCTAGTGGAATCCGTGATGTACCAAACCAACAAGATCCCGAGCATGAAGCCGAAATCACCCACGCGGTTGGTGAGCAGAGCTTTGGCGGAAGCTTTGGATGCGGCGGGCTTGTGAAACCAGAAGCCGACCAAGAAGTACGACACCAAACCGACGAGCTCCCAGCAGATGAACAGCTGCACGAGGTCCGTCGCGAACACGAGACCCAACATCGCGCAGGAGAACACGCCGAGCAGGGCGTAGTAGCGACGGATGCCGGGATCGTCGTGCAAGTACTCGGAGGAGAACAGGTTCACGCACCACGCGACGACGGACACGACCAACGTCAACGTAACGCTCTTGGCGTCGAGGATCGCGCCGAACGTCAAGTCCACGCCGCCGGGCACGCTGAGCCAGCGCACGGGCTCGATGTTCCAGGCGCCGAGGTCGTCGTTGAGGAACGCCTGGAGCAACATCACCGAAAGCGCGAGCTGCGCCGTCGATGCGATGATGCCCACCGTGGTGACGGTGCTCTCACGCTTGACGAGACCGCTGCCCAGGAGGACAGCTGCGAGCAGGGCGGGTAAGAAAAGAAAAGCGACGGACATCATGCTCTGAGCTCCGAGAGCTGCTCTACCGAGGTGCTGCGCTTCACGCGGAACAAGGCCACGACCAGGGCCAAGCCCACCGCGACCTCCGCGGCTGCGAGCGCGATCACGAACAAAGTCATCACTTGGGCACCGAACGGACTCACCGCGTCGGGGTGCGCCGGCAAGAAGCGTTGCAACGCCACAACCGTCAAGTTGGCGGCGTTCAAGCACATCTCCACGGACATCAACATCACCAGGATGTTACGCCGCAGCGCGACACCGGCCACGCCCAAGGAGAACAACAGGCCACTGACAATCAAGTAATCGGTCAACATGGTGCCTCAGCGCTTCCTGGAAAGAACCACGATTCCCACCATCGCCGTGAGCAGCACGAGCGCCGTCATCTCGAAGGGGAGCAGATAATGGGTGAAGATGGTGCGGACCACGTCCTGCAACCCGACGGTGCCGCCGCTTGGGACGAAGTCGTTGGGGTTTGCTTGCTGGTGCTGCAGCACGATCGTGCCGAGCAGGGCAGCCAAACTCGCGAAGGTGATGCCGGCCGCGACCATGCCGCCACCGGTGATACGCTTCGGCTCTTCCCGCTGGTCGAGCAGCATGATCACGAACAAGAACAACACGACCACCGAGCCCGCGTACACGAGCACCTGAATGAGCGCGAGGAACTGTGCGTCCAGGAGCAAGAACAGCCCGGCCATGCACAGGATGACTTGGATGAAGAACATCGCGGCGTTCACCAAGTGAGCGCGCGTGATGGCCAGTGCGCCGCTGCCTAACATCAGCGCGCTGAACACCCAAAAGAGAATACGGTTGAAGTCCTCCACGGTTGCCTCGATGCTTGCAGTTAGTGGTGAGACTTGTCGCCGGGGGTCGGCTTGACCTTGTCCCATTTCAGCGTGTTGTCATGACGAACGCCGCCGAGCTGGAGCAGGCGTTCTTTCGGGATGATCATCTCTTCGCGTGAGTGGCCGGTAGCGATGAATACGTCTTGCAAGAAGATCGCCTCCTCTGGGCACGCTTCTTGGCACAAGCCGCAGTAGATGCAGCGCAGCGTATCGAGATCGAAACGTTCGGGCTCTTTCTCGACGTGTTCATCGGAGCCGCCCACCTTGCGGAAGCCCGGTTTGATCTTGATCGCCTTCGGCGGGCACACGAACTCGCACATTTGACACGCGACGCACTTGACGCGGTCGTACTGGTCTTTGACGAGCACCGGCATGCCGCGGTAGTTCGAGGCGATCTTGGGCTTGACCTCTGGGTACTCGACCGTGATCTTCTTGCTGAACAAGTGCTTGAGCGTGATGGCCATGCCTTTGGCCACCTGCACCACGTACAGGCGATCGAGTAGGCTCAGTTTCGGGCGTTCCAACTGCATAATCAGGCTCCAAACGCGATCCAGGCCGCAGTGATGAAGAGGTTGAGCAAAGACAGGGGCACCATGGCGTTCCAGCACATGCCCATGAGTTGGTCGTAGCGGAAGCGGGGCAGGGTCCAACGTACCCACATGAAGAAGAAGATCATGAACACGGTCTTGCCGAGGAAGATCGCGATGTGGGCGAGCTCCAACGCGAGGCCTTCCACGGGTCCGTTGAACGGCGCGAACGGCAACGACCACCCGCCGAGGAACAAGGTCACGATCGTCGCCGCCGAGACCACGAGGTTGGCGTATTCGCCCATCTGGAACATCGCGAACTTCATGCCCGCATATTCGGTGTGATAACCAGCGACGAGCTCTTGTTCGGCCTCGGGGAAGTCGAAGGGAGCGCGGTTGGTCTCTGCGAACGCCGACACGGTGAACAACAACCAACCCAGCGGCTGGCGCCAAATGAGCCAACCGTTCTCGGCTTGGTTCCGTACGATCTCCGAGAGGTTCATGGTGCTGGTCGTGAGCAGGACACCCACGATCGAAAGCCCGATGCACACCTCGTAGGAGATCATCTGCGCGCTCGAGCGCACGCCGCCGAGCATGGGGTACTTGGAGTTGCTCGCCCAGCCAGCGAGTACGATGCCGTAAACGGCCAGCGACGTCACGGCGAAGATGAACAGTAGACCGAGGTCGACGTTCGCGATGACCGCCGGCTCACCACCCAAGGTACTGCCGAACGGCAACACCGAGAGCAACAACCACGACGGGACGATCACCAAACACGGCGCGAGCAGGTAATAAACCTTGTTCACGTAGGTCGGCATCATCGGCTCTTTGGTGAGCAGTTTGATGCCGTCGGCGATCGGTTGGAGCAGGCCGAGCGGGCCAACGCGGTTCGGCCCCACGCGGTCCTGGATCCATGCGGCGACCTTACGTTCGAGCAGCGTGCTGTAGGCGACGAGGCCGAGCAACACCGCGACGCCGACCACCGCGCGAACGACGATCCAGATCAGGTCCTCGAGGATCATGGCGACACCTCCGCGGCGGCCGTGCTTGCGGGCAAGGACGCCGGTTTGACGGTCAGGTCCACGCCGAGGTCGCCAATTGCGTTCCAGGTCAACGAGCTGATGGCCGGAATCTCCCTCGCCATCCGTTCGAAGAGTTCGGCGAACGAGTCCGCCTCGTCTACGACGCCGAGCTCGGCGAGGAGCGCCGAGAGCACGTTGTAGTCGGCCTGAGCTTCACCAGGCGGCGGAAGCGCGGCGCTGAAGCGTTGCATGCGATTTTGGATGTTGACGTAAGTGCCGCTGCGCTCGGCGTACGTCGCCGTCGGCAACACCACCGTAGCCGCCGCAGTCGTGTCCGACACCGTTGGGCTCAGCACGATCACCGACTCCACGCGCTCCAGGTCGGCCGAGGTGAGGCCCGCCGCCGCGGCTTCTTCGCCGACGATGAGCAGCGTCTTGACCTGGCCACTCTTCACGGCCTGAACCAGGCTCGGTAGCTTGCTGCCGATTGGTCCGCTCGTGAAGCCGACGAGCGCAGCGCCGGCCGCGTTGGGGTTGCCGTCCGCGGTGTGCAGCAGGTGATCGGCCTTGGCCTCGCGCGGCACGCAATCGACCAGCGTCGCACCGACGTGTTTGGCGAGTTTGTTGAGCAGGTACAGCTCCTCGGTCGACGACCGCGCCGAGCCGATGATGGCCACGCCACCCTTGGCCGCCTTGAGTGCGTCGGTCGCTGCCATGATCGCGGCGGGCCACGTCGCGTCTCCGAGCGCCGCGCCGCGCGAGGCCCGCAGCTGCGGACTCGAGGTGCGGTTGCTCTCGTTGAGGTGGCGATACGTCATGCGACCCTCGTCGCACATCCAGCTCTTGTTGACGTCGTCGTTGTCGCGCGGTGTCTGACGGTAAACCTCGCGGTCACGCGTCCAGATCGTCATGTTGCATCCGCGCGAGCAGCCGTTGCAGATGCTGCGCGTTTCCTTCATGAACCAGGGGCGCATGCGGAAACGGAAGTCCTTCGAGGTGAGCGCTCCCACCGGACAGATGTCGACGAGGTTCAGGTCGTAGTTCGTCTTGGGCTCGTTGCCGGGGTAACACGTAAGCTCGACGTGGCTGCCGCGTTGGCTGAAGCCGAGGCAATCTTGACCGGCCACCTCACGCATGAAGCGCTCGCAGCGCGAACACATGATGCAGCGCTCGTTGTCGAGCATGATCTTCTCGCCGAGCGGCCGGTGCTTGGGCTTGCGCACCTTGAGCTCGACGAAGCGGCTCTCACCGCCGCCGTGATCGACGGCGAACTCCTGCAACCGACACTCGCCGGCTTGGTCGCAGATCGGGCAGTCGAGCGGGTGGTTGATGAGCAAGAACTCCATCACGCCCTTGCGCGCGGTCTGGACCTCGTTGCTGCTCGTTTCGATGACCATGCCCTCGGTGACGGGCGTGGCGCAGCCGATCTGCAGCTTCGGGATGAAGCCGATCTCGGGTTTACCTTCGGCGTTCCTGACGACCTGTCCGTCGGGGCCACGTTTCGGTGTGCCGATCTTCACCAGACACATGCGACAGTTGCCGGCGACGGAGAGGTTGCGGTGGTAGCAGTAGTGGGGAACCTCGACGTGGAGGCTCTTGGCTGCCTCGATGACGTTGGTGCCGGCGGGTACCGTTACCTGACGTCCATCGATGGTGCACGTGAC
>CBINDO010000032.1:0-43694 GCA_966249405.1 uncultured bacterium | reverse complement strand
GGGCCGTGACGGGCCGCATCGAGCGGGGGTTGTGCGCGCTCGTTGGAGTGGGTGAAGGCGACGGACCCGTCGACGCCAAATGGCTGGCGCAAAAGTGCGTCGGCGCCCGCATTTTCACCGACGCCAACGACAAGATGAACCTGTCGGTCGCCGACGTCGGCGGCAGTATCCTCGCCGTCTCTCAGTTCACCCTTTACGGCGACTTGCGGAGCGGCCGTCGGCCTAGCTTCAGCGCAGCCATGGAACCCGTGCGCGCCCGCGAGCTGTTCGAGCTGTTTTGCAGCGAGGTGCGGGGGCTCGGGGTCGACGTGCAGACCGGCGTTTTCCGCGCTCACATGGACGTCTCGTTGTGCAACTCGGGGCCGGTCACGCTGCTCCTCGACTCGGCGCGTCTGTTCTAGCGTGTGGAGCCCGCGAATCGCTGGCCCCCGACAGCGACGTCACCGCGCCATTGGTGGGCGCGCCAAATGCGAAGAAGCGTCAGGCTCGGAGAGCACTGACGCTTGGTTCGCTTGCCTCGAGCCGCCTTCAGGTGGCTTTTTTGGCAGCCTTGGGGGCAGCAGCCTGCGCGTCTTCGGAGGCGCGTTTGGCTAACCACAGGGCATTCTTGCGCGCGCGACGGATCTTCTCACGACGGCGGGCACGGGGATCTTGCGGACTCGACATGGTAACTCCCTTTGTGTGTGGGGAAAAATTGGGGTGGCTCCCTTACACCTTCCGGGTGACCCAGACAAGAGAAGGTTTGTGACGCGAGCCACCGCGGGTTTCAAACGCGCTCACTCGCCCAGGCGTTCGAGCAGCTGAGCCAAGCGGGGGACGGACGCTTCCACGTGTTTCTTCGCGGATGGGCGCAGTTTTTCGTAGGTCGATTGCACCACGGGTCGTTCGGCCTTGGCCGCACGCCGGTCGGTCACGGCGAGCAGGTTGTCGGCTAATTGGCCAGGGTTCTTGCGGATCGACTCGGAGGCCTTGGCGCCTTCACCGGCACCGGCTTGGACTTTCTCCACGGCGTCCAGGAATTCGTCGAGGAGGTTGTCCACGACCTGGGGGATGAACCCGGGCTTGATGTTTTTCACCACTCCGTAGGCGGCCTTGATGGCCATGCCGCCGAGGCCACCCTTGTCCGCGACCTCCGCGTCCAGGATGCGGCACGCCTCTTCCACGACGTGCTGACGTTGGCCTGCGTTTCCGAGTTTGTCCTTGAGTGCGCCCATTGCCGATCGAGCCTTTCTTCGATGTAAGAACGCCGACCCTGCGAGCGGCGTGCGGGGCTCGCTTGTGCCCAACGCTAGTCCAACTGTCAAAGGTTGTTCTCGACCGGCACGGCGTCGCGACGCTTCCAACAACGGCGTGCGCTTGGTCACTGAGCCGGAAACAGGCATGAACCAGCGCCGCCTGGTGGTGCTCGTGGCGGCTGAACTCTGGAGGCCACGCCGGAGCCGGACTACAGATCTCGCCGAGCTGGGACTTTCCGGAAAAAGACTTTGGTGGGCTGCAGCTTGTGGGGTAGGTGGGGATCGTGAGTGAAGTTGCGGGCGAAAACGTGGAGCGGGCACTCGGCAAAATCCTGGTCGTGGATGATCAGCGCAGCATGCGTGCGACATTGTCGATGCTCCTGCGGAGCAATGGCTACGAGGTCGACGAGGCCGACAGCGGTGAGACCGGGCAAGAGATGGGCGCGGCGGGTGCCTACGACCTCGTGCTCACCGACTTGCGCATGGAGGGCTCGGATGGCCTGGCCGTGTTACGTGTCGTAAAGCAACACCAGCCGCTCACCGAGGTCATGGTGATGACCGCCTACGGCACGATCGAGAGCGCCGTCGAGGCGATGCGTTTGGGCGCGACCGACTACATCCAAAAGCCGTTCGCCGAGGAAGAGTTGTTGTTGCGCGTGGCTCGCGGCATCGACAACCGTAAGCGCAACGCGCAATACCAGCTGCTCACGGAAGAGTTCAAAGAGAAGTATCACTTCGAGAACATCATCGGCCGCTCCCAAGCCATGCGCAACGTCCTCAACCGCGTCGGGCGCGTCGCGCCGACGGACGCGATCGTGCTGATTACTGGGGAGAGCGGCACCGGCAAGGAGCTCATCGCACGCGCCGTCCACGCCAATAGCCGGCGCGCGGACAAGCCATTCGTCACCGTCAACTGCGCGGCGATCAGTGAGACGCTGCTCGAGAGTGAGCTCTTCGGCCATGCCAAGGGGTCGTTTACGGGCGCGGTCACGGCGCGCAAAGGCTTGTTCGAGGAGGCGGACGGTGGGACGTTCTTCTTCGACGAAATCGCCGAGACGACGGTCACCTTTCAGGCCAAACTGTTGCGCGCGATTCAGGAGGGTGAGGTACGCCGAATTGGCGAAAACAAGCCCATCACGACCGACATCCGCGTAATCGCCGCCACCAATGTCGACCTCGTGGAGGCCGTCAAGGAGAAGCGGTTCCGCCAAGATTTGTATTACCGACTCAACGTGGCGCGGTTCAACCTACCGCCGCTCCGCGAACGGCGCGAAGACGTCCCACTGCTGGTCAACTACTTCCTCGACAAGTTCAACCGCAAGCTCGGATTCCACCCGGGTGCGCGCTTGGCGGAGGACGTGATGAGTCAAGTGGTGCAGTACACTTTTCCCGGCAACATCCGCGAGCTCGAGAACATGGTCGAACAAGCCGTTGCGTTCTCGGGTGGAGGGTTGATTGGCGCCGACGACATCCTGCCGCAAGCGCCGCGTAAGAAGTCGAGCGCCGGGCGGACGTTGGCCGACATCGTCGACGACGCCGAGCGAGAGGCGATTGAGGCGGCACTCGCCGCCCACGACCGCAACCGCGAGCGTGCGGCGGAAGCGCTCGACATCAGCCCCACGACGTTGTGGCGTAAGATGACGCGGCTTGGTGTGAACTTCGCGGGCTGAGCTGCGTCGACGTCTCCGCGCGAACCCGCGCAAGCACCTAACGGCGTAGGCGCGGACCGCACGCGGCGCTTTCGAAGGCATTCCGCGGCGGGACTCGATGCTCAGGAGAGGACCGCACCGGCGCTTTCGAAGGCGTTCCGCGGCGGGACTCGGCGCTCAGGAGAGGACTGCGCCGTCATCTGGGCTCGTGTGGCGTGCAAAAAAACAACGAACCAAAATTCGAATCGGCGAGCGACCACGACCGCGGCGCCGGAAGCCGGTCTGCGGCACCAGGTGCCTACCGGCGTTCGTGAACTCACGTCAGCGCAGCCACCCGCGCATCACCAGCGCGCTCCCCATGGCCCACGTTGCTCCAAGTAACCGCGCCGTGCGTCGAGGTGGCGGTGATTCGAGGTTGCCGTGAGTTCGAGTTGCCGTGATTGGTGGCTGCCGTGGGTCGAGGGCGGGAGGGCGCGTCTCGTGAACAGGCGGTCACCACTGGCGGCGACGTAGGCTGCCGTTCGAACCCGACGGAAGAGCGCGGAAAGTGCCGGGGCGCGTGCCGTTTACCCGACGCGTTGGTTGCGTGGGGCCGCACGCGCCGTGTCGTGTCTCACTCGACGATGGCGCGCCGGAAGCCAGCAATGAGTTGCGATCGTCGGACGAGCGCACGCGCAGGAACGCCAGTGCTGGACGAGTTCGCGACGAGCGGCGCCGAACGCGCCGACGCCGCTCTCTGGTTTATGCCGAGAAGCGGCGGAACCTGCGGCGACTGGCTCGGTCCAACCCCGCAAGGGTGGGGATCACGTAGGTCGTGCCGTGTTCGTCCGTGAGCGCATAGCAGTCGTCTCGGACCCAACGCACCTTCTCTTCGTCCGTGACGACGAAGTCGACTGGGCCCCGGTTCGTAACGACTTGCCACGTCGAGCAAGTCGTTTGCACGCCGACCCGCAGGATTTGCTCGATGCGTGGGAACCACTCGGCGTCGTTGAGCGCCAGGCGCAAAGCCTCCCGAGCCGGCGCCGCCAGTCCGTCGACCGTGCGGATAAATGCACGCTCCCTCCCCACGGTGTCCACCAGCGAGATGCCGAAGTCGGGTTCCGAAATCGGAAAGCACCGCTTTGGGTGAACGTCGAACTCGGGTGCCGTCGTACGAGCGTCTCTGAGGCGCAAGCCTTGACCGCCGACGAACGTCAAATCGAGGTGCGGCTCGGGGATCAACGCGACGCGCTCCGGCTCCGGAAGCACCTTCTCCAACTTGGCTTCACCATCGTCTGGTTGGGCGGCGCGCGCTTGCGCTTGCGCCTGAGCGTTGGCCGTGTTCATCGCCCACAACCGTGCGTATTCGCCGCCTTGCTCGAGCAGCTTGTCGTGGGTGCCCGCTTCGACCAATTTGCCTTGGTTGAGGACGAAGATGGTATCGGCGTGTCTCAGCGTGGAGAGTCGGTGTGCAATCGCGACGACCGTGCGCCCCACGGCGACGCTGTCGAGCGCCGACTGGATCTTGCGCTCGGTCTCGGGATCTACCGCCGAGGTCGCCTCGTCCAAGATCAAGATCCGGGGATCCATGATCAAGGCCCGGGCGATGGCGACCCGTTGGCGCTCGCCACCGGACAACGCCTGGCCTCGTTCACCTACGGCGGTGTCATAGGCGTTGGGCAGGCGCAGGATGAACTCATGTGCCATCGCATCGCGAGCTGCCTGGATGATCTGCGGCGGCGAGGCGTCATGGCGGCCAAAGCAGATGTTCTCGCCGATGCCCCCGTAAAAGAGGAACGGGTCTTGCAGCACGATGCCTACTTGACTGCGGTAACTCTCGAGCGGCATCCGGCGAATGTCCATCCCGTCGATGCGAACCTCGCCGTGGTCCGTCTCGTAGAACCGGCACAAGAGGTTGGCCAGGGTGCTCTTGCCCGACCCCGTGTGACCGACGATGCCAACTAGCGTCTTCGGCTTGATCGTCAGCGATACGTCTTTGAGCACTTGGCGTGTACCGTGATAGAAGGAGACGCGCTGCAGCTCGATGCGGCCCTCGATCGGGCGGGTGCTCGACACCTGTTCCACCAGGCGGTGAACGAGCGGTTCGCGGTCGATGATCTCGAACAGGCGCTGCGCGGCAGCGGAGGCGCGCTCGGTCGCTCCGAGCATGCGACTCATGCTCTCGACACGGCTGTACAACCGTCCGATGTAGGCGATGTACGCAGTCAACACGCCGACGGTGATCTGGCCTTCGAGCACCAGCCATGCGCCGAACGCCCAAACGACGAGCAGCCCCATCTGGTTGAGAAAGGTGACGAGCGGCCAGAAGAACGTCCACAACGCGTTGCTCCTGTTGTTCACCTGGACGATGCGTTCGTTCAGATCGGCGAATCTGTCCGACTCGTGACGCTCTTGACCGAACGCCTTGACGACCCGTATGCCCGAGATCGCGTCCGCCAACAAGCTCACCATCCGTGCTCGCACTCGGCCGCCGTGTGCGAAGCCTTCCGACATGCGCTGTCGCAAGGTGAGGGTCACACCACCGATTATCGGGAAAGAGCCTACGGCCACCAAACCAAGTGTTGGGTGGAGGGTAAACAATACCGTGCACGTCCCGACGATCATCAACACGTCGGAGATGAAGTCGACGAGCGAGTCCGACAGAAACGTGCAGATGCGATCGGTTTCGGCGCTGATGCGGCTGACGAGGTCGCCCGAGCGCTTGTTTTCGAAGTATTGTACGTCGAGGCTCAGGAGGTGGGTGAACGCGACGTTACGCAGCTGCGCGCCGACGAGTTCACTGACCACGGCGAGTACGGCTCCCTGCCCCCACGTCAAGAGCCACGCCAACAGCGCCGAACCGAACAAGGCTGCGAGGTAGCCGAATACCGTTGGCCAGGCTTCGGTGGGCGTGGCGCTGGCCTGGCTCGGTACCAGGACTTGGTCGACCAGCGGCATGGTCACGTAGGCCGGAACCAGGCCGGCGGCGGTGCTGGCCAAGGTCAACAACAAGCCCAGCGCCAGCAATCCGCGGTGGGGCAGCGTCATCGAGAGCAGGCGCAGCAACGGACGGCGCGTCGACCGCGGCGGCGCTGCGTTGCTTGCCTTGGCCAACGGCGCGGCGGACGAAGTGTCGCGGATGGCCCTTTCGAAGGCATGAACGTCTCGGTGTTTGCCATTGCTCACCCGAAACGTGGCGCGCGGCGTGCCGTGCGACGTTATCGCCACTTCGAATGCACCGGGCCGTTCGGAGACTCGTACCGCGAGTTCCGAGTCCACCGCGACCTCCTCTAGGGAACCCTGTGCGCGGCGCCATAACAGACGGTCAGTGGTCAACCACAGGATGGCCCCCGCCAACTGCATATTCTCGTCAAGGTCCGTTTGGAGGACGGCGCGCAGCCGTTCCAGTGGCGCCAAGACCACCCCTTGGTTGTCCAGCGCGGATGTAATTTCGGCCTCTTCTGACATCGTTGTTCCGGAACTCGTAGCCGCGCCGTGATAGCGGACCCGGCAACCACTTGTGTGCGAATATTGAACGCGGTAGTGCGCTTTTTGCCTACACGGCGCGTCCGCGCCCTGTCGAGCCAGCCAAAACGCGCATAAATACGGCGCCGATCTGCCGGAGAATCACGAACGGGTCAAACCCCAGGCAAAACGTAGCCGGCAGCGGGTGAAAGCGACGCTGAGCCAGCGTACAAGCGGGCACAACAGCAAGGGTGCGGATGAATCAATCTCAACTCCCCAACATAGAAATCCGACGTATTGCTCGTCTTCGGGGGCCCAACATCTGGAGTAATCGTTCGGTCTTGGAGGCGTGGGTAAACCTCGGCGCCTTCGAGGAATACCCGAGCAATCGTCTGGACGGCTTCACCGACCGCTTGATGCGGTGGTTGCCGTCACTCATCGAGCACCGCTGCAGTGAGGGGGTCCGCGGTGGGTTTTTGACGCGACTGAAGGACGGAACCTGGATGGGCCACGTGCTGGAGCACGTTACGTTGGAGCTACAATCGCTCGCCCACCACCCTGTGGGATACGGCCGGGCCCGGGAGACCGGCGAATACGGAGTGTACCGTGTGGTGCTCGAATGCCTCGAACCGGAGTTCGGGGAGCGTTGTTTGGCCGCCGGGTTGCGGTTGGTTCACGCCGCCGCTCGCGGCGAAGAGTTCGACATCGAGGCCTGCCTCGCGGAGCTGCGCGATGCGGCCACGCGCTTTTGCCTCGAGCCGAACACGTTCGAGTTGGTCAGTGCGGCCTCGCGGCTGGGCTTCCCGGCTTTGCGCCTGTCCGAGGGAAACCTCGTGCAAATTGGCTACGGCAGCAACGCGCGGAGGGCGTGGTCGGCGCAGACGGATCGGACTGCCGCGGTGGCTGGAGCGATTTCTCAGACCCTCGATTTGCGTCAGCGGCTACTGACGGGCGTGGGGCTCCCAGTCGCCGAAGCTTACGAGGCCGATACCGCCGACCAGGCCTGGGCGGCCGCCAACGAGGTGGGCGGCCAGGTGGTTGTTCGGCCCGCCGGCAAGCGCCGCGGTCCGGGACTAGCGCCGGTGGACGTAGCCCAAGGGAAGGTCGGTTTCGACGCTTCGTACAAGGCTAACGTGCACGGCAACGCTGGCGTCATCGTGGAGAAGTGGATCCCCGGTTCGCTCCACCGGATTCTAGTCGTCGGCGACGCAGCCGTGGCGGCGTGTCGCGTCTCGGAACACGGTGGTGGCACCGACGTCACGGACACGATGCACGCGGAGGTTGCGGCCAGTTGCGTGCTCGCAGCGCGGACCATCGGCTTGGACATCGCGGGCATCGATGTCATCGCCCCGGACCTGTACGCCCCTTTGACGCACTCTGGTGGAGCGGTCGTCGACGTGACCGCAAACCCCGACCTCATGTTGCACGCAAAGGTGAGCTCGGAGCGCGTCCCATCCGTGGGCGAAGCCGTGGTGCGACATCTGTTCGGCGGGGCCGTCGATCCCGAGTTCCCGGTGTTCGCGGTCTCCGGCGGGGGTGATCGCCGCAAACGCGTGGCCGTCCAGCTCGCTGCTTCCGTAGAGGCGTGTCGCGGTCTCCGGGTCGCGTCGGTGGGACAAACGGGGATTTCAATCGGCGGTGAGCGTGTGCAGGAGCGAGACGCTTGCGACTACGACTCGGGCTTTCGCGTGTTGACCCACCCCTTGCTCGATGCTGCAGTCTTCGAAGTGACTGCGGCACAGGTCGTCGCCGAAGGGCTTCCGTTCACTTACTGCAATGTGGCAGTCGTCTTGGGTATCAGCGAAGAGGGGGCCACTACCGGTCCGTGGGAGTCTCCGCCGTATCTGACTCCGGAGTTCGTGCGCAAGGCGGTCCGCGCTCCGGCCGACGTGGTGCCAGCAAATGGCTGGTTGGTCTTGGATGCCGGGGTCGAAGGGGTGGCGTCCATGGCGGAGCGTTGCCCTGGCCGTGTCATGTACTTCTGTGCCGATTCGAACAGCGACGTCTTGCGCAAGCACATCGCTGCCGGTGAGAAGGCGCTGACCGTCGTCGAGGATCAGCTCGTGCTGGTTGCTGGAACGAGCCGCGCCGTCGTAGGCTCGGTGCGCGGGTGGGATAAACTTGAATTGGAGACTTTGCTGCCGTGTTGCGCAGCCCTCTTGTGTTCAGGGGTTAACCTGGACGTCTTGAGTCGTGAGTTGCTTAGGTTGGAAACTGAACGGCGCGCCAAAGCACAGCGCTATCAGGACTCAACGCAGTCTTAGTGGTGAGGAGAAGAACCATGTTACTTCAGTCCGTACGAGTGCTTCGGGGTCCGAATTTGTGGCTCAACGATCCAGCGTTGGAGGGGGTTTTGGAGTTACCCAGGGACATCGGCGCAGCGCAGCTCGAAGGCGCTTTCGCAGCCGTCGTCGCCGCAGCTCCAGTCCCCGTGCAGCCGCTGCTCCCAACGAACCAAGGTGGCGAGGCCCGAGAGGCCGCGCCCCAGCTCATTGCCCTACTAACCCTGCACTTGCAGCCCCGCGTTGCCCACCGTCTGGCTGACGTGAAGATCGTCTCCACACCGGAGCCGAACGTGTTTCGCGTCGTGGTGCCGTACGCCGAGGAGAGCGTTGGCAAGCGAGCGCTCGAAGCGAGCTGCGCAGCGCTCGAGGCAGCGCTGTCGGGCTCCCAGGTTACCGGCCTCGACGACACTGCCGAGCAGCTCCGTCGACTCGACGCCGAGGTGCGGCTCGGGCCGAGCACCCACAGCATCGCGCGCGCCGCACAACAGCAAGGGATCCCAGTGCGTCGGTTGACGACCGGCAGCCTGCTGCAGCTCGGTCACGGAAGCCGCCTGCGTCGAGTCTGGGCCGCGGAAACGGACCAAACCAGCGTGATTGCTGAGGGCATCGCGCAGGACAAGGATCTCACCAAGGCTCTGCTCAGTCGCGCTTTCTTGCCCGTGCCGGCCGGTTACGTAGTCACCGAACGAGCGAATTTGTGGGCGCTGGCAGAACGCATCGGCACTCCGGTAGTCGTCAAACCCCAAAAGGGTAATCAGGGGCGCGGGGTGTCGGTCGGGTTGTGCACGCGCGAAGCGGTGGAAGCAGCCTACGACGGAGCAACAACCCATTCGCCCGAGGTCATCCTCGAAAAACACATC
This sequence comes from uncultured bacterium, assembly GCA_966249405.1. Lineage (GTDB taxonomy): Bacteria > Myxococcota_A > Polyangia > Polyangiales > Polyangiaceae > SZUA-265. The sequence goes on along the minus strand of CBINDO010000032.1, from coordinate 34,221 downwards.
GTAGGGCACGACTACCGCCTGCTGGTCGTGGGCGACAAGCTCGTCGCAGCGGCGCGGCGCGAGCCGCCCAAGGTCACGGGCGATGGTAAACAGACGGTCCGCCAATTGGTGGCCCTCGAGAACCAGAATCCGCTGCGTGGCGACGACCACAGCACCGTGCTCAGCAAGATCCCTCTCGACGACATCGCCCTCGAAATCCTACGTGAGCAAGGCTTGGAGCCGGACAGTATCGTCGAAGCCGGTCGCGTGGTGTTGTTGCGGGGTAACGGCAACCTCAGCACCGGCGGCACGGCGACCGACGTCACCGACGAGGTGCATCCCGCCGTCGCGAGGATGGCCGTCGACGCAGCCAAGGTAGTTGGTCTCGACATCGCCGGGATCGACTATGTCGCGCCCAACGTGAACACGCCCCCTGCACAGAGCGGTGGCGCCATCGTCGAGGTCAACGCGGCGCCCGGGCTACGCATGCATCTCGAGCCCTCTGCCGGCAAGGGGCGTCCGGTGGGCGAAGCGATCGTCCAGTCACTGTTCCCCAAGCGCGATGCGCGTCGCGTGCCCATCGTCGCCGTGACCGGAACGAACGGCAAAACGACCACTACGCGCCTAGTGGCCCACTTGTTGCGCCAGCAGCGCCTGCGCGTCGGCATGACGTGTACCGACGGGGTATTCGTCGACAGCCGTCGCATCGACAGCGGTGATTGCAGCGGGCCACAAAGTGCGCGCAACGTGCTCAGTCATCCGGAAGTGGACGCCGCCGTGCTCGAGACGGCCCGCGGTGGGATGCTGCGCGAGGGGTTGGGCTTCGACTGGTGCGACGTCGCCATCGTGACCAACGTCGCGGAGGGGGACCACCTGGGATTGGGCGGCATTCAGACCGTCGAAGAGCTCGCCCGCTTGAAGGCGGTACCCGTGCGCCGAGTTGCCCCGAGCGGGGTCGCGATCTTGAACGCCGGGGATCCTCTCACCGTGGCGATGGTCGAGCACTGTTCGGCCGAGTCCCTGTTGTTCTCTCACGACTCACGTTGTCCGGCGCTGGTCAAACATCGCGAACGAGGCGGTTGGGTCGCGACGGTGCGCGGACAAGAGGTCGTCATCGAGCGGGGCAGCTACATCTGCCGCTTGGGCAACGTTGCCGAGTTCCCATTGACTCACGGCGGTAAGATCGCCTTCCAAATCGAAAACATCTTGGCTGCGGCGGCCGCTGGGTTCTGGTTGGGGCTGACGCCCGAGCAAATCCGCTCCGGCCTGCGCACCTTCATTGGTGACTTGGGCTCTGCGCCAGGTCGCTTCAACGTGCTGGTACACGAGGAGCGGACCGTCGTGCTCGACTACGGCCACAACGTCTCCGCGTTGCGCGCTTTGGTCGACGCGGTCAAGGCGTTTGGCGCCCGACGCAACACCGTCGTGTATACCGCGGCAGGCGACCGAAGGGACCAAGACATCCGCGAACAAGGCGAGATCCTGGCGGACTTCTTCGACGAGATCTTCACTTACGAAGACCAATGCCGCCGCGGTCGTGCGCCGGGCGAAGTGACGCGCTTGTTGTGCGAGGGCATCCAATCGGTGCGCCGTCATCCCAAGCTGAAAGAGTGCAACTCCGAGGTCCATGCCATCGAGACTGCGCTGCGGGAGCTGCGCCCGGGCGAGCTCTTGCTCTGCCAGGTGGACCAAGTCGACGAGATGCTCGAGTTCGTGACCGAGTGGCTCACCTCACAAGAGCGACAAGGTGCAGATCGTCGTTCTGAGGTGTCGGTTTTGCGCCGCTCTTGAGTTATCAAGCGCGCGTGCTCGCCAGTGACCTCGACTACGACTTACCGGAGGCGTTGATCGCCCAACAACCGCCTTCCCAGCGCGACGGGGGGAGGCTCTTGGTCGTGGGCGAACCCTTCGAACACACGACCGTGTCCTATTTGCCCGAGCTTCTGCCCGACGGCGCGCTCGTCGTGTTCAACGACACGCGCGTGATGCGGGCACGCCTGTTTGGCGTCCGTGAGCCTTCCGGCGCCAAGGTGGAGCTTTTACTGCTCAATCCGGTGGACCCGAACCATGTCGGAGGCAGTTGGCAAGCGTTGCTGCGCTGCAATCGCCGCTTGAGCGATGGGGACCGGGTTCGTGTCGGAGAGGTGACGATCGACGTCGGCCCCGCTCTGCCGGACGGTTCCCGGCTGGTGTCGAGTGAACATCCGCTGATGGAGTTGAGCGAGACGAGTGGTCACGTGCCACTGCCTCCGTACGTCAAGCGGCCCGACACTGCTTCGGACCTCGATCGCTACCAAACGGTGTTTTCCAAAGAGCTCGGCTCCGCCGCCGCGCCCACCGCGGGGTTGCATTTCACCGACTCCGCGCTCGCCCGGATCAGGGAACGTGGTGCGACCGTCGAGTACGTGACGTTGCACGTCGGGGCTGGCACGTTTCGCCCGGTTAGTGCCGACAACTTGAACGACCACCCGATGCACGTCGAGCGTTACCACGTGTCGGAGCGCTTGGCGGCGCTCGTCCGTGAGACGCGCGCGCAAGGGCGCGCCGTAGTTGCCGTCGGTACTACCGTCGTGCGCGCGCTCGAGAGCGCCGCCCGCGAGGACGGCGCCTTGGAGACAGGCTGGCGCTCGACGGATCTCCTCATTCAACCCGGATATCGGTTCAAGGTCGTCGACGCGTTGTTCACCAACTTTCACGCGCCGCGCAGTACGTTGCTTGCCCTGGTTTACGCTTTCGGTGGCAAAGACCTGCTCCGGCGCGCTTACGCGGAAGCGATCGCTCAGGGTTACCGCTTTCTTTCCTACGGAGACGCGATGTGGATTCCGCAACGATGCAACTAAATGAATTTCGGCTGCGGGCCAAGTCCGGGCACGCGCGACGAGGCGTGTTTGCGACGGCGCATGGCCTCGTCGAAACACCGGTCTTCATGCCGGTGGGTACGCAGGCCACCGTCAAAGCGGTCGACCCGAGCCTCGTCTCGGACACTGGTGCGCGGATGCTGATCGCCAATACGTACCACCTCTGGCTGCGCCCGGGGGCGGAGCTGGTTGCTCAACAGGGGGGGCTTCACGAGTTCATGCGCTGGCCGCACGCCATCGCGACGGACAGCGGCGGGTTCCAAGCGTTCTCCTTGGCCGAGCGCGTCAAGGTTTCGGAGAACGGCTTCGAGTTCTCGTCGCATCTCGACGGTGCTCGGAAAAAGCTAACGCCCGAGGAATCGATGAAGGTGCAGGGGCTTCTCGGTTCGGACATCGCGTTGCAGCTCGCCATTTGTCCTCCGGGTGGGTCACCCGAGAAAGTCTTGCTGGAGGCCGTGGCGCGCACCACGCGCTGGGCCGCACGATGCATCGAATCCAAGAAACCGGGACAGGCGCTGTTCGGCATCATCCAAGGTGGAACCAACCCCGACTTGCGGCTGGCGCACGCGGAAGAGCTCGCGAAACTTCCACTGGAGGGATTGGCGCTGGGTGGCTTCAGCGTGGGTGAGCCAAACGCCGATATGCACCGGACGCTCGCGGTGGTGGCACCGTTCGTCGATCCGGCACGACCACGCTACTTGATGGGCGTCGGGACGCCAGAAGACTTGGTCAAGGCGATTGGATGCGGCATAGACGTGTTCGACTGCGTGATGCCAACCCGCAACGCACGAAATGGACAGGTGTTTACTAGCTCCGGAAAGCTCGTCATTCGCAACGCCGTGTACCGGGAGGACAAGCGGCCGCTGGACGAAACTTGCGACTGTCCAACGTGCAGCAGGGGCTTCTCGCGCGCGTACATTCGCCACCTGTACATCGCGAAGGAGCTTCTGGCCTACGAGCTGCTCAGCATCCACAACTTGCGATTCTACGCTCGTCTTACACAGGAGGCTCGACGTGCGATTGAGCAGGACGTGTACGACACGTGGGCATACGAGACCCTGCAGCGCTGGGCCAAACCGCCCCGCGACGAGGAGTCCGCGGGCTAGCGCTGTGCAGCTTTCGCCAAAAAGCTAGTCGCGCCACTTACACGCCGCCGACACTGCCCGTTCTCTTGCTTGCGGCTTGCCCACCAGGGGCGCAAGCTCAAGTAACCGTGACCAACGACGAGAAGAACACGCGCAACACGACTCAACTGTCCCGCGTAGAGCTGGTCAAGAAGCGGACCTCGATCCCAACGGTGAGTGACGAAGATACGCTGGCTTCCGTCGCCAAACGCCACGGCGTCCCGGCTGTGGACGTTACGCGGTTGCGCGTCGAATTGAACCTCCTCGACTGGATCCCCCAGGACACAGCGCTTGCCCACCTCCTGCTGCCGATCGCCTTTGATGGCAAGAAAGCAACGGTGGTGATGGCGGACCCCTCCAACAAGGCTGCGCTCGAGGAGTTCGAGTTCGTCACTGGGCACAACGTGAGTGTCCGCATCGCGTTGGAAAAAGACGTCACCAGTTTGATCAAGCAAGCCTACCAAGCCCAGCGCCAAGGGGAGAAGTGGTACTTTGGTGCCAACTATGCCAAAGATGCGCCGCAGCCGGTGGACACGTTGATCGGCGAGCCCTCTCCAGAGCTCGAGATCGACGGGGGCATTGTAGGTGACAAGTTAAGCGGCACGGCGTTGGTCGTCGAGGACGATCCGGCGATTCGACGCATGTTGGTCATACAGCTCGAGCGGCTGGGGCTTTCGGTGGTGCAGGCCAAAGACGGCCAGGAGGCACTCGACTACCTGGCTCGCTCGGTACCCAACATTGCGGTGGTGGATGCCATGTTGCCAAAAGTGCACGGGTTCGAGTTGGTCCGGCGGATCAAGGATCTCAGCCCGGACAACCCGGTCGGTGTCATCGTGCTCACGGCGGTCCATCGAGGTTGGCGCTTCGCTGAAGATCTGCGCACCATCGCCAACGTACGCCACTACATCGAGAAGCCATTTGCCGTGTCGCGGCTTATCGAAGCGGTTTACGATCTGATGGTCGGGGCCAAAGACGACGCCGTGTCATCGGGGCCCGAACTCGCGCAGGGCGTTTCGCTCTTGAAAGCGGGACGGACTGATGACGCTGTGTCGGTGTTTCGCACCGGGCTCCGCAAGAGCCCGCAAAGCCACTCGCTTCACTATCACCTTGGGCTCGCGCTCGAGCGCCAGGGCCAATTGTTCGAGGCGATAGCTGCCATCGAGCAGGCGATTGCCATCCAGCCTCGTTACTTTGTGGGTGTAAAAAACCTCGCGGTTTTGTACCACCGAGCAGGGTTTCAGAGTAAGTCTACCGAAATGTGGGAGCGGGCTTTGGCCTTGGCGCCCGAAGACAAGACTCGTGAGGCGATCCGGAGCCACTTGCAGCGACTGCTTTGATGGTCGGTGTGGGCGCTGGGACCGCCACGAGCTTCACACTGCGTGAACGTGATGAGATTCCACTGCCCCAAGTGCGACACCAAGTACCGCATCACCGAAGACAAGTTGGCAGAGCGACCGACTGCCAAGATGCGCTGCAAGGAATGCGCGGTGGTGTTCTCGGTGCAAGAGGCCATCGCCGCAGAGGGTCAGCGTGCTTCCGAAGCATCTACCCCTGGTCTAGCTGACGGGGCGCGGGTTTCTCCCTCATCCAATCCCCCCGCGATGGGCGTCGCAGCTGTTCACGCACCACGGCCAACGCGGCCGCCGGTGCCTGCGATCGTTGCAGCAGGTCAAGCCGGCGACGGTGCTCCTCATGGCATGGCGAGTCGGCCTCTGGCCCCTCCTCTCGGCGAGCGAGCGTCGCCGGCAACCGGCGCTCTCGGTTCGCCACGTCTGGGTCCGCTGCTTGCTTCGAGGCCACTTGCGAATCGGGCGAGTGATAGGCCCGCTTCCGGGGCCGTGCTTGCACCTCGGACGAGCTCGGTCGTCGCCCCAGAGGGCTCTCCTGGTCGACCGGGAGAGCCAAACGCCCCGCCCGGGGCGTTACCGGCCCGTTCGGTTCCTTCTACGCGCCCGCTCGGGTCGCCTGCGGGCATCGCCCTACCGCCACGAGCGCCACTGGGTTCCCAGGGTAAACCCGCTGCACTGACGCCCCCGGGTCAGCTGCCCACCGCGAACGCGGTGCCGAGCCCAAAGCCTGGTGGCATATCTGGCACGAGCCCCGTCGGGCAGACTGCCCACGCCGGAGCAAGAGTCGCCCCCCCTGCGGTCCCCGCCATTGCTTCGCGAACACCCGGTCTGTCTTCGGCTGCCGCGAGAGCATCGTTGACGAAGCCGACCGCTGGGGTCGAACAACGCTCCGCGTCGGTACGTCCGCCGCGCGGCGACACCATGAGTTTAGGCGCCGTCCCTGCGGCAGCGGGGCCGACGCCATCCAGCGTCAGCGCGCTGTCGGCGTCGGCGGGCGACGTCGAACTCGGACCGGCGCAAGCGGTGTTGGGGCGGGGGAGTGCATCCAAGTTTCCTCCCGTCACTGCAGAACGCACTCTGCCTGCGGTCCCGCCGTTCCACGCGGCTCCAACAGGCAATGTGGACGCGCCGTCATCCGGCCCAGCCGTTCAGGGCGCCGAGCCGCCGGCGCGTCTCGTCGACGACGACCGAACCAAGCCGGTGAACGAAGTGCCGCTGCCAGGCGAGACTCCGAAGTTCCCGGACGCTGGGGCCGATGCAGCGGATTCTTTTGGTCCCACGCCGCGTTTGGTGGGTTGGTCGGACTCCGAGTCTCGCGCCATCTCCTCGGGGCCATGGTCGTCTGAGGTGAACGCGCCTTCCGAGCCACCCGACGACGCGCCCGAAGCCGTGGGGACCGGTGCGTCTCGCGACACTCGGATCTCCAACCCCGAGCCGGCGACCGCGTTGGCTGCGGGAGGGGTAACCTTTGCCACGCCCGCATCTAGCGCAGCTGACGACCTCGACTTCGAGATCAAGACTCGATCGAGGCCGACACGCGTCGTGTCGCTCTCGGTTGCAGCCTTGGCAGCGCTCCTGTTCGGTGCTTCGGGGTTTGCTTCGGGTTACTTGATGGGGTCGACGAAAGCCGGGCCCACGGCAGAAACCTCCGCTGCCGCGACGCGGCTTTCCGCGGAGTCTCAGGCACGCGGCGGGCCGAGTCTTCCTCCCCCGCCACCAACCAGCGAGCAGACGGCGCGTGACGAGAGCGCGTCAGTACCCGCACCAGCGGACCCGGCGCGCGAGGTTCCAACGTCGAAGAAGGTGGGAGAACGCAGGAGTGAACAGTCTGCCCAGGCCGTCGAAGACGTGACGGGTGGTTCCAATCCGGATTCGCTCAGCGGCTTGACCTCGGGCGCGGGACCAGGACCGGTGGCTGGCTCTGCAGCTGGACAGGCATCCGCTGGAACGGGCCTCGAGGCCGCGGCGATCCAAAGCACGGTCCAGAAGAACCAGAACGCGGTGAAGCGTAGCTGCTGGCAGCCTGCGCTCAACGGTAGAGCCGCGGACGCGCCATCCACGGCGCGCGTGACCACGACCATCCAGATCGCGCCCAGTGGTGCGGTGACGCACGTGAAACACAGCGGCGATCCACGCGGCTACCCCGGGCTAGGGGCGTGCATCGTGACGCGGTTGAAGGGGTGGACGTTCCCGAAGTCCAACGGCTCGACCACCGCCAACATTCCGTTCGTGTTTGCCGCGCAGTGAATCGGCGGACCCACCCGCGAGGTCGCACAAAAGAACCGCACCCCGAACGTGAGTTCGAGGTGCGGTTGGGTCGCTCGTAAGCCGGGTTCTGTTTTCCGCTGTTGCGGAAGGTGACCATTCATCTGGGGCGCCGGTTACCCGGAACCTCTAGCGGCCTACCCAAAGGCTCAGGCGAGCAGCCTTCGAACGCCTTCCTATATGGCCTTGCTCCAAGTGGGGTTTACCTTGCCGCTCCCGTTACCGGTCGCGCGGTGGGCTCTTACTCCACCTTTTCACCCTTACCCTGGTGTTGCCAGGGCGGTTCGTTTTCTGTGGCACTTTCCTCGAGGTCGCCCTCACCGGGAGTTACCCGGCACTTCGCTCTGTGGAGCCCGGACTTTCCTCTCCAGCGGCGTCTAGGACGTCCCTGAAGCGGCCACCGCTGCAACCCGAGGCGCCGTCTAGCACGGGCCTTGGAGTTAGTGAAGGTCCTCGGTCACACGGGCTCGGCGGCGGCGAACAGGTCCGCCGTCAGCCAATCCGGTGCAAAGTCGGGCTTGAGCTGGCTGAGATACGACTTCAACTTGCCCTTGGCGCGCGATTCGAGTTGACGAGCTCGTTCTCGCGACACGCCCAGTTTGCGGCCGATCTCGGCGAGCGATGCTTGGTCCTCCGTGTCAGCCATCAACCGTTGCTGGACGATGTAGCGCTCGCGATCATCGAGGTTGGAGATTGCCTTGGAGATGAGCTCTCGCAACGAATCCTGTTGTTCTCTTTCGTCCAACACCCTGTCAGCGGGCACGTCGTCTGCCACCAAGGTATCGAGGAGCGTGGTCGCGGAGTCGTCGAACGCTTTTACGTCGAGTGAGACGTCGCGTGATTCCAGTCTGCCGAGCATCGTGCGCAGTTTCTTGGGAGACACGCCCATCCGCTCGGCGAGCATCTTCTCGGCCTGCTCGGGATCTCCCTCCAAGTTCGCAACGCGCGTGCGCTCGCGTCGCAGTTTGAAGAACGTTTTCGACCTCAGCGCACCCGATCCGGGCACGACGCTCCACGAACGAATGATGTGATTGAGGATGTACGCGCGGATCCAATACGAGGCATACGTCACGAACCGGAAGCCCCGATCGGGATCGAATTTCCGCAGAGCGTGAACGAGGCCGAGATTGCCCTCCGCGACCAAGTCGCTCACGGGCACCCCGTAACGGCGGTACTTCGTTGCAGTCGCGACGACGTAACGCAAATGGGAACGCACCAGCTTCTCCGCGGCCGCGTCCGATTTCTCGTCAATCCAGGCGCGCGCGAGGGACAACTCCTCTTCGCGGCTGAGGGGCGGCTGGTTGCCGATGGTTTGTTGATATCCCCCGCTAGATAACGTTGTCGTCATGTTGAATCCTTCGGTTTTTTCGCGCCAAGTATTGGGAAGTACGCAGGGCCAGCGCCCGTGGTTGCGGGGAGGAGCAATTTTTTCTCGAAATTGGTTCGCGCCCGTTTCGTTAGCCAACGGGGGCCATCGAAAAGTTATTCCGGCCCACGCACGACTCGCGTTGCCCTACGCTCGGATGCGTCAAACGACCGCACGAACAACCTTGTTCACCCGAGACCGTAAATGGCGGCTAATGCTGGCCGACGGCCGAGACATCGTCGTCCAGAGACGGGCCGCCAAGCAGTGACGTCTTCCGCTTTTGCCCGCGCAGTTGCGTCATGGGGCGAAGTGTCACACCCGTTCCAAGTGGTGACGCACCGCGCGTGCAGCGTCACCGTCCTCGAACCTCACGATGGGACTCGTGCGTCGCCTCCCTGCACGCAGCGTCGTATCGACCCTTGGTCGAATGGACGTTGGTTGAACGCTGGGGTTAGACGCTGGGCCGTATTGAACGGTGTATCAAACGTTGAAGGAGGAGCCGCAGCCGCAGGTGCTGGAGACGTTCGGGTTTCCGAACTTGAAACCCGCGCCCATTGCACCTTCCACGTAGTCGATCTCGGTGCCGTCCAGGTACTGGTAGCTCAGCGGGTCCACGTACAACTGCACTCCGCGCGATTCGAATCGCTCGTCGAAGTCCGTCGGGTTTTCCTCGAAGTACAGGTCGTACTGGAAGCCAGCACAGCCACCGCCGATGACTCGCAGTCGAAGCCCCTGACCGTGCAGGCCTTCGCCCTCGGCGATTTCACGGACTTTTTCGGCGGCAACTTGAGTGATCGAGATCATGGCGACTGTGTGCGAATATGGCGACCCGGCGCCCGTCTGTAAAGTGCGACACGCTAATTTTGCCGGGATTGCTGCATTCCGTGGCGTTGCTCGGAACCGGGCCGGTTCAGTCCAGAATGAAGTGAGACTGAATCAGGGGCAAAGGGCCGATCCCGGGAGGGGCGGGTTTGCCGACCCCGAACACGGATACCGGCTGATTTGGCGTGAAGTCCGCCAGGGCCGGGTATTCGACGCGTACCAAACACGAACGGCTCGGGCAGCCAGCCGTGACGGACAACAGCATCACCGTCAGGTTGCGACTCGTCTTCCACTCCTGAACCTTACCGGCCAGAGCGACCGGCACCGGGGCCTCGCGTTGCAACAGCTGCTCGGCCAGATGATCGAAGCGCCGCACCGCGGTTTGTTGATAGGCGAGCGCCACCGGAGTGAGACTCGCGACTCGTTCGAAGCTGGCCGACACCGCGCGTGGAACGTGGTCGATGGCCGTGGCTACGAGCTGGACGTTGTTCGTTCCCGACCGCGGTGCGACACGCAGCTCGTAGTAGCCGGCAGCGTCCGCGCGAGCGGTGTTTTGTTCCGAAGTCACCGTCGCTCCCGGAGCGGTTCGGCCACTTATGACGACTTCCGAAGCGTCGGTTCGAAAGTCGCTCCAGGGCGTATCGATCGTGAGCGGAACCACCGGCACTCGCACCGGCAAGTTACTTTCCGTAGGTGGTGAACCGTTCTTCTTGGCGACGATGGTTACCGCCTTGTCGAGCCATTCGACGGTGCTACTGGTCCCGGAAATGGGGGCGGCGAGTTCGATTGGTCGCGCTCCGGAGTTATCGTTCAGGGCAACGTCAACACCGTCCACAGCGATCGAAACCCCCGGTGCGGCTTCTAGCACGACTCGCAGGTGAGCGGGGTTTGCGACCAGTCCGGAAAGGTCCCAACGAGCCTTGTAGTCCACTGCGACTTCGAGTTCGACCTGTTCATCGCGGCCCATTCCCACGCGCTGGATTTGAAGAGCAAAACGGTTGGGTCCGACCCGGGGTGGACTCGTCAACGGCAACGTGGCTCGATGGGCTCGGAATTCGCTCCTCGTAGCGCCCAACACGACCTGACTGCCATCGCCACAACTCTCGCACGCTACGTCCAAAGTCGAAGGGACGGAGTTGGTGTTGATTTGCCCGCTGACGGGCATCGCGGGGCGCCACAGCCAAGAAAATAGGAGCAGTCCGCCGCCCAGCGAGGCGGTCAGCGTCAATACAGCCCGTCCTAGGCGACTCTGGACGGCACGACGTGAAAGGCGGCCAGGAGCGAACGAGTTCGCGGGCGGCGTCGGGACATTCGGTGAGACATTTGCGTTGTTCGCCGCGCTGCCTCGTCTCGCTGCGGACGGAAGTGGTGGCGGAGAACCCAACGCTGGATAGACGACCGACGGCTGGGTGCTGGCCACTCCGGATGTTTTGCTTTCCGGAGCTGGTGCATCGGGGTTGGCGGCTGCGACCGCCAAGTACGTGCGCGCGGGGTTGTCGTGAGGCGTGATGCGCTGCTCTTCGTGCGCGGGCGATTCGGGGAGGGAAAGGATTACCGCCCGGGGCGGCTCCGCGTCTTCTTCCGAGCCACTCTCGCCGCTCGACTGTGCAGGCGGGTCGTTCCTGACGGCTTGCATGCTCGGCAGGGTCTGGGAAGTGCTCGACCTCGACGGCGCGTCGGGACCGCGCTCTTGTGGAGGCGGAGCGGGCGCGTGCCCGAGCAGCGTCGGTTGACGCGACGAGCCCCGACCATGAAGCGACGCGGGGGCGGGGATCGGGTGAGCAATCGATCCGACAGCCCGTGACGAGACGGGTGAAGGGTTCGCGTCGGAGACCGGCCCTACCGAACCGCCCACGGCGGCCGGGCTCACGTGGCCGAGCAGCGTACTGTTGGCACGATGTGAACGGATCTGTTCTGGCGTCGGACCAACCATACTCGGCATGGTTTGGTCACTCGTCAGCAAACCGGGCGGGGCGTCAGCGCGCACCGCGGGCATGCTCTGAGAGACGTGCTCGGGTGGTTCCGGCGAACGCATACCGCGCAACGTCGGGCGTCCTGCCATGGGTCGCTCGTGATTGGGCGCCGATGCGTAGGGCAACGCCGTCCCGCACGCCTGACATGCCTTTTGCTTCACGGGGTTCATGAAGTTGCACCGGGGGCAGGCGACCATGGGGATGCACTATATCAACCCTGCGACTGGGGCAAAGCCGTTAACGGGGTCGCCCGGTGCTTGCCAACTGTTTGGCCCGCTCGAACCGTCACGTCTATAAGCGGCCTGGCTCATTGAGGCCGGGCTCGCGTCCGAGTCCGGCTAGTTTCGAGGAAATTGGCCATGTCGTTTACCGTCTCTCAGATCCTCGCCGCGGCGCGGCGCAATCCGGAGCTCCTCACGAGTGAGACCGCCGCCTACATGGTGCTCAGTTTGACCGAGCAGTCGTTGTCGGGGCCGCGGCGCGTTTGCGCGGAACACGTGCTGTTACATCCCGGTGGCGCCGTGACGATCGGCGACGTCGAACCGTGTGCCAACCCAGAGAATGGAGTACGGCTCCGAGCGCTGCTCCGCGACTTGCTCGATTGTGCTGCGCCGGCCACCGCTTCCGAGGCTCTCGAGCAGGTGGCCCACGGTCGTGGCGACGGACCGTCAGCGTTGCGCGCGGAGTTACAGAACGCACTCGTCCCGCTCAATCGCGGCGCTGCACGGCGCGCGCTCGCTCGCTTATACCGGAGGCTGAGTAACACGAACGTCTCGGTCTCCGCCGAGGACGTGGCCCGGCACGGCGACGAGCAGTCCGGTGTCTCACGGCGTCCCAAGCGACGCCAGGCGACCCCCGTCAGCGAGGATAGTCCCGTCGAGATCCCCGTGGCGGTAGACGAAACGGCGTTTCGCGTCCTTTCGACGGCCCACCGGCAATTGACGGCTACTGATTCAGACGCAGCAGGTGAACCGAGCTCGAGTTTGGGCGCGGGCGCGAATTGGCATCCTGCCCAAACCACGCCCTGGCAGTTCCGGGCCTCTGCGACTGGGGAGGGGACGCCCATCCTCGGTAGCTTGGCCGTACAGGAGCGGGTCGCGATACGAGCCCTCGCTTCCGACCCCGAACAGGCACCCCCACCGTTCAACGGCACGCGACGGGTACACGCGCCCGACGCGGCTGACGAAGGGGACAGTGCCCCCGCCGTGGAGGCGGTGCCTTTCGAGTTATGGGCAGATACCTTCGTCGACGCCGAGGTAGCGGCGCCCAACGAGCCGACGGTGGCCGCGCCGACGTTCAACCCGAGGCGCAGTCGCGTTGCCGATCTGGTGCAGCGCATACCTACGCAAACTGCGGGGTTCGAATCGGCGCGCAAAGGCTTGTTGGAAATGGTGAACGCGTCCGACGAGCCGGAGTTCAACGGCCTCGGCACGGTAACCCCACCTCCAGTCGCTCGTGAGGAGCAGGTTACGCCTTCCCGCCCAACCGGACGCGGTCCTCGGAGGATCGTTCTCTCGAGCCTTGCCGCTGCATTGGCTGGAGGACTCGTTTGGTTGACGATGACGAGCGGAGAGAATGAACCCGCTAGCGAAGCGGTCGCTTCGCCCCCCGATTGCGCTGTTCGTGTCCAAGTCCAAGTGCCAGCCGCGGCCAAGGTGTTTTTGAACGATGCCAAAGAACGCTTGGCGCAGAGCGGGCCGGTAGCGCGATTCGACGGGGTCCTGTGTGCAGGCCAAGCCGAGGTCACCGTTCAAGTGCCGAGCCCCGACGGCTCGCCTTTGCCCGACGCCTGGGTTCGTATGCCGCTTCCCGAGGTTGAACTGCGCGCCGCGTTCGAAGGCGGTAGGCCATTCGTTGTCGCGCCGCTCGGCGAGCACGAGTAGCGTTGCGTTCGGACCCGCTCTTAGGCAAGCTCGGCACATGGACGTGCGGGACTTGGCAATTGTGCGTGGGTTGATTGCGGTGGCTTGGGCGGACGGAAAAGTCACCCCGCAGGAACACGAAGTCGTCGACGCCTTGATCGAGGCGTACAAGGCCACGCCCAGTGAGGCCGCCGAGTTGCGCAAGTTTGCGCAGTCGCCTCGAAGCTTGAGCGACATCGATCTCGGTCAGCTGAGTTTGGATGACCGTCGCGTGTTGCTTCAGCACGCCGTGCTCATCACTTTCGTTGACGGTGAACAACACGCCAAAGAGAAGGAGCTGCTTGCGGACCTGGTGGCGGATTTACACCTGTCTCCGATGGACGCGGAGCGGGTGCAGCGTGCGGCAGAGGAGCGCGCTCGCACCCTGCTCGGTACGTTGAACAATTGACCGGCATCTTGCTCCGGAAGCAGCGCAGCATCCGCAACGACGCTGGCCGTGTCCAGCCCGCACTCTCACGCGCTCTGCAGGTGAACCGTCTTGATGTCCGTCGCCGGAGTCGGCAAGGGCGCCTTCAAGACGTTGTGGTGTACTAGGTGCGTCGAGAGGACTCCAACCAGACCCATGTTGTCCGTGTTGCTGAGGTTGGTCGCGGTGCGACACTTGGTCCACAGGGCGGCTACGGCCTTGGGCTCGAACACACCGACCTCGGACGTGGTCGACTCCGTGAACGACCAGTCCACGAAGTCGGGCCGTTCTTCGCTGATGAACGCGGCCGCATCCGGAGCTCGGTACGGCTGCTTGGACCGCTGGAGGATCTCGCTGGGGAGCAGTCGCTTGCCCAGATGTTTGAGAACGAATTTCTCCTTCAACCCGTTCAGTTTGAATCGATCGGGGAGGGAGTTCGCAAGTGTGACCACGTTGACGTCGAGGAAAGGAAAACGCCCCTCGACCGAGTTCCCCATGAGCATCCGGTCGCCCTGGGAAGAGAGCAGATAACCCGAGAGCAGGGTACGTACTTCCAAGTACTGATCACGAGCCAGCGGGGTCCACTGCTGGAACTCTCGTGGCAGGTCCGCGAGCAAGGCGGCGACGGGGTCGGCTCCGAGCTTTTCGCGCACCTGGGAACCGAACATACGCTTCAGAGCAGCGGTCGTCGACCACCGTGTGCCATGGGTGAACCCAGGTTCCAGGCTGCGCTGCAGGTTCTTGCCAAAGAACTGGCGGGCCATCGCGCGTTGCGCCACCGGCGATTGCGATAGGTACGGGTACAACCGCTCGAGGAGCCGGGGGCGCGACTCCGAGCCGGGCTGCCGCGCCCAGAACCTACGCACGACGCCCTCACGGAAGATGTCGTACCCAGCGAACATCTCGTCGGCCCCTTCGCCCGTGAGGACGACCTTGATACCGCTGTCCCGGACCAGCTTCGACAGCAAGAACAGAGGCGCTGGAGCGGTTCGCAAGATCGGCCGCTCGATGACCGCCATGACGTTCGAAAACGCATTCGCGATGTCGCCACGGCTCACGATCAGCTCGCGGTGGTCCGTGCCGAGGTGTTCGGCCATGCGACGTTGAAACGGCGTTTCGTCGAATTCGCTGTCTTCGAAGCGAAGCGAGAAGGTGCAGAATCGTTCACCTTTGGCCTTTAAACCCAGCGCCGCGATCAAGCTCGAATCGAGGCCGCCCGAAAGATAACAGCCGACGTCTACGTCGGCGCGCAACATGCGCAGCTCGGTCGCCTCCCGAAGGGTTGCTTCGACGGCATCGGCGGCGTCCTGTAAATCACCGTCGAAGCGCTTCGTGTAGTCGGGTGCCCAATACGCCTCCTCCGTGACCGAGCCGTTCTGATAGACCCGAACGTGACCCGGCTGCAGCTCGCAGATCCCGTCGAACACGGTGGTTGGCGCCACGGGTGTCCAGAAAGTAAACGTTTCGTCCAGACCTCGCGCGGCGAACCGTTGGGGCAACGTGGGATCGCCCGCATACAACGCCTTGACCTCGCTCCCGAAGACGACCTTGCCGTCGTGCTCCGCGTAGTAAAGGGGCCGAATGCCCAAGCGATCGCGGCACAAAACGAGTTGGCCCGAAGCGGCATGCCAAGCGGCGAAGGCCCACTGCCCGTTCAACTTGGAGAGTCCCGCCTTGCCCCACTGGCGCCAGACCCGAACCAGGACCTCGGTATCACTGTTGGTCGCGAACACGTGTCCCAGTGAGACGAGCTCGGCGCGCAGCTCCCGGTAGTTAAATATCTCACCGTTGAATATAATCCACCAAGGTTGTGCACCTCCGTCGGACAGCGGTTGCTGACCGCTCGCGAGGTCGATGATGGATAAGCGCGTGTGCGCAAGTCCGGCACGACCGTCGAGGTAGATTCCGCTCTCGTCCGGACCCCGGTGTCGGAGGGAAGTGAGCATTCGACCCAAGGCTTCGCGTTGTGGTGAAGAACCTCCTACGAGGTTTACGATTCCGGCAATTCCGCACATGGGTTTGTTGGTACTTGTAATGTCCGAGCAGGTCTTGTAACCAGCATGGCAAGGTGTCACAGATCCAAGAAGAAGTCACGTCGTTCATTGTCACCAACTTCCTCTTCGGAAAGGTGGATGAAGCTCCACTTCCGAGCGACTCGTTCATGGAAACGGGGTTGATTGATTCAACCGGAATCCTACAAGTCGTCGTCTTCCTCGAAGACAAGTATGGCATCACCGTCGGCGACGAAGATCTGGTGCCGTCGAACCTGGACAGTGTCGAGAACATCGCGAAGTTCGTCGAGCGAAAGCGTGGGAGTTGATTATGGCGTTCTCTGCAGACGTATTGGCTCTGGACACCAAGGCCGAGGTCGAGCGCATCGCAGAAGCGCTCCGCCAACAGGTTCGGACCTGTAAGCGTGGAGGCGCCGTCATCGCGGTCTCCGGCGGCATCGACTCGAGTGTAGTTGCCGGGCTGTGCGCCAAGGCTTTGGGTCCCAAACGTTGTCACGTGATCCTGATGCCGGAGCGCGACTCGGACCCCAACACGCTCAAGATCAGCCAGAGTGTTCCGGAAGCGTTCGGCATCCCGTTCACTTACGAAGATGCGACGCCGATGCTCGAGGGCATGGGCTGTTACCAGCGTCGTGACGAGGCCGTGCGCTCGGTTCTGCCGGAGTATGGCACCGGTTGGAAGTTCAAGATCGTGTTGCCGGGGCTTGGCCAAGGGCAAACCTACAACTTCTACTCCATCATTGCTCAAACCCCGGGCGGGGAAGTGATCGAGCGACGCTTGCCACTCGCGGCTTACCTGCAGATCGTCGCGGCCACGAACTTCAAGCAACGCGTCCGCAAGACCATGGAGTACTACTACGCAGACAAGCTGCACTACGTGGTTGCGGGCACGCCCAACCGCTTGGAGTACGACCAAGGCTTCTTCGTGAAGAACGGGGACGGCGCGGCGGACATCAAGCCGATCGCGCACTTGTACAAGTCGCAAGTTTACGCCTTGGCCAAGGAACTCGGCGTTCCAGAGGTCGTCCGTTCGCGGCCGCCAACTACCGATACCTATACGCTGTCTCAGGGTCAGGACGAATTCTACTTCGCCTTGCCATACGCACAGATGGACTTGTGCTTGTGGGGAAAGAACCACGGAGTTCCTGCGGAGGAAGTCGCTCCTGCGGTGGGTTTGACGCCCGAGCAAGTGGCGTGGGTTTATACCGACATCGACAAGAAGCGCGCGACCACGCACTACCTGCATCAACGACCGCTGCTCGTCGATCCGATTCCGGAACTCCACGTCTGAGGCGAGGTAGGCATGCTCGTCCACGAGTTGCTCGAGCGCTCGGTCGACCGCGCGCCGGATGCCGAGCTGGTCGTCGAAGGGGCCGCCCGTTTCACCTACGCGGCGATCGAAGGGTTGGCAAATCAGGTCGCCAATCTTCTGATCCGTAACGGAGTGGCGCCCGGCGAGCGTGTTGCGTTGTTGGAGCAGAACTCGCATCGCTACGTCGCTTGGTACTACGGGATCCTCAAGGCGGGGGCCGTGTGTGTGCCCGTCAACACGGCGTCCGACGCCGGCATGCTGGAGCACTTCGTTACCGATAGTGGCGCGCGGGGGCTCATGGTCGGGCCGAGCCTCGAGCGTTTGGTAACCCGCGCCAGCAAACGTCTGGGCAACGTCGAGTTCGTGGTCAGCGCCGGAATCACGGCGCTCGACGCCGAGCGACCGATCCGATGCCTCACGCCGTCGCCTCTGGAAGCCACGGACCGGCCAGTGGTGACGAAGGCCGGCTCCGACGTCGCGGCAATCATATACACGTCGGGCAGCACCGGACGGCCTCGAGGTGCCGCCCTGTCGCACGCGGGGCTCGTCGCCAATACGCTGGCGATCGCCGACTATTTGAGTCTGGCGTCGTCGGACCGAGCTCTTCAGATCTTGCCCTTCTACTACGTCTACGGCAAGTCGGTGCTCAACACACACGTTGCCGTGGGTGGCAGCGTCGTGATCGAGAACCGGTTCAGATATCCGAACGTCGCACTCGACACCCTCGACGCAGAGCAGTGTACTGGCTTGTCGGGTGTTCCGTCGACGTTTGCGATCTTGCTCAATCACTCGAACTTCGCCGAGCGCAAGTGTCCTTCGTTGCGTTATGTGACCCAGGCAGGCGGGGCGATGAGTGCGGCGTTGATTGAGCGTCTGGTGAACACGACCAGGGCGCAGGTGTTCATCATGTACGGCGCTACCGAAGCGTCGGCACGCCTCACGTACCTGCCCCCAGCGGAACTGACCGAGGCGCTCGGTTCGATCGGGTACCCGATCCGCGGTGTCACCCTGAAGCCACTTCGGGAGGATGGGTCGGCGTGTGACGTCGGGGAAGTGGGCGAGTTGGTCGCGAACGGCCCGAACATCATGCTGGGGTATTGGAACGACCCGGACGAGACCGCCAGAGTCTTGGATGAACGCGGCTACCACACGGGCGACCTCGGTCGCGTCGACGAGAAGGGTCGGCTGTGGATCGTGGGCCGCAGTAAAGACATGCTGAAGGCCGGCGGTCATCGCATCGCTCCTCGGGAAATCGAAGACGAGTTGCAGGCGCACCCCGCCGTTCACGAGGCAGCGGTGATCGGCGTTTACGACGAGACGCTCGGAGAAATGATCAAGGCCTTCGTCGTGGTCGCGCCGGGCGCTCAAGCGGACGCGACCGAGCTGGCTCGGTTCCTATCGGCGCGGTTGCCTAGCTTCAAGGTGCCCCAGCAGTGGGCGTTCGTTCCGGAGCTCCCGAAAAACGAGTCCGGCAAGGTCATGAAGCAAGAGCTGCGGGCCTCCAGTTAGCTCCCCAGAGGTCGGACCATCCCCGACGCGCCGCGGCTTTCAACCAGCCATGGACGTGCGGTCCGCCCAGCGCGAGACTTCTTTGAGCAGTGCCATGGGGCTGAAGGGCTTGGTGTAATAGGCAGTGGCACCAGCTGCCATCGCCCGCTCGCGCGTCTGCTCATCGGTTAGCGCGCTGATCATCACTACCGGCAGCGTACGCGTGTTTTCTCCCAGCCGCAGGCGCTCACAGACTTGGATGCCGTCGTATTGGCCCGGCATCATGTGATCCAGCAGCACGAGATCGAGATCTTGCGTAGCCGCGATCTCCAACGCCTTGGCTCCGGAGTTGACGGCCACGACCTCGTGCCCGCGTGCACGGACCAAGGCTTCAATCATGGTCCGAATCGAGTCCTGATCTTCCGCGACGAGAATACGCATACGACTTCTGCCATGGAGGAACGACAGCTCACTGGACCACTGAAACCAGACGGTGACGAATGTGCAGCGAATCTCAATCGAAGATCAGCTCGACCACGGTGTGTTCCGTTTGAGAACTGACCTCCAGCTTGCCACCAGCTCGTTCCGCTAGGGCTGCGGCGAGCAGCAACGACGCCCCCGCGGGGCGGCCCAAGGAACGGGGGTCCACCGTGCCATAGATCACGGCGCTGGCCATTGCCGAAGGGATCGCTGAACCCTGATCCGTAACCGAGAACACGAGCTTGCCGTGGTCGCTAGCGGCCGTCACCGTGACCACGCCACCCGTTGGCGAGGCCGCGACTGCGTGCTCGATCAACAGCTGAAGGATCGAGCCCACGGATGGGGTAGGCACCTCCAGTCGTGTCAGAGTCTCTGGAACGGAGGTGTCGCGCACCGCGACACTGCGCTTGGCCGCGACGCCCGCACAGGCCTCCACGACCTGGCTGAGCACTTGTCGCACCTCGCGCCCGCGCTGCGGGACTTCGGGGTGGGTCAGCAAGTTGAGCTGCCTCGACCAGGCCTCCAACGCCTCCATGGCTGGTGAGGTTGGGGATGTGCGCACGGCTGCCTGGAGTGCAGGTAATAGCGCACTGGCGAGTGCGCGGACGGGGTCGCTCCAGTGCCCGCTCGTGGGCGAAGAGACTGGAGCCGAGTCAGGCACTGCGGGGACATCTGCGGCGAGCGCGGTGGCGAGCTCCTTGGCGTAGGCTTCTCCCAGCAACTGCGCCTGCTGCAGTTCGCGCTTCAGCTGATCGACCTCTTCGTGGTTGGAGGCCTCGGCCGGCAAGATCACGATTTGGCGACGGCCGTGGAGTTCCAGGCGCCCGCCGTGTTTCAGAGCCATTCGGCTCAACCAGCGACGCTCGAGATCACTCGTTGCGGCATCTGGACCGAGTTCGACGCTGATGTGAATCCATTGGTCCTGACGCTTGAGCTCAATCGTGTTCAGCGTCGCGCCGTCACCGCCCCCCGTGCTCTGGTTGAGCAGCAGGTGAAACATGCGCCGAAGCTCGTGCTCCTCGCCAATGACCTCGGTGCCCGCGCCTGGTTCGAGCGACAACTTGCAGTTTGGCGCCAACTCGTAAAGCAGGGCCGCGAGGTCGATGCGGCCGCGCCTTTTAGGGCGTGGACTGGTCTGCTGTTGAAGGTTGGCGAGCAAGTTGATCGCTTCATCGAGCGTGTTCAAATGCCGTTCGCCCGGCAGCGAAGAGATACGGTCCTCACCGCCCTTGGTGTCCAAGCCCGAGATGCGCACCGGCGCGCTACTCGATGGCGGCGGAGGACGCAGCGAGTTACGCAGCTCTTTGACTTCGGCACGCAGCGCGCTCGCGGCGCCGCGAGCTTCCTGAGCCAACAACCATCCTAGTTCGCCGCGAGTAAGTCGCTCCCCAGTCACACTGTCACTTTGCCACGGACCGGCACGACGTCCAACTCCGAGCGCGCCGCACCCACAAATTTGCCCGCTAGGTGCGGGGCCGATAAGAGTGGAACGTGGGCAAACTGAGCGCTGTCATCTGGAACACCTACCGCGAAGCGGTCAGAGCCCGGATCCTCCACGGCCTTTTCGGGCTGGCTTTCGCCTCGACGTTGTATTCGATCATTGTGGGACAATATGCGTCCAAGCATGCGGCCCGAGTGCTGAGCGACTTGGGTGTGGCATTCTTGTCTACGTTCGCGGTCGTGGTCGCCATCGTGCTCGGAGCCACCAGTCTGTATCGCGAGATCGACCTGAAGACGATTTATCCGATCCTCGCGCGCCCCATCAGTCGTGGTCAGTACCTCGTGGGCAAGTTCTTCGGCGCGCTGTTCACTTTGCTCGTCTTCATGGCCGGCAATGCGGGCTTGCTGCTGTGGTGCCTCGGGGGACTTCATGGTGGTCACGGCACAATCGTCGCCACGTTGTTCGGTGGCGGAGCTTTGGTCTTGGGCGCCGTAGCCTGGAAAGCTCCTCCGGCCCGTACCCTCCTGCCAGCGCTCGCCTCTGGATACATGTTGGTAACGGGTTACCTCGTCTGTTCTCAAGTCATCGACGAGCGTCACCTCGTGGTGATGAGTTGCGCGCTTTCGGTGTGCGAGATCTCCATCGTGATCGCGCTGGCGCTGTTCTTCTCGGCGTTTTCGTCACCGTTTCTCACCGCCGTGTTTACCGCAGGCGTGTTCGTCGTCGGCCGTTCCGCAGATACGCTGGCGCACCTACCCAAACGCGTCTTTGGGCCCGTCATCCACTCCATAGGTGTGGGGATGTCGTGGGTAACGCCCAACCTGATGGTTTATGTTCCACCGCGAGCAATTCTTACCGGAGCGTCGATCGACGTCGCGGCCAACGAGTACCTGGCATGGGCCATCGGACAAGCGCTAGCATGGTCGCTCGGGCTTTTGGCCATCGCTAGCTACGTATTTCGCAAGAGAGACTTCGTATGAAGCCGTCGCCTCGTACCCCAGTCGAACGCCACGCTCCGGTGAAGGAGACTTCTCCCGTCGCTGCCTCCCGAAGCTTGTCCCACTTGGGCACCTTGGCGGCGTTGGTGATGTGCTTGGCGGTGTTGATGACGGGGATGCTGCTGGTACGTATTCACGGGGCCGGCCGAGCTGCACTCGCGGCGAGTGAGAAGGCCTTCGACCAGGGCGACCTCGGAACCGCCACCGACGCCGCGCGCGAGGCGCTCACCTGGTACATACCGGGGGCGCCGCACGTCGCATCGGCAGCGGCGCGTTTGCGTGCCATCGCGATTGGAGCCGAGGCCACCGGCGACGTCCACAACGCGCTCAGGGCTTGGGAAGCGCTGCGCGGTGGCCTCTTCGAGACCGCACACCCGTGGTCCGACTCCGACGCTGCGTTCCAGGAGGCAAGCGCCGGTGTAGCTCGGCTGCTGACGCACCAGAGCCTCGGCACCGAGAGCAGCCATTCCGACCGAAGCCAGGCGGCGAACTCAATCGCCGCCTTCTACCGCGCGCCAGCGCGAGAAGTCGGCCGCGATTGGTTCGCCGTGGGCTCTACGGCAGGCATGTTGCTCATGCTCGCCTTCGGAGCGCGAGTTCTCTCGGGCCGTCAGTTCTCGAGCGCGGCGGCCATGGTGTTCACCCGAGCCGGTCTGGTCGTCGGCTTCAGTCTGTGGGTCTTCGCTGCGGTTGGGTACTAGATGAGTGACGCGCTGGCCTCCCCACTGCCATTGCGAGCCGAGGTCGACGCTTTTCTTCGTCACCTCACCAGCGAACGGCGCCTATCCTCGCACACCATCGACTCGTACCGGAGGGATCTGGGGCAGCTGCAGGTTTTTCTCGCTGGCGCGGGGTTCGATGCCGGTGTGGCGGGGGTGAACAAGAATTGGTTGAGGCGGTGGCTCGCCGCCTTGGCCGGACAGCTCAAACCCGAGTCCGTGGCGCGCAAGATCTCGTGCGTGCGGACCTTCTTCAAGTATCTACTGAGGGAGGGGATACGCGCAGACGACCCGGCCGCACGTCTTGCGTTGCCCAAGCTTGGCAGGCCACTGCCGAAGTTTCTGAGTCCCGAGAACGCGGCCGCGGTCATGGTGATGTCGGGCGAGGTCGGCAGCGCGGAGGCTAGGTCGCGTGACGTCGCGCTGCTCGAGCTACTGTATGGTTGTGGTTTACGCGTCAGCGAGCTGTGTGGTTTGGATCTCGACTCGTTCGAGCAAGAGCACACGTACGTCCGAGTCCGCGGAAAAGGTAACAAGGAGCGGCTGGTACCGATCGGTGAACCGGCGCGTGACGCCGTGTTGGCGTACCTGTCCGACCGACCCAAACTACGGCATCCACAAACCGCAACACAGGACCAGCGTGCGTTCTTCCTCAATCAACGTGGCGGACGGCTCACGCAACGTTCGGTGCAGCGATTCGTCAGCCGTTACGGCGCGCTGGCCGCCGGACGTCCCGACTTACACCCTCACGCGTTGCGCCACTCCTGCGCCACTCACATGTTGGAGGGAGGGGCGGACCTGCGCGCAATTCAAGAATTCCTGGGGCACGCAAGCCTGAGCACGACACAGCGCTACACCCATGTCTCCATGGAGCAGCTGTTGCAGACGTACGATCAGTGCCACCCGCTCTCGGGGGCGCGGCATTCTGGGCAACAGAAGCCGCGACGGTAGAGCGTTTCGTTTGCGGCAGTCGGCGACGCCAACTGCGTTGATTTCACTGCTCAGACAGCATCTTTTCCAGCGCTGCCGCCATGGCAGGACCCGAGTCCGCGTGGTGGTGAATCATTTTCCATTGCCCATCGATGCGTTCCAGCACGTCGGTGCACATGAGCCGCTCACCGCCCCATGCTGGCGCGGATTGAAAGACGACCGCGATGCGGGCGAGATCGCCGCGCAAGTGGACACGCGCGTCCAGCAATTGAGAGCCCCCACGGTCCTCACGGCCAAACCGGGCTGCAACTTCCCAGATCGTCTTGACCTCTTCCCACCCCACGGCCCAATCGGTAACCGGATGTTTACTCGTGACCCACTCGGCGTGATGCCATGCTCGTTCCATCGCCGACAAGCCGCGACCGGTGATCATGTCTTCGATGGCCGCGTAGAATGAGCGTACTGCCGCCAACACCTTTTCTTCTTCCGTCATGACCGCCTCCGTGAAATCTAACACCTAGCCAAACGTCTACTGCGAGAAACGCGCGGCGCACTGGCGTGCCGCCGCTCCGCAAGCGTCGAGTATCCTCGCCTGCCTCGCCACTCACTCGAACTCCACGAACTCGCCACACCCACTCTCCTTCACGATGCGAAGGAGCTGAAGTCTAGTGAGGGGGCTGGAGGTCATTACGCTCACCTCCGGCGAAATGATCGTCCGCAGCGCCTCCAGGACCTGTCGAAAGCCGTCTTGCCCTTCGTCGCGGAGGGGCTTGAGCAGCCGAAAGTCGAAGACGAGGCGCCCCACGCGCGAATGGGACGCCATTGCCTCGCAAACCCGAGGACCAAAACTGCGCGCCGTTTCCACGCTCCAGAAGCCGTGCCCGACGATCCGAAGCACGTGTTCGCCAATCTCCGCCGCGATGGAAAACCCCGCGATTTCGTCCCCAACTTTGATCATGGTGCGCGAAAAGATTCGGACCGCAGCGTATGTCGCCGCACGGCCCCAAGCAACCATTCAACGGAGGTTTGCCGCTTTGCACACGAGTTGCAGCTGAGGGAATGCGCCGACGTGCACGGCTTTCGCGCGACCGTGAGTGGCGAAACTGCCGTGAGCCAAGCCAAGCTCCCGTGTAACAGCCGCGCGGATCGTTGCGGGTGTGATGTATTCGGTTAACGCCCCGCGCCCCGACGCTGGAGCCGAGCTGCCCATTTCTCGGCGAGCCTCGGTCGCCACGGTGCGCTTTTGTCTAGAAGGAAAATGCGCTGACCCCGCTTGCCGACGTGTTGGATGAGTTGCGCGACGAACGCTCCGCATCTAGTGTCGCGCGCCTCATGCTACCCGCCGAGCGCGCGCAACGACCAAGTCGACTAACCACTGGCCGGCGTTTTGCTGCGCTGTTGCTTTCTTGCGCGGTGAGTTGGCTGCTCGTGACGGTGATGGAGGGCGCAAAGCTCGCTGGATCCACGGCGTCTGTCTGGTTGAGTGTCGCTGGGCTCTTGGCTCCGGTGGCCTTCTTCGGCACCGGCGCGGCGGGGCTGTTGGCGTGGCTCTTGGAGCCAGCGAGTCCCTGGGGCGTGGCTCGGTTGCTCGAGAATGCGAACGCGAACTCCGCGTGGGGTCGACGAGTTGCCTTTGCCGTTGCCCTGGGTTGTTGGGCGATCGTCGTCGGCGCGCTTTTGGTTGGCTCCGTCGGGCTCGCAGGATTGACGGCGGAAGCAACGTGGCAGCGCGGGGCCGCCACGTTGGCCTTGGCGGTATTGGCAGTTGGCGCTGTCTTGGCTGGGATCGTCACATGGGCAGTACGGGTGCTCGGACAACGAACTGCTCCCGTCTCGAGTGTGGCGCTGGGTCTGGGTGCTGTCCTGGTTACGGTGAGCGTCATCGTCATGGGGGAGACGAGCGGCGCCGGGGGGCCGCTCGGGATGTGGGGCGTCTTTCGCCGTGAGGAGCTCGACCTCACTCTGCCGCTTTACGGCGCACTGATGTTTGTGATAGGTTACCAGTTGCCCTGGTATCTGGCGCGCCTGCCAGCGTGGTCGGGCGCCGTAGGAGTCGTCGTCGCCTTGGTCGCGTTCGTTCGCAGCGCGGGGACGCCCTCGGACGTAGCGCTCCAGATCGAACGTGAGACGCGGCTCGCATCCCCGAGTCTGCGAGCTTATCAGAAGCGATCCGACGACGATCGCGACGGCTTTGCCGGTAGGTTCGGCGGCGGTGATTGCGACGATGGTTCGCCTCAGGTCAACCCCGAGGCCGTCGACGTACCCGGTAATGGCATCGACGAGGACTGTTCGGGCAGGGACGCAACCGTGACGGCAGACGTGTCTCCGCCTGCGCCATCACCTCCCGCCGATGCTTCCGCGGCCCCACCCGAGCGAATCTCCGGATTGGACACCAAGGACTGGAACGTCGTGCTCATCAGCGTAGATACGTTGCGACACGACTTGGGCTTCACCGGCTACCACCGGCCCATTTCTCCCAACATCGACTCGTTTGCCAAACGCGCGCTGGTCTACGAGCGCGCATATTCCCTCGCATCCTACACCAGCAAGAGCCTCGCGCCGATGCTGATTGGAAAGTACGGGAGCGAAACGAACCGCGGTTGGATGCACTTCAACAAGTACCCCGAGCAAGACCGCATGGTCCAGGAGCGCTTGAAGGGCCACGGCGTGTTCACCTTGAGTGTGCAGGGGCACTGGTACTTCAAGGCCGACACCGGCCTCGGGCGCGGTTTCGACGTGCTCGACATGTCGGCTGCGCCCACCCGACCCCAGGGGGAAGGCGACAAGACCGTAAACAGTGAACAGCTGAGCGACGCGGCGATCGCGCTACTCCAGAAGCCCGAACGTGCGGCCCAACGGCTCTTCATGTGGGTGCACTATCTCGATCCGCACGCCGAATACGTCCCCCATGCGGAGTTCGACTTCGGCAATAACGGCCGCGCTCGTTACGACGGCGAGATCGCGTTCACCGACTTCCACATCGGTCGTCTGTTGCAAGCCATCGAGCAATCGCCATTCGGAAAGCGCACGGTTGTGATCATCACGAGTGACCACGGCGAAGCGTTCGGTGAGCACGGGTTGATCCGCCACGGCTTCGAGCTGTGGGAGGAGTTGGTTCGCGTACCGCTGCTCGTGTACGTGCCCGGGCAGCCGCCACGCCGCATCATCGAGCGCCGCAGCGCGATCGATATCGTGCCTACGGTGCTCGACGTCTTCGGCGTGCCGGCCCCGAGCGGCGATGATGCTCTCAGCGGAAAAACTCTGCTACCCGAGTGGGCCGGTGAGACACCGGCAGCGCGCGACGTGTTCATCGACATGCCCGCTGGACCCTACAACGGTGACCGTCAGGCGTTCATCTCCGGAGACTGGAAGATGATTACGAGCAACAGCCGTCCCGTCGGGCTCTACGACTTGGCGAAGGACCCCGGCGAGACCAACAACCTCGTCAAAGACGCGGCGTTGTCTGAGCAGCACCTCGAGCGCATGAAGGCGTTTCGCTCGAAACTCCGGGTCGTCAAGGTCAAGCCACAGTGAGCGTCAAATGACGGCGGGATCCGCCGGTTCCGCTTCTCGTACGTCGGGACCCGGTTCCGCCGGAGCGCGATCTGGTGGCTGCGGGGCAACGAGCACGGCCGGCCGCGCGAGTAACCCCGGTAGGCCTCCCGTGTGGAGGAACAGGACACTATTCGGCTTGTCCTCGAGCTGCGATAGACCGAAGAGCGCCTTGCCGTTGTAGACGGGGTCGAAGACGAGCCCCGTCTCCCGCGCCACCAAGCGTAGAAACTCGAGCTGTTCTTCGCTCATCACGCCGTATCGGGGCCCCTTGTAGGCATCGTGGATGTTGAGTCGGAGGGGGCTACCGAGTTCGGGGCGCCTGCGGGTAGCTTCGGCAACGATGTCGGCGACTTTCTGCTCGAAGTAGGCCTTGTCGTCGCACACGGCGAACGCGTCCGCGCGTTTTGCGACACCAAAATGAGCAATCCCGAGCGCGACGCCGGCTGCCGTCCCACCGGAGCCACACGCAAACGCAACGCTGTCGACGACTTCGGGCAGCAGCCCGAGCTGCGCTTGTTTGCGGACCTCCTCCATCGCGTCGACGTAGCCGAGAGCTCCCAGCCCGTTCGACCCTCCCTCCGGGATTACGTACGGTTTGGCGCCGGTGTGCCGCAGTTCATCCGCAACCGCCTGGAGCAGGGTTACGCGCTGGGAGTACTCGGCGGCCGTGACGAACCGGATCGATGCCCCCGCCAGGTGAGACAGGAGCAGATTGCCGACCAGTGCTCGATCCTCGTCGTCTTCACTCCGCAAGATAAGCGTGCAGTGCAGCCCCAGTTGGCGACTCAATAGCGCCGTCGCGCGGGCGTGATTGGACTGCGTGCCGCCGCAGGTGATCACCGTGTCCGCGCCTTGACCGAGCGCGTCGCCCAACAAGTACTCGAGCTTGCGGATCTTGTTCCCGGCTTCGGCCCCCGCCGTCATGTCGTCACGTTTGAGCCAGACTTCGCACTCGAGCAGTCGGTTGAGCGCCGCGTGTGTCTGCACGGGAGTCGGCCCGTGGACGAGGTGTAACTTCTTTGCCATCCACCTGGTCACGTATCCGTGAACCCGGGGCGGCGTCAAGGTTCTGCCAAGGTGACGAGTTTTGCACGAGCCTCGACGGCACTTCCTTCTCGAACCAATATCTCCTTGATTCGGCCCCGTGCCGGCGCGACCAGCTCGTTTTCCATCTTCATGGCTTCGAGCACCACGAGTGGCGCGCCGGCCTCCACCACATCGCCCGGCTTGCACGTCACCCGCACGACCCTCCCAGGCATTGGGGCGACGAGTGAAGAGGCTGACGACGACGCCGGAGCGCGTTTGGCGGTGCCGCTCGCCAAGCGCAGAGTGAGCCCGCTGTTCACCACCCTGTATTCACCCGGTTTCTCGATCACGACTTCGTAGGGTTTACCGCCAATCGAGAACAGGTAAGGAGGGCCGGCCGAAAGCAGGCGGGCGCGTGTCGGTTTCCCATCGACCAGGATCTCGAGCTCTGACGCCTGTGATGCGTCCCGACTTTCAGCTCGACTCGACGCCAGATTGACGTCGCAGATTACCGAGCGAGCGGTGGTAGAGGCGGAACCCTCGGATCCCGGAGCATCGGGTGCGATCAGCGTGTACCTGGCCATCGTTATTCTCCCAGGCGCCGTGCCTGGCCACGGAACGTACAATGAAACACTCCCGCCTCGCAAAGCGAAGTTGCTCGGGCGACTGCCTGGCGGCGCCGCCCAATGGTTACCTAGCTGCCGATGATGACGACGAACGTGCAACGCGGGACTGCGACCAAGGCGCTCCGGGCCACGAAACCGCAACGCAGGGTCGCTAGCGCTCGGGCGGATTCGGAAGGGCCGTCATCGGCGCAGTCGTGGCGCCTTTTGACGTCTGATGAACTGCTGGCCTTACCATGGCCGAGCCCGCTGCTCGATGCCTCTCAGCAGCTCACCGCCGACGACACGTTCGAGGTCGGTCGGTTGATCGTCGAGGTGGTCCACGGCGGCAATCGCAACACCCGCAAATCTCGCAAGCCTTGGAGTCTGCGGCGGCTGCAGAAAGAGGTGTTGCAGGCGGCGAGTTTCGCTACCTTGGCCAGGTGCGTGCAAACCTACGAGACGTGCCGTAGTTTGGGTTTGGAGCCACCGCTCGGCGATGTGCGCGCTGGCCATCTGCTACAACTCACCAACGCACCTCGCTCGAAGCAACGTCATTGGCTGCGCCAAGTCGATCGCGAGGGCTTGAGCGTCGAACAACTCCGCGAGACCACGTTGCGGACCGGCCGGGTGACCCGACCACGCAAGCCCGGGGTCGTCAAAGCGTTGGCAGCGCTCCGGCGCCAGTCGATGTTGGACGGCCTCGACGAGCTTTCGTCCTTGTCGCGGGCGGAGGTTCGAAAGCTGTCCAAACACGTACATCAGGCGAAAGAGCAGCTCAAGCAGGTTCAAAAGGCGCTGCGGAGGTTGGGCGTCGAGTGACACCGCTCGCCCCATTTTCCGGTGCGACGAAGCGGTGACGTCGCGGGAGTTTGCTTGAAAGGGGGCTGGTTCTCGCCTAATCGGTGTGCCGTTATGACGGCACAATCCATCTACGATGTAGGGCATTCGATTGCAGGAGCTCCGCGCCGCCTGGCGTTCGTGCTGGCGTGTTTGACCGCGCTGGGCGCGTCATCTGCGGGTTGCTCGCGCAAAACGGCCCCCAAGGCCGCGCCGGCAGCCGCCTCGGAAGCGGCTGAAGCCAAGCAGGTCGAGCCCGAACCTTCGGACCCCATCGAGGCTGCCATCGCGCGCGTCGTGCAGCATTGCAGCTTCAACGAAGAGCACGCAGTCATCAGCAAGTGCGAGAACAACGAGAAGCAAACGGCAATTCGCGACTTCAACACCGGCAAGTTGTCGCGCACCGACGCGTTTCCAACGCTCGTCGAGGCGCTCGGCTCTGCCGACAAGAAGCGGAGTGTCGTGGCTTCCAAGTTGTTCGAGTCGGCGTTCCGCAACAGCTTCGGTACCAGTAAGCCGGAGGAGGTGAACAAGGAAGCTGCGACCAAGCTGCTCGCCCTCCTCGAGAAGCTGCCAGAACGGCAAGTAACTCAAGTCGCGCCCGCCGCCGTGCACGCCGCGATGCTGACGGGACAACAGGCACAACTCTACAAGGTGCTCGACGAGCACCCCGCAAAAGACGTGCGCGCTTCCGCCTACGTGTATCTGTTGCGATACGGCACGTTGGCGGAGCTTCCCAAGATTCAGTCGCTAGTTGCCGGATCGGATGAACGTGTGGCCGCTTCGGCGATCGAAGCATTGCGGCGCATGGCCGGACAAACGCCACAAGATCTCAAGCGCATCTGCGAGTTCGTCAAACCACTGGCGCAGGACCCGCGCGGGCCCGTCGCTGGCAAGGCGATGGCTCAACTCGTTGCCTGTGGTGGCGAACACCTCGACGCGGCGTTGACGGCGACTCAGAAGCAGCAGAAGGACGGCACGCTGAACGCTGCCGTCGTTCGCGGCTTCGATCAAACCTGTGTCGCGCACCGCGGCCAAGCTCACGGCAGTACCGAACAATGCACGCGCCTCCGGAGCATCCTCGAACAAGTGGTCGCCGACGTGAAGCTCCCAGCCGACACGCGCCAATTTGCTTTGCTGGGAATAGGTTTGCAGTTTCCAGACGACGCGACGGTCAAGCTCGCGGAGAAGTACCTGAGCGTCGAGGACAAGCGGATCAAGAGCGCCGCCGAGCGTGTCGTACGCAGCGTCGGAGCCAAGCTGAAGGGAGGACAAGTCGCACCCGGCCCCGTAAACCCGAAATCGATACCCAGCGGCAACGCCCCGTACGTCGTGCCACCTCGAGTGAAGGCCGCTCCTCAGCCCACGGGTCAGGCCGGTCCGGGCGCGCCCGCCCCGAAGACTCCTTGAACCAACTCGAAACCCGACCATGACCGCTTCGACTCACCGTGTGCTTACCTGGCTGCGCGCCGGCCTCGCGCTGCTGGCTACGAGCGCCTGGGGCGGCCCGCTAAGTGCGGCCGTGACGGTGACGCCTGTCGTACACCAGACGTACGCGCACGACCCCGAGGCGTTCACTCAGGGTTTGCTCTTCCACCAAGGCCAGCTGTTCGAAAGCAC
Organism: uncultured bacterium; assembly: GCA_966249405.1. Taxonomy (GTDB): domain Bacteria; phylum Myxococcota_A; class Polyangia; order Polyangiales; family Polyangiaceae; genus SZUA-265. The sequence goes on along the minus strand of CBINDO010000032.1, from coordinate 3,134 downwards.
CGGCCTCTACGGCACTTCTTCGCTGCGACGCGTCGAGCTGTCGACGGGGACGGTGCAACAGAGCATCACGCTTGCCGCTTCCGAGTTTGGTGAGGGACTGGCCCAGGTCGACGACCGCTTGATCCAGCTCACGTGGAAGAATGGCGTGGCCCACGTTTACGACGTATCGTCGTTCGAATCCCGCGGTTCGTTCGACTATTCCGGGGAAGGGTGGGGGTTGTGCTTCGATGGCCAGCGGTTGGTCATGAGTGACGGCACGAACTCGTTGTTTTTCCGCGACCCCAACACCTTCGAAATGATCGGCTCCGTCAACGTCACTCGTGACGGCTCGAGTTTGCGTCAGCTCAACGAACTCGAGTGTGTCAATGGTTGGGTGTACGCCAATGTTTGGCAGACCAAACAAATCGTGAAGATTGATCCAGCCTCGGGCGTCGTCGCTGCCACAATCCTGGTAGACGGTCTGCTGTCGAGCGAAGAGGCCGCCAACGCGGACGTATTGAACGGCATCGCGTACTTGCCGGACAACTCACGTTTCTACATCACGGGTAAGTTGTGGCCGAAGCTCTTCGAAGTCGATTTCCCCGATGCCGCGGGACCCATACCTGGGCCTAGTGAGACACGCGACAGCGGCAACGAGTCGAACGGGGCCCAGACCAAGCCGCCGGCCAGCAGTGAGGTGCCGAGCAGCACGTCCGTGAGCACGAGCAGCGGCGCGGTGGAGACCCGTCCAGCGCCGCCCAAAGTGCAGTCCGGCTGTCGTTGCGCAACCGCCGGCGCGGGCGCCATGGTCGCGCCGGTGCGACCTTGGACGCTCGCCAGCCTCGCCATCGCGCTTCCGTTGCTGGTGTTGCGAAGTCGCGCGCGCCGCCGACGTATGCGTTAGCTTACGGAGCGCCTAAGTCCGATTCCGCGATGCCGAGTTGCCAGTGTGCCCGCGTCGCGTCGTGACCCAACACGAGTACTCGGACTCGGTCACCCAAGCGGAGTTTCGGTTCACCTGCTACTTGAAGCAGACAGCCGTCGGCGGTCACCTTGACCGACGAGCCCCACTGTTGACGGAGATCGGCGAGGTGGATCTTGGCGTCGACGGTTGGTTCCTCCAGGACAACGTGGACCTTGGACGGCGTGAGCCCCACCACGCTCGCCCATATTGGCGCCGAGGTGTCGCCGTCGCGCAAGTGGTCGCCGAAGATTTGGTCCAAGACGAGCAAGTTGCTCGCGTTCGTCGCGCGTTTCTGGGTTGCCCGGGCCTCGTTCGCGCGTTCGATCACCGCTTGGCGCAGAATATCGTCGTCCGTCGGCCCGTGTCCGAGCGCTTGGGTCAACTCGCGGTGCAGGAAGATCCCCACGATCTCGCGCATCGGGGCGCTGAAGCGGCCATAAACCTGGGAGCCAACACCAAAGTGGCTGCCAGGCGCGGCTCGGAACGAAGAGCCAACGTTGAGCATCACGGCTTGGCGTTGAATCGCTTCGGCGAGCGCACGTGGTTCGCTGGGAAGTTGCGTCAGGTACCGGGCCAGCGGTTGCCCAACCTCCCATACCCATGGCTCACTCAATCCGTGCAGCTCCGCGAGGCGGACGGTCATGCTGCGAAACGCTTCTACGGGCTTGTGCTCCGGGGCAGGATGGACCCGGAAGATGGGCTCGATCAGCGGTTTGTGGCTGGCCTGTTCGAGCAGCCGCGCGCCCTCGGAGTTGCAAAGTAGGGACAGTTCTTCGTTGTGAGCTTCGATCGGCCTACGGATCGCTCGAGTGACGACGAAACGTCTCACCAGTTTGTCGGACAAGCGCGTCTCGACCTCGGCGCGTCGATAACGCACGATGTTTTGTTCGAGGGCCAGGGAGGCACGCAGCGCGGCGAACTCCGCGAGGAGCGTCAGCGATTCGGCGTACACGGCGTGAGACAGATCCGATTGAGCCGGGGCGTCGTAGAAGGCTTGTACCTGCTCGAAGTGGAGCTTCGCCCGGCTGACGATTCGCGCCCGCGTCACTTGGGTGTCCGTGACCGTGCCGTCGGCTCGGAGGCGCATCGCAAACACCAGCGCCCGCCGAGCAACTCCGGGATTGAGCGAGATGAGACCCTCCGAAAGCGCCTTCGGCAACATCGGGATCATGACGCCAGGCAAGTAGTAGCTGGCGCCTCTCGCCATCGCTTCGTCGAACAGGGCAGTGCCAGGTCGCACGTAATACGAAGCGTCGGCAATGGCGTAGTAAGCCGTTATCGTCCCATCGGTTTTGGTCAGGCACAGCGCTTGGTCGAGATCTTTGCTGTGTCTGCCATCAATCGTGACGAAAGGGAGCGCCTCCATCGATTGGAGCGTCGTGTCATCGAGCCCGGGCTCTCTCAACCAGCCCTCGACTTCGTATTCGACGGCAACCGGGAAGCAGGGGGAAAGTCCCGCTTGGGCCAAGATCACGTACAGCTCGTGTAGAGCCGTTTCGGGGGCGGCGAGTAGCTCTTGCTCGCGTGCGGACCCATCATCGCCCACGGATACGATGACGAAGCTGCCAACCGGTGTCGTCGTCGTCGTCGCGGCGGGGAACTGCCGTTCGAGTCCACGCGTCTCACGATAGAGCCGCCGCCCCTGCAACGAGATCAAGATCGCAAAAACACTCTCGGTTCGTTTGGGCGGCTCGCGTCCCGACATGGGGGAGGCTTGTCACGATCGCGCGGCGCTGACAACCGGCTGCCGATTGCGCCCAGAAAGAATGAGTGCACCACAAAAAGCGAAAGGGCCCACTCGACGTGGGCCCCAGCGAGGAAAACGGGTTGCCGCGATTACAGCGCGCCGCGTTCGAATTGGCACTGCACGTCGCAGCCGTCGCGGTTGCGTCGGTTGCCGTCGTCGCACGCCTCACCCTCGTCTTTGACCTTGTCGCCGCAACGCGGCCCAAGCTTGCACTCCGCCGTGCAACCATCGTACGCGCCGGTGTTGCCCGCGTCCCCGAGGTCACACTCTTCGCCGAAGCCGCTGTCGAGCACGCCGTCACCACAACGCTTGGGCAGCTGGCATTGCGGACCGCAGGTGCCCGGGTTGTTGTCGGTGGCGTAGCCCTTGATGTTGGTCGTGTCGTCGCACTGCTCCATGCCTTCCGGCTGGGTGATGCCATCGCCACAACGTGGGCCGAGTTGA